>JABFRT010000023.1 GCA_013141015.1 Hyphomicrobium sp. | reverse complement strand
GCGTTGCGCTTATTCCGCCGTATGTGTTGCGTCCGCTGTTGCTGCTGGCGCGATGATTGGCGCCAACGCCTATGGCCTGCCGATGACGGCTGCAACCGCTGCCGCTGCGGCGATTGCCGCGACCTGGGCGACGGGCATTATTCAGTTGCTGCTGATCAACCGGCGCATTGCGGCCAGCATTGCCAAAGGCCCGCGCCGCTACGCATTCAAATCTTGGCTGAAAGTTTCGCTGCCGCTGGTGCTGATTTCCGGCTGTGAACTCGCGCTGCAGAATACCGATGTGCTGGTGATCTCGCGGTTCATGACACCGACAGACGTCGGCATTTATTTCGCCGCCGGCAAAACGATGGCGCTGATCATGTTCGTGCACTACGCGGTCGGCAGCGCGGTCGCCCATAAGTTTGCAGCCCTTAACGCGCGCGGCGATAAGGAAGGCTTGCGCGCGTTCGTGAAGGATGCCGTAAACTGGACATTCTGGCCGTCGCTTGCGGGCGCGGTGTTTATCTTGGCGCTCGGCAAACCGCTGCTGTGGTGCTTTGGACCGCAATTCGACGCAGGCTATCCGGTGATGTGCATTCTGGTGGTCGGCTTCCTGTTCCGCTCATCGATGGGACCGGCCGAATATCTGCTCAACATGCTTGGCGAGCAGGCGCTGTGTGCTACCGTGCTGTTGGCCGCGGCCATATTGAACATCGCGCTGAACTTCGCGCTCGTGCCGTCGTTCGGCTTGATCGGCGCAGCACTCGCAACCTCGATCTCGCTGGTTATGGTGGCGCTGATGAATTCGGTTGTCGTCTGGCGCCGTCTCGATATCGAAATCGCGATCTGGAAAAACCTGCCGAAGTTCTAGTTGGAAGCCGCGCAGTTTCGCAAGGAACAGCCAGCGCTCACCCTCAGCCTCTAGAGTTCAACTCCCACGGCGAGCGATCCCCGCTCGTCAAACTGACCGGGAGAAGATCAATGCTGAAATCGATGATTGCCGTGGCGGGCTTTGCCGCCGTTTCCGCGCTTGCCACCACAGCCCCGGCGCACGCTGCCGGAAAGCGCATCCGCGTTGACAACGTCACGCCACCGCCAACAGTCAATGTCACGCCAAGCTATAACCTGCACAATGGCGCCCCACGATTTGGTGATGCCTCCAATGCACCGGGCGGCGTTGTGGTCCGCCTTGGCCGCCCGCGCTGGCGCTAAGCCAAACAAAACGAACGCTCGTTTTGTTGGTAAGCATAAAGATCATTGGACAGCGCAACGCTGCTGTGCTAGTATTTAGGTATGGTCGGAGAAGGCGGATGGAAGGTTGCAAAACCCTCTCCGCCTTTTTTGTTGGCCGCATTTTTTGTTGGCCGCATTTTTTGTTTTGGGGTGCCCGTGTTCCGCGCGGAACAGCGCCACTGCCAAGCGCGGCTTAAACCATAACCCTTGAGGCCAGCGATCCCCGCAAGGCCAGCACAAAGGGGAATTGCAGATGACAGACTCACGGATTTACAAAACACGCCTTTTTCTGACCTGCCTATCACTTTCGATCATGGCGGCTGTCGTGCTGTTTTCAGGGCACGCATAGGCACTACGTTCCGGAACGATCCTAACAGGATGTTTACTTACTTCGAAAAATAAACTAAACTACTGATTAGTAGTTCCTTTTCGCGCTATTGCTTGCGTTTGAAATTAATCAGGTAACCTACCGGCAAGCTTCTGCCTTGATAGTGGCACTAGGAACTACTAGCTATAGTCCGAATCAACCACTCGACACGCTAATTGCATGTCAAGTCACAAATATAGAATTCAGGATGATAGCCATGAGCGCCAAAAAGTTCTGGCAATATGATTATACGCCACACAGAGACACCTATACCCTGTGCCTGGAGGCTGTGTTGGATGGCTTTTCTGCCCCAGCGCGGGTTTTTGGCTACCGGCCCCTCAGCAAACAGTGCACCGATTTTGACTCAATCGCCTATGCATGGCAAAGCGTTGGCATCGCCATGAATGAGGCGTTTGAGTCGGAACCGGGTGTGCATCTGGATGGGACGCAAAAACAGAAGTCACTCGCCATCGCGGGTTCGAGATGGGCGGCCTGAAGAGGCCGCTCCGACTGCGGCTGAAAGTGTCAATAGTCAGTCAGACGGCAGCGCATCGGTACAAACCGAGCTTTCTGAAAAACTAGAACAAGAGCTGACTCCGGTTCTCGGTGACGCGGTCAAGCGGGAACAAGTAATTAAAGCCGTTAAACACGTTGTTAGAACTGAGTTCTACAACGGGCCCGTACCACATCCTCAACATTTTGAGAGTTATGAAGCCGCTTGTCCGGGAGCGGGGCTTCGTCTCATTGGAATGGCTGAAACCGCACTTGAACGCGGCGAAAACAGGAACGACAAAATTGTTGCAAGCGAGCAATTCTATCGACTTTCGTGCCTTTGGGCTGCGGTTCTTGTTCTGATGAGCTTTTTAGTTGCAGGCACTATCCTTTGTGCAACTGGGCATGAAACCATTGGGGCAAGCATACTTGTCTTGTCCGGCCTATCTACAATTGCATCGCGATTTATAGACGGCCACCGCCCCGCGACATCTCGCAGCAAAGACGCCCCTCCACCCCAACAACAGAGCAAGAAATTGGCTCGGCGTTAACGCTTCCGTCTCTCGTCTTGGTTGGCGCAGGCGACACGCAAAGGAGCGCGCCGGCCGCCTGCGCACTTCACATCGGTGAGCCGATGACGAGCGTCCAGAAGGATTTGAATTCGCTCTTTGGATCTTGCACGAGCGCGACGCCCATGTGGTCGGCGTCGGTCATCAGAAGATTTTTGTTATGACCGGGGCTGTCTTTCCAGCCCTTCATCACTTCGCTGAAATCGATCTGGCCGGTGCCGACGTTCTCAGCCGTCAGGCGGGCCTTGTATCCGGTGCGCTTGACGCGGTCCCAGGGGTTTGAGCCGTCGGAGCCGTAATGCGAAATGCGATCCCACTTGGCGAGGTCCCGGGCGTGCGCCTTGGCCGCTTCGGTCAGCTCTGGCGAGAGCTTCAACGGCTTCAAGCCCTTGTCCTTGCGGTAGGCATTGATCACGTCGCGGGCCATTTGCGCGTCGAGCATGGTTTTCGAATAATCGCGGTCGGCCAAGATGCCGGCGGGCGCTTTTTCGAAGGTGCCCGTTGGCGCCTTGTCGAGCGCCGCCACTTGCACGCCAGCGGCGTTACCAGTGCGCGGAATCGACGGTTCGCCGCCGAGGCCAACGCTTTTGGCTTTCGATTTTGAAATGGCGGCCGTGGCTTTGCTATCTTCTGCAAAACCCGAAGAGATGGTGGAAGAGCCGAGACTGCAACCAGCAAGCGCTGCTGCAAGACCGGCCGTGAGCGCGACGCGATACATAACTGCTACTCCCGGCACACGATGTGCGGATGACATCATCATTGCCGCAAATCCGTTAACTGGACGTTAACGCTAACGGAAAGCGAATCAGATGTTCGCAAGTGCGCAGTAAGGCCGGGGCGCGGGGGCGCAGCGACGTTGTTACTCTGAGACATAGGCTTTGGGTTCCCTCGAGAATTGACTTCCCGCCCTTCCCTCATCTTCGCCTCAACAACGTGTCGCCAATTGGGCGCCCGCGCGGCGAAAGCCTGACGTTTGGGGGGCGGTTATCCTTGTTTCAGAGATGTTGAGTGGCCGGTTGCCACCCACCAACTCCCCCACACCCGGATTCCCGGCCGCAGTGATGCGGCGCGCATCACCAAGAGCCGGGATCTTTCGCGCCGGCTATCGAGATCATTGCTCAACCGGCAAAGATCCCGGATAGCCGCGGAATGAAGCGCGGAGCGTTCTGCCACTCACGGGCCGCGGCTTCCGGGAACGCGGGTGCGATGGCTTTGAGGGTCCAAGGCGAAAAACGGGGCCCGGGGACAAGTCAGACGCGGCCACTTGGATGCTGCTGCACTTCGCCTAGGATCGGGCACAACGATTCGCTTCTATGGAGACCGCAGGCATGACAGCGGCAACCAGCAAACAAACGGCGGCGAGCGCGAGCCAGGACGCGAGTCAGGACATGTCCGCGAGACCCATTCTGTCGATCGAGGACCTGGTGCTGCTGCGGATCGCGGCGGCACCTGCAACGCGCGCGGAATTGCAGCGCGATCTGGCGCCGCTGGTCGCACCCAAGATCAACGGCACGGTTTTCCGCCGTTCGGCCGAACTGGCGATTGGCGCTTACGGATCGCAACAGCTGATCACCGAAAGCCGCGGCAGGCTTACCGCGACGGCGGCCGGTATGCGCGTGGCCGAGGATCTCATCACCCCGTACCGCATTACGGATGGCGGGTGGGACGGCGTCCGCACAAGCCTGATCGCCCGCGCGCTCGGCTTGAAAATCATCTCGCCAGCCAACGCCAAGGCGTTCACCCGGGCCGAAGGGTTAGCGGCGCTGGTGTTGCAGCACCACTTCGGTTTGGGCGTCGATAAGGTTTTATCGCCAACCAGCTTGCGCGCCGGGTTGGCCGTGGTGGCTCTGGAAAAGGCCTTTGGCAACAAAATCAAAACCGGGCTTGGCAAGGGATCGGGCCTGCCGGGCAAAGCCGGGCGCGTTCTGGCAGGCCAGCTGTTCAAATCGCCGCGTGAACTGGCGACCGACGGCCGGCTTGTTCTGGCGTTGGCCACAGAAATCGCCGCCGCACCAGACGCGACCATCGATGGGTTGACGCTCGCCGTGTTGCGCCGGCTGGCCTCGACACCGGCTATGGAAGCCGCTGTAAAAACAATCGAAAAGCGCAAAGCTGCGCCGGCGCCTACGCCTGACAACGATCAAACACCGCTTATTTCTGAGCCCGCCGAATCGCGGGTCGCCGTGCGCCCTGACATGGCCGAATTTTCTGAGGCTGTTGTATCAGCGGCACGGCCCGTTTCAGAGGGCTGGCCAGGCAACCGCAAGGCGTTTATCTCTTTGGTGTGGAAGGCGATTCGAAGCACGCGGCCCGAGTGGGAACTGAGCGAGGTTGCTTTCAAGAGCATGCTCGCTGAAGCCCATCGCTCCGGCAATGTCGTGCTGGCCGGTGCTGACCTCAAAGACAAGTGTGATCTCAAAGCGTTAGAGGACAGCAAGATCCTCTACAAGAACACGGTTTGGCACTTCGTGCGCGTTGAAGATTGAAGGCAATTCGTTTCCAAATGGGCGTCGAAGGCGGTCCTCTGAAAAAAACGACGTTTGCTCCGCCGCTGGCGCCTGACAAGCTCAGCGAAGCGTTTGAGCACTCGATCACCTGGGAAGATGATCTCTGGCGGGCCGATCCGGTCGACGTGCCTGAGGTTCACGCGAAGGCGCGCCGCAAATTCAACGACCTGGTGACCACCGTCACCTCGGGCCGGGGCTTCCACGTCCAGGAACGCATTCTGCTGTTCCACGGCCAGTCGGGCGCTGGAAAAACCCACCTTCTGCGGGCGTTGCGCACCGAAAGCCACCGCACGCATTGCGCGTACTTTGGTTACGCGCAAATGACGCCGGATGTGTCGAACTACGCCGACTTCTTTTTGCGCCGCCTCGTCCATTCGTTTGAAAAACCGTATGACCCGGATCGCTTCGGCGATAGCGCGCTGTCGCGGCTGACCAACAAACTGGTGCTCGACAGTGAAGTGATTTCCGCCGCCGACCTTGAACAGTTGCGCGACGCACAGATGGATGACGCCGAACTGGCGCGTCTGATCATGCGGCTTGCCGACGACATCGTGGCGAGCGAAAAGTTCCAGACCCGCGAACTCGATATCAACATCGTGCGCGCGCTTCTCTATATGCAGCGCCGCGATCCGCGCATCGATCAGCGGGTGCGCCAATATCTGCACGGCCGCCAGCTGTCGCCGATTGCGCATGAGGCGGTATGCGCGCTCGACCCAAATACGGGCGAAGACCGCTCGTTTGAAATTATCGCAGCACTCGGCGCGCTGGTCTGGTCGGTTGACCGCGCGGCGCTGGTGTTCTGCATCGACCAAGTCGAGGACCTGCGCTTTTTCGACAATGCCGAAGAGCGTTTTCAACGTGCCGTCCGCGATCTGATCCAGATTGCCAACCGGCTGACAAACGCCATTGTGATTATTTCGTGCCTGGAAGATTTCTACGGCCAGGTGCGCGGAATGGTAGCGCAATCCTACATCGACCGCATTGAGAAGTCCGGCCCCGTACTGCTGCGCGAAAGCCGGACGGTTGAAGAAGCCAAGCTGATCATCACGCGGCGCATTGCGCATCAGGCGGAAATCAGCGGCGCGGGTTTGAGCTTCCCGGATGCGTCGGCATTTTTTGGGCCGCAGTTTTTTGAGGAGTTTGCAGGCCTTTCGACGCGGCGCCTGTTGGAGCACGCGCAAACGCGGTTGCGAGAAGCAACCTCCACCGACGGCGATGACGCGGACGCGCGCGGCAACACCGGCGGCAACCCTTCGTTCATCAGCACGCTGGCCCAGGCACTCGGTCAACCGGCCGGATACGAAGACCAGGAACCGGAAACCACCGGTTCAATCTCGGCTCTGCAGTACCGCGAAATGTGGGAGCGCTTCGCCAACGAGAGCGAAGCCGAAATGCCGCCCGATGATAAAGAACTGGTCGACGTGCTAACGACCGCGCTGCTGCTGGCCCGCGACGAGTGGGGCCGGGCCATTGAAGTGACGGTCAAGCGTCTGGAATTCGGCGATGATTTGCCAGCCTTCGATCTGACGGTCCGCCACCGCACCGGGTTTGCCAGCGACGTCCGCGTGTTCCTGTGCAACCGCCCGACGCAGGGCGGCGGCTTGAAGCGACAGTTGGATAAAGTTCTGACCTCGATGCAAGGCAAGTCCTGCTTCATGCTGCGGGCGAGCGACTTCCCGCCAAACAAAAAGAACCAGACCGCGCAAGCCTTCCGCAAATTTCGTGACGGCGGCGGCCGCCAACTTCTGGTGCCGATCCCTGAGTGGGAACGGATGATGACGGTGCGCGAGTTTACAGCCCATCATCGCGGTGACGCCGGCTTGAACCAATGGCTGGAAGGCACCAAGCCGCTTTCAAGCCTGATCTCGATTGTCCACCTGCTGCGCCTTGATCTGTTGGGCCGGCCTGTGCCGCGTCTCGTTTCCAAGGACATGGATGATCCGCAAGCCTCGATGGCGGGCTTCGATGACGATCAGACGCCGGCCACCGTCGATGCTGAGAGCGGCGAAAAGCTGCCAGCCAACGACGATGATTTGCCGCTGTCTGTGATCTTGGACGAGAACGGCACCTATGGGTCGAGCATCCTGTCGGGCCGCGAAGTCGGCAATCGCGGGCGGCCGGTGACCTTGAACAAGAGTGTGTTGAAGCGTCACGCGGCGTTCCTCGGCGGCTCTGGTTCGGGTAAAACCACGCTCGCCCTGTCGCTGATCGAACAGCTGTTGCTGCGCGGCATTCCGGCAGTGCTGATTGACCGTAAGGGCGACCTTGCGAGCTATGCCAACCCCGATGTCTGGCGGACCAACGAAAGCGAATCCGCCGAACGGCGCGCCGAACGCGAAAAGCTGGCCGATGCGATTGACGTCGCGGTTTATACGCCGGGCCGGTCATCCGGGCGGCCGATCTCGATCACGCTGCTGCCGACGGGCATCAACGAATTGCCGGACCACGAACAGCAGTTGCTGGCCAATTTGTCGGCGGCAGCGCTCGGCGAAATGCTGCATCTCAAGAATTCAGCAACCCACCAGAAACAATCGGGCGTGCTGGCCGTTGCACTGCGCATCTTAGGCTCGCTGTCCAACAGCGAAGTGACGCTTGGCGATCTTATTCACCTGCTCGAAGACGAGCACCCGGAATTGACCGACCGCACGCAGCGCATGGACCCGTCGGGCAAACTGCGCCGCGATCTCGTCGCGCAATTGGATAGCTTGCGGCTCAGGAACTCGGCACTGTTTGAGGGTGGCGGCGAAAGCTTGCGCATGGAAAGCCTGCTTGGGCTTGGCAAATATCAGCGCCCCAACCGCACGCGGCTGTCGATCATTTACACCGGCTTCCTCGGAGACAACGAAAACATTCTGTTCTGGGTCTCGCAATTCCTGTCGGAAGCGCTGCGCTTCTGTCAGCGCAACCCGAATGACGAGCTGCAAGCCGTCGTCATGTTCGACGAAGCCGATCTTTACATTCCGGCCAACTCGAAGCCGGCGACCGCTGAACCGTTACAGTCGCTGCTAAAGCGCGCCCGCTCGGCGGGACTTGGGCTGATGCTCGCCACCCAGTCGCCGGGTGACCTCGATTATAAGAGCCGCGACCAGATCACCAGCTGGTTCATCGGCCGCGTGCGTGAAGACACGGCGCTGCGCAAGCTGAAAGCCGCTTTCCAGTCGGAATCGGGGCTCGATCCGGCGCAAGCCTTGCCCGGCCAGACGGTCGGTGAGTTCCACCTTGTGCAGGAAGGCCTGGTGCGGCCGATGAAGGCGCTCAAATCGCTGATTTCGGCGGAGCAGGTGCCGTTTGACCGGATTGAGCAGCTGGCGGCGGAAACGCGCGGCCAGGATGAGCGGCAACTGCGCTTATTCGACCTCAAGTAGAATTTCTTGAATTGCTACGCGCACGCGCTTGCGTGCGATAAAATCCACACGATTCGATCACATCATATTTCACGAATTGTTACAAATGCTGATGCCGAATTGCTTAACGGCGTTCAAATTGAGCATCGCGAGGGCCGCCACCTGCAGGGCTAACTGCCTAATTTGCAATCGTTTTCTTGAGGCATATGCCCGTTTCTAAGCCAGCATTTCCTAGTGTTGCGAGCTGGTAAACTGGGTGTGTCAGCAAACACACTGACTTTTTGACAAATCGCGAGATCGCTCTGTCAAGCACTTTCGTATCATGTATTGTCAGGGTGCTGGTTACTTCGCAATCCGCTTGCGTATTTGGAGGTGACCGGGCGCGGCGTCCTAGAGGGGGCTCTTAGACATCTGCGCAATGCCAACGGGCTGGACGAGGCAAAATCCGGCCGTTGGGTTGAATGGTGTAACAACAGTAGCGGCTATGCTGCGGGGTAAAGAGTTATGGCGACCAAATCATTTTTTATGATGCTATTGGCGACTCTCATGGGACCGGCGATCGGCGTGGGCGTGTTCGTGCTCATGAACAACTTCTGAGAGCTTGATCTGCATCACGTCCGTCCCAGACTTTGTGCATTTTGAAAATCTTCCGCCGTACCGCGTTTTGCGGTGCGGCATTGTTTCTGCGTTTTTAAGCCGATCCCTCCGCACGGCATTCTATTTCATAAGGCCGTGAAGCCGCCGCGCTTTGGCGCATTTGACGCCGCAAAGTCACTGTAGCCCTAGCCGCTCAGTCCAAGTTGGACGTTTCGATAAAGCGGCTTTGCGACAGGCATGTTACGGCTCTTGCGGCAGTTGACCGCACTTCTTGAGATGATCGTTGTGATCCCGCGCCGCGTGGCGCGCTTTGCGATGCGTGCTGTCGCATTCAACCCGAAACTCGGGCCGCTGCGCCACGTCGCAACGTTTTCCGTGCTGTACCTGATCTTCGCTCTTCTGCTGGTTTACGTGGTCGCCCCAATCCGCGGCTATACCGGCGCGCTGACCATGCACGGCAAGCTTGGCTATGACGCCGAGCGCTGGCTTGCAACCGCGGTCTATGACCCGAAAGGCAACTTCGTCGGCACGTTTGATCCGCGCATGGATAGCCTGCGCGACGTCAACTACACCGATAGCGCTATTGAACTTGGCGACTACACCGCCAACCCAGACCACAAGTCGATACCGGTGCGCGAGGTGCCGGAGCAATACTGGAAGTGCCTGAGCTATCATGAGGACCGATATCTCGGCGGTCCGCTCAATCCGTTCGGCATCGACCTGACGGGCGTGCTGAAAATCCCCTACACCACAATCACGCGCTCGATAGCGCTGCGCCGTCCGAGCCTCGGTGTTGGCGGGTCGACGCTGCCGATGCAATTCGCGCGCGTGATTTACAAGACGCCGCCGAGCCGCAGCGAAGGTGGGTTTACCAAGCTCAAGCGCAAGCTTAGCGAATGGTGGCTGGCACCTGTGATCTATCGTGAGCTGACCAAGGGCGGCGACGACACGCGCCTCAAGCAATGGGCGGCCAATCACATCTGGCTGGCGCAACGCACAGGCGGCCAACCGCTGCACGGCGTTGAAGTGACCAGCCGCATCGTGTTTGGCAAGGAAGCCAAGGACCTGACAACCGCCGAACAATTCGTGCTGGCGTCTGCCGTCAACAAGCCGATCATACTGCTCGAAGGCAACGAGAAGCTGAACGAAGTGCGGCTGGACCGCTGGCGCTATATCACTGAGGTGCGCGCCCGGACGTGCGCTGAAAAGCTCGTTCCCGACGAAGCCGAGCAGAAGAAGATCGTGTTTGAGTTGATGGCGCTGGCTGGTGGCCCGCCGGACCCCAAGGTGCGCCCGAAACTGCAAGAGGCGCTTGAGAAATTCGCGCCAGCGTCGGTCAAGCGGGCAACCGCCAACCCGGTTGTGCGCGCCAATGTGTTGTTGCCGTCAGCGCGGTTTGGTATCCGCGAGGAAATGAAGCAGCGCTACGGCTTCTCGTGGCGCGACTATGTGCGGGGCGTCTCCACCACGTTCGACATCGGCGAGAACCTGGCGTTCCGCGAGAAAATCGAAACCGGGATGGCGGCGATTGATGGCAAGTGGTCATCAAAAATCAATCCAGCCTACACCTTCGACCCGAAGAAGGTCTCTGCCGACAAGGCGCTGCCGAACGTGATCGTGGTTGCCGCCGACAGCAACGGCGACATCGTGCGCTATTATGAGACCGGGGAAACGGCACCTTATTTCGGCTCGATCAGCGCGCGCAATCCAGCACACGGCCTTTATGACCCGAATGTTGAGAGCCGGATGATTGCTTCTACCGGAAAGATGATCGCCGCGATTGCGATTGCCAACGAGGGCCGCGACACGGCAGACAGTCTCTATGTGGATACCGAAGCGCCAGCGCGCGGGCTCGACACCTGCGAGAAAGGTGGCACCGAACGCCACGGCCGCAAGGCCATCGTTTCGTTCGCCTGTTCGCTGAACGGACCGCTGGTCAACCGCACGGCACTGGTTGGCCAGGAGCGCGTGCGCAAATTGATCGACGGCTTCGGCTTCGCAATGCCGCCAGCCGCCGTCAGCGGTGGCACGCCGCCGTCAACCGCCGCCGTGATGGGGCAGATCGCCGGCGCGCCACGCCGCGTGCATCACATGTCGGCGGCAATCTTGGCATCACTGATCGGCCGGGGCACCCAGCCGGTCAAAATGCCGAGCCTGATTGGCGCCTATGACTACACCTTTAAAGGCGACGCCGAAGTGGGCGTGGCCCAGACCCAGCAGCCGCCATTGATCCCGAGCCTGTTGATCCGCCGGGGCGCGACACCGCTGCTGAAAACGCTGCTTGAAGCGCCGCTGTGCTATCAAACGGGGGGCGCGTCACACGGCACGCTCAAATCGTTGAGCCACTGGTGCGCCAGCCGCCGCAGTGATCTGCGATTGCACTTTGCGAAAACCGGCACGCAGGTGACTAGCGATCCAAACGCAACGGTGGACGCCTGGATCAGCGGCGGATTGCAGTTCACCAATGGTGCCGCGTATTCCTACGTGGTGGTGGCCGGCACTGGCTCGACCAGCCAACCGTGGGCGACCAGCTTGCACGCCGCTCAAGTTGCAGCTCCTCTGCTTGATGCGATGCTGACCGACCTTGCGGCCCACGCCAAAGCCAACCCGCGCCGCGATCTGCTACCGCCGCCGCGGCCACTTGCCCCGGCTGTGCGCGCGACGCCCGTGGCTGATGCGTTTGTTCCACCGCCCGTTGCCAAGACGGCAACCACACCAAAGGCGACGACGGCAGGTGAGCAATTCCTGCGGGCGATGAACCCGAACTAGGTGGTTGCGCGTGCGGCCGGCTCTCCGCAAGGAGAGTCGCACGCGCCCACTAAAGAGCCCGGTGTTCGCCGCCAGTGCGCCGCAGTTGAGACATGAAAAACGCGCCAAGCGCGGCGAAGGTCAAAACCATCTTGGGAAATGCTGAGCGGGTTTTACACAATGCAATTGGACGCGGATGATCTTTCCGGACGCCGGACATCACTGTCTGGCGCGGCAGCGTTTGATGGACATGAAGCCAAGCCCGAACGCGATTGGAAGCGCGGCGTTTTGATTGCGGGTCTCGGCATTTTGTCGTGGGTCGCGACCTACGTCGGCATGTTGGAACTCATCGAAGCCAACATGGGCGACCTGCCGCTGATCCATAAGGCCATCATCGGCTTCTCGGTCGCGATGCTGATGACCATGATCATCTGGCTGCTCGACCAGCTGTTCAAGCCGCACCCATTCGTCACCAAAGTCTTCTATGCCTCGGGCTATGTGTTTCTATCGCTGATCTCAATCGGCTTTGGCTTCGGCTTTTATTGGAAGGTATTGGAAAGCCGCGGGGAATCGACCCGTTCGGCTGAAAGTGCCGTTTCCCAGGTGCAAAATTCGCTTCACGCGGCCTCAACGCGTCTTGAGCAGTTAAACGCAACACTTGTCCAGCTGACCGGCGTTTCGACCTCGAAAGCTGAACTCGAACGCGCCAAGGGCACCTCGTGCCCGAACTCAAAGCCGGGAGATGGTCCACGCCGCAAAATGCGCGAGGAAGACGCACAGCGCTTTTCGTTTGCATCTGAATTCGTCAATGGCCGCGTCGGCGCTGTCAAAGGCGATATGGCGGCGCTGAACGGCGACCTCGCCAAGATCGTGTCCGCGGACGCGTCTACGTTTGACGCCAAGACCGGCACGCGCAACGAGTTTATGCGCACGCTCGGCCGCAAGCTCGATATGACGGTGACCGGCTTCAACGCTTTCCGCACTGATCCGCAGTTGCGCCAGATCCGCACTGATTTGGCTGAGCGCGCTGAAAAGACAACCTTTGGCGACGCCAAGGGCGGCGGCGCCATCTCATGCCCAGACGCGCAATTGCAGACCGCATTGCGCGGGGTTGTCAAAGCTATCGATCAATTGCCGGAATTGGAAAAGCCGCAGATCGCAGCGGTTGAAGGCTCGGAAGCGACCATTGAAGCGTTCCGCCGCTTGACGGCCACGTTCTACGGCGCACTGGCGTTTAAGCTGCCGCCGTCAGCGGACGAGTTGCGCGAGCTGCAGAAGAAGGCGGTGCAGTCGGTCGAAAGCGGTGCGGCGGCGCCTTCGGCTCAGATCAATACCGGCGAGGGCGGGTTGTCGAAGCGCGACTATGTTCCGCTGGCGGTCGCGCTGTTCGTCGATCTTTGCTTGTTCCTCGTCTCGATGGTTCAGAAGTCCGCCGGCCGCTTGGATGGCATGATGCCGAAGATGCAGGCCGCCGAGCGCGGCCCGGTCATTCAAATTTTGTCGCGCTTCAATGAAATCCACCGCGACCGCGAGATCCGCGAGAATTTTGAAATCTTCCGCCACGTCGTGTTTGACATGAATGGTGACTACTACGTCGCCGTGCCGCTCGATGCGCCGCCGCGGCTCAATCCGCATGAGCGTGAAAACCTGCGGGTTGAAGCGCAGTTGCTGTCGAACTTGTTTGCCAGCTTCGAGAAGGAAAAGATCTTCAAGCGCACGATGTTCCCGACTAACGCCAGCATTCAGAAGCGCTTGAAGCGTCAAGGCTCGAAGTTTGCTGGGTCCGAAGCGTTCCGCGTCTACAAGTTCACTGACGGCGCGTGGTCCGACATCATCCTCGGCGCGGTCATGGGGGCAGCACGCCGGGTTGAAGCCAGCGGCCAGCGCACGGTGCGCACACGTCCTGTAGAAGGCAGCACAGTCCAAGCTGGAACGGCACACGCCGGTATGCCGGGCCGGGCTGAGCCACGTGCGGACGGGCCTGCACCGCACGCTTATCCATTGCAGGGCGCCAACGATACCGCTCCACCAACCAGCCCGGCCCCGGCGTACACGCCGCCGCCAATTCCGCAGCAGGTGGCCTCTGTCATGACCGCATTGCGCCGTATACCAGCGCCGCAGCCACCGCAGCGCCAGCCGGGCTTGTCGCTCGATCCCGAACACGTGTCGCGCTTTGGGCCGTATGCTGAAACCTACCAACCCGCACCGCAGCGTGACGCTTATCGCCAGCCGCCGCCCTACGCGCTGGCGCCGCAAGGTCCGCGCGTGCCGTGGCCGGCACCGCCGCCGCTGCCGGAAGCCGACGTGACGGTGAAGGCCGCGAACGCCAACACGCAACCGGTGACGGTGACTGCAACACCGGACGCCACCAACGACACGATTGGCGTGACGCTGAGCCGTGAGACCGCAACCTTCACGTTGCCGGTCAGCGAAGCGCGGCTGCCGCAGTCGTTGCAGGACGCACTCGTGAAGGCACAGGCACTGTCAAACCCCGTTACGGATGCTCCGCAAACGGCACCTCTGTATGATGATCATTCGGAGGTCTTCGAGCCACTTCAAACCCACGTTCAAGAAAATGAATTTACCGCCCACGACCTTGCCCTCATCGGGCGCATGGCTCCACAAGCGGCTGAATAAAAACACTTGAGGATGCAATGACTTGCGAACTTTCGTCACAAAACCGGCCGGTCTGAAACTCTTGTTTAACAATCTTGCCGCCAAATGGTCAGCGTCAATCACCCAACGGTCTCCAGCATCCTGTGGACACCTCGCGGGCAAGCACTAGGAATGAAACACATGCGCCTACCTTCGCCACCGCGTATCGTTGTCGTCAGCCGCGAAGATAAGGAAGCTAAGCTCAGGGACTTTATCGCCCAGGCGCTGGCCGCCCGCCGCGGTGAACCGGTTCAGGCGTTCGGCGAAATTTTCACGCTCATTGCCCGCGCGCCCGACAGCCCTGCAGCGCAAGCCGTGCTTGCTATGGCGCCGGAAATTGCCGCGGCAAATATTGCGATCCGCGTTGTGCTGTTTGAAACAGAGCCGATGTCGGAAGATACCGTGCAGGCGTCACTGCTGGACGTGACCGCCATTGATATGCGCATGATGGCCGATCAGCGCTTTGCTGCTGCCCACGAACAGCTATCGCTCGGCCGGGATCGCGTGTGGATCGGCGACTGCATGCGCCGCGATCCAATCAAGCGCGACGCGTTCGAAATGTACCACGAAGCGCACGCACCAGCCGCCGGGCACGCCGACGCTTCATTCCTGAAAATGTGGGACCGCTCAGTACCGCTGAGCCGCGTTATGCCTTCGGCTGTATCGGCTAATGTCATTCTCGCCGCACAACCCGCAACCGGCCCGGACGGCGCCACCACCCGCAGCTAGGACCAGCCAGCGCGCGGTCCGTCATCGCGGTTAACGCCAATTGAATTTGCAACAACCCTCCTGGGAGATATCCCCGGAGGGTTTTTGCCGTGCTAGACTTGCGGTCTCTGCCCAAGGCGGCAGGGAAAAAGGCGCAAATCGCGGTAGTGCCGGATAATTCCTTAATTGCCGCCGCGCTTCGGCCGTTCCGCCTTGATGGGCTACGCATTGTCATTTGACCGGCAGATACTCACCCTCGAACGTCCGCGGCGTTTGCGGGGTCCAATTTTAATAGGATGGCCAACTATGCAATTTTTAGCGCGCCTCGCCCTTCTCACCAGCGTTTCGCTGGCAGCGGTATTTCCAGTGGCAGCAGCCGACAAGGGCTTCTCGCATCAAGGCGTCGCGGCGGACGCCAAGCGCTACGAGACCTATTTGAAGTCGAGTTGGAAGCCGTCTCCCAAGGCGCCGTTCGATCTGAAGATCGAAGCTGCAAAAGTGCTGGAAACCGATGCGCGGCAAGCGGCGCGCTATCTGGCAGACGCGGTCAACGCCAACGACAAAGACGCAACCGCCTGGACCCGTCTTGCCGAGGCGCTGCTGGCGATCAAGCCGGACGCTGACAAAGGCGCTGAGCGCTATGACCTGCCGGTGCATGCGTCTGGCGCTGCCTATCGCGGTTATGAGCTGGCAACGGACCCGGCCGAAAAATCAAAAGCATTGCTCGTGCTCGGCCAGACCTTGCAACGCCGCTCGTATTGGCGTCCGGCCATCGACGCGCTGAAGATGAGTTTTGAAGTCGCCGACAATCAGCCGGCGCGCGAAGCCTACGACAAGCTGCGCGCCGAGCACGGCTTCCGCATGATGGACTATAAGGTCGACAACGAAGCAACCCCGCCGCGCGTCTGTCTGCAGTTCTCCGAAGATCTGGCGCGCACGCAGACGGATGTCGCCAAGTTCGTCTCCGTGGACAGCAAAGACCCGCAGTCGCTGGTGCAGGATGGCAAACAGCTGTGCGTCGAAGGTTTGAAGCACGGCGAGCGCTATCAGATTCAAATCCGCGCGGGATTGCCGTCGGATGTCGGCGAGAACCTCAACAAGACCGCCGATATCGCGGTCTATGTGCCGGATCGCTCGGCGTTGGTACGCTTCACGGGCAAGGCCTATGTGCTGCCCTCGCGCGGCCAGCAGGGAATTCCAGTCGTAACAACGAATACCAAAAAAATCGAAATTGATGTCTATCGGATTGGCGACCGCAACTTGGCGGCAACGCTGCAGTCAGGCGATTTTTCGCGTCAGCTCTCCGGCTATGAAATCGACAACATCCGCGACAAGTCCGGCCTCAAGGTGTTCTCGGGCGAAATGGATATCGCCGCCAAGATCAATGAGGAGGTGACGACCGCTGTTCCTGTAACCGATGCGACCGGCAAGCTTGAACCTGGCACCTATGTGATGGTGGCCAAGCCGAGTGAAAAGTCGAAAGGCGACGACGGCCAGCGCGCCACGCAGTGGTTCATCGTCTCAGACCTCGGCTTGACCGCGTTCTCCGGCAGCGACGGCGTGCATGCGTTTGTGCGCTCGCTTGCGGATGCCACAGCAATTGCAGGTTCAAACGTCAAGCTGGTTGCGCGCAACAACGAGGTTCTGGCGACCGCCAAGACCGACTCTAAAGGTTACGCAAAGTTCGATGCGGCACTCGCCAAGGGCGAAGGCGGATTGGCGCCGGCCGTTCTGGTTGCTGAAAACGGCGGCGGCGAATACGCGTTCCTTGATTTGACGCTCAACGCGTTCGACTTGTCCGATCGCGGCGTCAAGGGGCGCGATGCATCAGGCCCACTCGATGCCTTTGTCTACACCGAACGCGGCGTCTATCGTGCGGGTGAAGACGTCAACGTGACGGCACTGGTGCGCGACCGCGCGGGCAAGGGCTCAACTGTCCCGATGACTCTGATCGTGACGCGCCCCGATGGCGTTGAGCAGCAGCGCTTGGTGATGAACGATCAAGGACTCGGCGGCCGCGCCTTGACGTTGCCACTCGCGAAGACCGCGCAGACTGGAACCTGGCGCGTCTGGCTGCACGCCGACCCGAAACAGAGCGCAATTGCCGAGCGCGCGTTCCTGGTCGAAGACTTTGTGCCCGAACGCCTGGATATGAAACTTTCATCCGCGACGCCCACAATCGCACCGGAAGACCGCGCAATCATCAACGCTGACGGCCGCTATCTCTATGGCCCACCGGCAGCGGCGCTTGGTCTTGAAGGCGAAATCATCGTACGGCTTGCCAATAAGGATGTGGCAGGGTTCCCTGGCTATCGGTTTGGCCAAATGAGCGACTTCGTCAATCCAGTGCGCAGTGCGCTCGACGCCAACCTGATCACCGATGACGCGGGCAAAGCCGCAATCCCGGTCACGCTGCCCGCCATCCCGAAGACCGCGCGTCCGTTGGAAGCTGACGTGATCGTCAAGTTGCGTGAATCGGGCGGACGGACGATTGAACGCAAGATCACACTGCCGGTCGATATGAAGCAGCCGCGCATCGGCATCAAGCCGCTGTTTGAAGGCTCGGTGCAGGAAGACGCGGACGCAGCGTTTGAAGTTGTCCAGCTCGACGCGGCCAGCAAGCCGGTTGCGACTGACAAACTGACGTGGACGCTGACGCGCCTTGACACCAACTGGCAGTGGTATCGCCGTGACGGCAACTGGACCTACGAAGCTGTCACAGTCAAACGCAAAGCCGGCAGCGGCTCGCTTGCAACGCTCGCCGACGCACCTGCAAAGCTCGCTCAGAAAATCAGCTGGGGCCGCTATCAACTCGACATCGCGTCCAGCGAACCGGATGGCCCGGCGTCGAGCTTCACGTTCTCATCCGGCTGGTACACATCCGGCGAAGCGGTTGACAGCCCAGAGCAGCTTGATGTGGCGCTGGATAAGGAAACCTACAAGGCAGGCGACGTTGCCAAACTGCGCATCGCTTCGAAGTCTGGCGGCAAAGCGCTGATCTCGATCCTTGGCACCAGCTTGCACGCCACCAAGGAAGTCGATGTGCCGAAAGGCGGCGGCGAAATTCCAGTTGAAGTCGGAGCCGATTGGGGCCCCGGCGTCTACGTGACGGCAATGCTATACCGGCCGATGGTTGAAGCTGAAAAGCGCATGCCGAATCGCGCCATTGGCATCAAGTGGCTGGCGCTCGACCAAAGCGCACGCGAACTGAAAGTGGCTGTGACGCTGCCGGACAAGGTCAAGTCATCGACGAAGATCACGGTGCCGGTCAAGATTGACGGGCTCGCTGCCGGTGAGGACGCGCGCGTGGTGGTGGCAGCCGTTGATCTCGGCATTCTCAACCTGACGAAGTATGAAACACCGGCGCCCGAAGCGTGGTTCAACGCGCAACAGAAGCTGTCTTTTGAAATCCGCGACTTCTATGGCCGCTTGATTGACGGCATGCGCGCTGATCGCGGCAAGCTCAAATCCGGTGGCGACGGATCGGGCCCGGCCATGCAGGGCAACCCGACGGTCGAGACGGTGGTGTCGCTCTATTCCGGCATCGTCAAAGTGGCAGCCGACGGCACGGCGAAGATCGATTTCGACTTGCCCGACTTCAACGGCACGATCCGCGTGATGGCCGTTGCGTGGAGTGCTGACAAGGTTGGCCATACCGCGAGTGATCTGATCGTGCGCGACGCGGTGGCATTGACGGTTGCCGTGCCCCGCTTCATGACGCTCGGCGACGAGGTGCGGCTTGGCTTTGATGTGCACAATATTGAAGGCCCGGCGGCACCATACAAAATCGCGCTTTCAGAAAAGCGCGGCGATAGCTCGAATGAAAAGCTGACCGCGATTGCTGACAAGGCGGTCGATCTGAAATCCGGCGAGCGAAAATCGGAACGCATGACGTTCAAGCCGCAGGACGTTGGCCCGGTGACGCTTAAGGTGCTCGTATCAGGCCCGAACGACATCGCCATTAAACGCGAAATGACGTTCGACGTGCTGCCGCCGGCCGGCGACATCAAGCGCACGACCATCTCATCGCTCAAAGCCAAAGGCGGAAAGCTGTCGCTGTCCAGCGATCTGATACAAGACCTGATCCCGTCGCGCACTAAGATCAACCTGTCGGTTGGACCGGCAGCACGTCTTGATGTGCCGGGCCTGCTCACGCACTTGGACCGTTATCCGTATGGCTGTGCCGAACAGACCGTGTCGCGCGCCATGCCGCTGGTCCATGCCAACGCAGTCGCCGCCCAAATCGGTATTGCCGAAGACAAGGCCCTCAAAGAGCGCATAACCAAAGCCGTGACGCGCGTGTTTGAAATGCAGGACAGCTCCGGCGCATTCGGCGTCTGGGGTCCGTCAAATAGCGATTTGTGGCTGACGGCGTACGTCACCGACTTCCTGACGCGCGCCAAGGAGACCGGCACTAACGTGCCGAAAGAAGGCTTCAACCGCGCGCTTGACCGCCTGCAGAACTTCTTGAGCTACGCGGAAGATTTTGAAAAAGGCGGCGAAGATCGCGCCTACGCCATCTATGTGCTGGCCCGCAATGGCCGCGCGCCGATTGGCGAATTGCGCTACTACGCCGACACGCGCATCGACCGGTTCTCGACGCCGCTTGCCAAGGCGCAAGTCGGCGCCGCTCTGGCGATGATGGGCGACAAGGAGCGCGCCGAACGCGCGTTCCAGGCGGCGTTGACGGCGATGAGCGACACGACGACGCCCGATACCGGATACCGCAGCGACTACGGCTCGACGTTGCGCGATGGCGCAGCATTGCTGACGCTGGCCGCTGAAACCGGCATCGCGCAAGCCGATAAGCCAAAGCTCGCCAGTGTGATCGCCAAAGCCTACGAGACCCGCAACTACACCTCGACGCAGGAACAGGCGTGGATGCTGCTTGCAGCCAAAGCGCTCAACGATGAGGTGAAGGGCACCACCCTGTCGGTCGATGGCAAGCCTGTTACTGGCCCCGTCATGCGCGCCTTGACGCCGGCTCAGTTAAAAAGCGGCGGTTTGACCGTGACCAATGACGGCGATGCGGCGATTGACGCTGTGATCTCCGTCATCGGCGCGGCGTTGACGCCGGAACCTGCAGTCTCGAAAGGCTTCAGAATCGAGCGTCAAGCCTACACGCTTGATGGCAAACCAGTCGATTTGAAGAGCCTCTCAGGCGGCAGGGCCGACGTGAGGCAAAACGACCGCTTCGTGATGACGGTCAAAATCACGTCTGAAGATGCTGGCGGCCGCGTGATGGTGGTTGACCGCTTGCCGGCTGGCTTCGAGATTGAAAATCCACGGCTTGTCGAAAGCGGATCGATCAAAGGCATCGACTGGTTGAAATCGACGGCGCAACCCGAGCACAGCGAATTCCGCGATGACCGTTTTGTGGCGGCGTTCAACTTCTCAGGCAGCAGGCGCGCGGAGTGAAGCGCATGCTGCGGGCGAAGGTGAAGCCGACGGTGAAAGCGACGGCGACGACGGCGTTGAAGGCGATGCGCCAGCTGCCACTGACGCAACGCCAGCAGTTCCCGGCGCAGCAGCAGCCGCAAAGCCACCCGCGTTGCAGGCAACGGTTGCCTACATCGTGCGCGCGGTGACGCCCGGCACGTATGTGCATCCGGCTGCAACGGTTGAGGATATGTACCGCCCCGACCGCTACGCCCGCACGGCAGCTGGCACATTGACCGTCGGCGCCAAGGAGTAACGCCGGTGCGCTCGTTGCCAAAGTTTAAAACCGTCGCTCTGACCTTCATGGCTTTAGCTGTGTTGGCCAGCGCGGCGGCGTTTGGGCTTTACAAGAAGACGCTTGCCGAGATTGGGCCACTGCCTCTCGACATGGCGAAGGCCGAATCGGTGACGGTGGTTGATCGCGAAGACCGATTGCTGCGCGCCTTCACAACAGCAGACGGCCAATGGCGGCTGCCGCTCGACCCTAAGGATGTCGATCAACATTATTTGAAAATGCTGTTCGCATTCGAGGATCAGCGGTTTTACAAGCATCGCGGCGTTGATGCGCAAGCGGTTGGTCGCGCTGTCGTGCAATTCATCAAGCATCGCCGTTTGGTATCAGGCGGATCAACGCTGACGATGCAGGTGGCGCGCCTGCTGGAGCGCAAGCACGAGCGCACGGCTGGCGGCAAGCTGCGCCAGATGTTGCGCGCTGTGCAGCTTGAGAAGGCGCTGTCGAAGCATGAAATTCTGCGGCTTTATTTGCGGCTCGCGCCGTTCGGCGGAAATCTCGAAGGCGTGCGCGCGGCGTCTCTCGCTTACTTCGGCAAAGAGCCGCGCCGCTTGTCGGTTGGCGAGGCGGCGCTCCTCGTGGCGCTGCCGCAATCGCCGGAAGTCCGCCGCTTGGATCGCAATCCAAAAGCCGCACAGCGCGCCCGCAACCGTGTTCTCGACCGTGCGGTGGTGGCCGGTGCCATCAGCCAAGCCGAAGCCGACAAGGCCAAAGCCGAGCGCGTGCCATTGGCGCGGCTTGAGTTCCCGAAACTTGCGCCGCATTTGACTGAGACGGAAATTGCCGCCCACCCCGATCAAAAGACGATCAAGCTGACGCTGGATGCCAAACTGCAAGCGTCACTGGAAAAATTGGCCACTGAGCAAGCGCGCTTGCAGGGCGAAAAGTTATCCGCCGCTATATTGGTCGCCGATCACGCAACCGGCGAGATCTTAGCTCACATCGGTTCTGCCGGATACATGGACGCAACACGGCTTGGCGCCGTCGATATGGTCAGCGCCATCCGCTCACCAGGATCGACTTTGAAACCGTTTATCTATGGCTTGAGTTTCGAAGCGGGCCTCGCCCATCCGGCAACACTGATCGAAGACCGGCCCGTGCGCTTTGGAACCTATGCGCCTAAAAATTTCGACGAAGATTATCACGGCACAATCTCAATTCGCGAAGCGCTCTCGCAATCGCTTAACATTCCGGCAGTCCGCGTGCTGGCGCGCGTTGGGCCTGGAAAGCTGGTGGGCCGCTTCCGCCGGGCGGGCGTCACCGCGCGGTTTCCAGAAAAATCAGAACCGACGCTGGCGATGGCGCTTGGCGGCACCGGCTTGACGCTGCATGACGTGACCCAACTTTATACGAGCTTGGCGCGCGGCGGCGATTCCATTGCGCTGACGCATCGCTATGACGAGCGGGGAAAAACGATAGCGCCGACGCGCGTCAAGCAGATGGTCAACGCACATCGCCTGATGTCACCTGTTGCTGCGTGGTACGTCACCGACATTCTGAAAGACGCGCCGCCGCCGCTGAACGCCAAGGGCGGGCGCTTCGCCTACAAGACCGGCACGTCATACGGTTATCGCGATGCCTGGGCGATTGGCTATGACGGCCGCCATGTGATCGCGGTTTGGGTTGGCCGTCCCGATGGCTCAAGCGTGCCCGGCATGATGGGCCGCACGGCTGCAGCTCCAATTCTCTTCGACGCCTTCGAACGCTTGGGCCCAAGGCGCGCACCTCTGCCGGGCCCACCGCAAGGCGCGATCACAACCGCAGCTGCTGAACTGCCGGCACCGCTCGCGCGCTGGCGGGAGCCGGGCGACGACGCGCAATCAGGACCGTTCCTCGAACCCGCCGTGTTGATAGCCTTCCCGCCGGATCGCTCGGAGATTGATACTGCCGACATCGGCGATGATGCGCTGATCCTGAAAGCCGACGGAGGTGCGCTGCCGTTGACCTGGCTTGTCGACGGCGCGCCGATAGCATCCGATCCGCATGCTCGCGATGTGTCGTGGAAACCGGCCGGCGCGGGCTTCGCCAAGCTGACAGTGATCGATGCCAACGGCAAAGCCGACCGCGTGTCCGTGCGCCTCAAATAGCGGCATTTGGCAGGGTATGCGGATGCGCCACGGCGCCGTACGGTGCAACAGTGCTTGACCAGACGAGGACCCCAATGCCGCAATTCTTCAGACAGGCCTTTATCTGGTGGTGGGCCATCGGGCTCGCTGTTCTGGCCTTGATGTTCGGCGGTCCGTGGCGGTCGCAACAAACACCAACGGCGCCAGCCGCTGTGCGATCTTCGTTGCCAGCGCTTGCCGCGCAGATCGACGCAACGTCCGTCTCCGGCATTTCGTCGGGCGCCTATATGGCCGGCCAATTCCAGATGGCGCACGCGAAAATCGTCAGCGGCGCGGCAATCATCGCGGGTGGGCCCTACGGCTGTTCGGAAAGCGTATTTGCCGATGCAATGCCGGGACCCGGAACGGCCTTTCTCAACCTCAGCAAGGCCGTCAATGGCTGCATGCTCGATCTGCTCGGCGTCTGGGGTGTCGGTGATCCGGCGAAGCTTGCGGCCAAAGCCCGGCAGCGCGCGAGCGACAACGAAATCGAGCCCATCGCCGATGTCGTCACAGACAAAGTCTACCTGTTCTCGGGCACCGCCGACCGCACCGTCGTGCCGTCGATCGTCAAGCGCGCGGCGGCGTTCTACAAAGAGCTTGGTGTTGCGGAGGCCAACATTAAACTTGTCAGTCACATGCCGGCCGGTCATGCGTTCGTCACAGAGACCGAAGGTGCGGCTTGCGAAAAGACCGGCGAGCCATTCGTCGTCGATTGCGATTACGATCAAGCGGGTGAACTGTTGCGCCATATCTATGGTCAACTCGCGCCCGGCAGCAGCACCCCCCAAGGCAAGTACATCACCTTCGACCAGCGGCCATTCCACACAGGCCAGATGCCGGATGGCATGGCCAAAGAGGGTGTCGTCTATGTGCCAGCGACTTGCGCATCTAAGGCTGGGTGCCGCATTCACATCGCGTTCCACGGTTGCGCGCAAAATCGCGAAAAGGTCGGCGACGCATTTGTCAAAAACACCGGCTTCTCCCGGTGGGCCGACACCAATCAGCTGATTGTGCTTTTTCCACAGGTAGAGACCACCGTCTCCAATCCACAGGGCTGCTGGGATTGGTGGGGATATACCGGCCATGGCTATTTGACACGCCAAGCCCCGCAAATCGTGAGTGTGCGCCACATGATTGACGCCTTGGCTCAGCGTCCACAGTCTTGATCTGCACGGATTGAGCCACCTAATCCACGGGCCTTCGCGCAGCGTTTGAAAACTCGGGATGCCAGCCGGTTTACGGCAAGGCTGCGATCTGGCAGGAACAGGGTCTCAACGAGGGGAATTCCTTTATGTCAGCTCGGTCATTTTCGATTGCCGCGATTCTGCCGGATCAGCTTGCACCCGCAGTGCCGCCGGCCCGTGCGCTGGAGAATGCAGCAGCGGTCGCCGCGATGGGGTTGCTGGTACTGGCGGCAGCTCTGCCCGAGGAGAATAGTGCGGGCGGCAGTGCCGCGCTTGCTGGCACGCCTGCGAGTTATGCGCCAGGACGTGAATCGACATTCGGCGCGTACCTCGGCGCGCCGTATCACTACCCGAGCGACTTCCATTTAAAAAAGGAAGGCCGCCACGACCTGACCATCGAAGACATCGAATGGTTCACCAACCCGTTCGACAATCCGCTCTACTACGGCGCGCGCCTGCAACGCTGGGGTGACGGCGGGCGCTTTGGCACGATGGTCGACTTCACACACTCCAAGGCCTACGCGCCGATGAAGACCGATACCAAGTTTGAAGGCACGCTTGACGGCAAGCCGGCGCCAGCAATCGCCAAGGTGTCGGAGTTTTTCGACAAGCTCGAATTCTCGCACGGCCACAACATGCTGACGCTGAATGGTCTGATGCGGCTTTCAAGCTTCGGGCGCTTCTCGCCGTATGTGGGCCTGGGTGGCGGTATCTCGCTGCCGCATTCGGAAATCCATTTGAAGACAGACCCAACCCGCACTTACGAATACCAAATGACGGGTTTGAACGGTCAGGCGCTGGCCGGTATTGAGTTCCGCACAGCGACGGGGTCGGTGTTCTTCGAATATAAATTCACGCTTGCTGATTACAAATCACCGATTACGCATAATGACGGCAATTGGCTGCCGTTCGATATGTGGCGCCAATTCTCGCGCTGGTGGTCGGGTGCTGAACCGCCTGGCGGTTGGGCGTCAACACGCCTGACCAGCCATCAAGTGATCGGCGGTTTCTATGTGCGGTTCGTGCCGGAAGCGACCGCCAAGTAATTGAACCGCAATCACAGCGCCGGGGACACGCACGCAATGTACAAGCTGATCGGCTCGCCGAAAACCCGGGCATTCCGCGTTATGTGGATGCTGCATGAATTGGGTGAAGCATTTGAACTCGACCCCACACCGCCGCGCGATCCGAAGCTGGCCGCTATCAATCCGTCGCTAAAAGTCCCGGTGCTGCAAGACGGCAGCGATTACGTGATCGACAGCGTCGCGATTTGCCAATACCTCGCCGACAAACACGGCCGCCTGACTTTCAAGGCCGGCACGATTGATCGCGCGCACCAAGATAGCTTCACGCAGTTCGCGGTTGATGACGTTGAAAGTTGTATCTGGGTCGCGGCCAAGCACACGTTTGCCTTGCCGGAGGAATATCGCGTGCCGGACGTCAAGCGGGCCTGCCAGTTCGATTTCGACCGGGCCATGAAATCTCTGTCTGCTCGGCTTGGCGACAAGCAATTCGTGATGGGCGATACCTTCACAGTGCCTGACCTTCTGCTCGGCCACACGATTGGATGGGCCGCCAGCATGAAGTGGACGCCACCCGATGGCAATGTTGCGGACTACGTGGCCCGCGTCCGCGCACGCCCCGCGTTTGCAGCGGCCACGGCACAGCGCGACGCACTGAAATAGCCAATCAAAACCGCTTCAACAGCCGGTCGATGTAATCGAGTTCCTGCGGCGGGCGCAGCGCCTGACCGGAGCGCTTGCGCAATTCGTCGAGAATTTCGCGGGCACGCTGGGCGTCGATAGCATTCGGAACTTTAACCGACGTGCCAAGATCTGGACCTTCGGCTTTTTGCGGACGGCCTAACGGATCGCGCGGCGTGTTGCCGCCTTG
The DNA here is from genome assembly GCA_013141015.1 of Hyphomicrobium sp. GTDB lineage: Bacteria > Pseudomonadota > Alphaproteobacteria > Rhizobiales > Hyphomicrobiaceae > Hyphomicrobium_B. Next base: position 133,318 of record JABFRT010000023.1, on the reverse strand, counting down.
GCCCATTTTCTGCTGAGCGTTCTTCTGCATCTGCTCAGCCATCTGCTTGGCACTCTGGCGCATCTGCTCAAGCGCCTCGCCTTGCTGCTCGGCGGCTTCCTGATTGTCGCCCTGTTCAAGCGATTCTTCGGCCCTGCCCATCGCCTCGTCGGCCTTGCCAAGCTTGTCGGGATCGCCCGCGCCGAGTTCATCAAGTTCCTTTTTCAACTGATCAAGCTTCTTGCGGATCTGCGCTTGGCGATCTTTCAATCCGCCCGGCTCGCCGGGTTGACGGGCGTTCTTGCCGCTTTTGCCCTGACCTGGCTCGCCTTCGGCCTGCTGATCGCCGCCGAGTTCTTGCCCGCTTGGCGGACCGTTATCCTGCTGCTCGCCGCGCTGCTGGCCTTGCTGTCCCGTTTTACCATTGCGCTGCTGCTTGCCGGTTTGATCCATGCTGTTCTTTTTGCTTTGCAGGTCGCTGTTTTCCTGCCCCGGCTTGTCGGCAAACGTATCGTCCATCAGCTTCTGCTGCTGGCCAGCCAGATCATCAAGCTGACCGAGCTTTTTCATCATCTCCTTGCCGCGCTTATTTTCGGCACGGCTTTCCTTGGTCTCGGCCTGCAGCCGGTCCATCAACTCGCGCAGTTCCGACAGCATCTTCTCGGCTTCCTCGCGCGAGCCGTCTTTGGCGTTGCGCTCGAGGTCTTTCATCATCTGCTCAAGGTCTTGCTGACCGAGTTCCTGGTTTTGCTCGTCGCCTTGTTCGTTCTTGTCGCCGTCTTCGCCTTGTTCTTTCTCGGCGTTCTTCTGCATTTCTTTCAGATAGTCGTTGAGCTTCTGCTTCATCTCGGCAATCAGCCGCTCAAGCTCTTTCTCGTCGGCGCCTTTTTGCAGGGCTTCAGAAAGCTTATCCTGCGCGTCTTTCAACGCCCGCTCGGCATCCGACAGCTTGCCGTCTTCGATGGAGAGCGCCAGCTGCCAAAGCTGTTCAACGGATTCCGTCAACGCGGCGCGCGAATTTTCGCGCTCAAGCCGGTGATAAACCGAGCGCAAACCGAGATAGACCCCGGTGGTTTCGATGAAGCCTTCCGGCTCCAGCGTCAGCGCGGCAAGCGCACGCGCAACGGCCGGGCGGTTGCGGCTATCCTCCGCCAACTTACGGCGCTGCTCTATTACGGCGCGTGCCAGCGGCTTGCGGAAGCGCCGCGCCGGCAGGATCATTTCAACAGCGGCGCTCTTGCCGGTCTGGCCGCCGATGTCGGTTGCTTCCAGCCATAGCTCAACGCGCTGCCCGGCCCAGGGATGCGAGCCAAGCTCCAACAGCGTCGAACTTTCAAGCGCTTTGGCGCCTGGTCGTGGAATCTTCAGCGGCAGAACCGGCGGACGCTCAAGCGGCAGTCGCGGACCTTTGAGTGCAGGCGCCTGCGCCCACGCCGTTTTCGGATCGCCGGGCTTGGGCGCGATTTGCCGAACCTTGGCGGTGGCAGACGCGACGCCGTAGTCATCCTCAGCCTTGTACGACAGCTTGATCGAGCCGCGCGGCGTGCGGTCCAGCTGCTTTGTGTCGAGCGTGATCTTCGGCAACTGATCGGGGATCAGGCTGAATGTCCAGCGGGCCAGCTCGGTTGAACCCGAAAGCGCCCGGATGCGCGCCGACTTTTTTAGTTCATGGCGGATCTCAGCGAGGCCCGACGCATCACCGGCCTTCGGTGGCTCGGCGGCAACCATAATTGGCTCTGCCGCGCCGTCGCTCAAGATTTCAAGCGACACGCCCGCCGCGCCAATGCCGGTGCCGCGCAGCGTCAGCAAGCTATGCTCGGGCACCTCGAACAGCCGCGAGGCATCTTCAGGCTTCGGCGTTGTGATTGAGCCGTCAGCCAGCAGCACGGGCGGAACGGAGGTATAGGGCGGTGGCGTAACCCAGGCATCGACCCGGGTATTGGCGCGGCTCTCACCGCCACCGAAACGGAATGCGGATGCGATGCGATCTGTGAAGCTGCCCGTCACCAGCAATGCCGCGGGTATCAGCAGCAGCACGGCAAGCGCACGCACGGCGAGCGGATCAAAACGGTCGGCGCGCGGGCTCGGGGCCCCGACTTTCAAGCGCTCAATGGCGCGCTTCAAGCGTTCGCGGTGCGCCTGCCAAAGTGCTGCGGTTTCTGGATTGCCGGTTTGCGCGGAGAGTTGATCTTCATAGGACGACGCCGGGCGGTGGGCGACGCCCGAACGGCGCTCGATGCGGCGCACGGCTTCCTCGCGGGAGGGCCATGGCGCGCGGGCGGCATAGACAAGCGCCGCGATGGCGGCGGCGGCAAAGGCGGCCAGCAGGATTTGGTGGAGCACGGCCGGGATCTGCGGCCAGAGGCCGAGGAATGACAGGGCGGCAAACAGCGCGGCAAGGCCGATCAGCAGCCACAGACGCGGCCACAGCCGCTCAAAGAACAGCGCCCAGGTGGACAGCCGCACTTTGCGGGCAAAGGCGCGCTGAACCGCCGGCGCGTCGGCGCCTGGATCTAGCGGGCTTTTGGGGTCGCGAACCGTCATCGGCAGAGAATATCACGGGGACGGGCGAGCGCACCTTAAGAAAGTGCAACGTTAATTGGGGGGGATTACCGAGGCATTCCCGCCTCGGCGCCCCCTCCCCAGCGGGGAGCGGGGTCCGCCGCGGAGGCAGCACGTGTTACAGGTTGGGGAGAAGCCCAGGGACAGGTGTGTAGGGCGCAATAGCTTGGCACTCTGCACTTGTGCGAAGCGCGACCACTTGGAAGTCCCCTCGCGGGATTTTGCGCCGACTTAGCCGAAAACGCCTGTGCAAGATCACGGTGCAATACGGCGCGAGTTCAGAACGCGCCTATTGCACAAGTTTTCGGTTTCATGCCGGGTTCCACGCGGGCTAGCCCCCCGTGAAGGAAGGAGAGAGGGGACGCTATTTCAACCACCCCGGCAACTTATCAGCTCCTATAACCTCGTCGTAGCTCGGGCGCGGGCGGACGACGGCGTATTCGGCGCCCCGCACCAGAACTTCCGGCACCAGCAGCCGCGTGTTGTAGGTCGATGACATGACTGCGCCGTAAGCGCCCGCCGTCATCACCGCGATCAGGTCGCCCGCCACGAACGGCGGCAGCGCGCGATCCTCGGCCAGGAAGTCGCCGGTCTCGCACACCGGCCCGACGATATCCTGCTGCACAGGCGCCATTTCGGACTTCCGTTCCTCAACCGGCCAGATGTCGTGATAGGCCTCGTACAGCGTCGGGCGGATCAGGTCGTTCATGGCCGCATCAACAATCGTGAAGGTTTTGTCGGCGCCCTCTTTCACATACGTCACACGTGTCACGAGCACACCGGCATTGCCGCAAATCATGCGGCCCGGTTCGAGTGCTATTTTCAGGCCGAGATCGCCGAGCTGTTCGTTGACAATCGCCGCGTAGTCATCGGGGCTTGGCGGAACATCATTGGCACCGCGATAGGGCACACCCAGCCCGCCGCCGATATCGAGATGCTCGAGCGCGATGCCGTCGTCGCGCAATTGCAGAGCCAGCGAGCGCAACAGGCGGAACGCATCGCGGAACGGCTGCAAGTCGGTGATTTGTGAGCCGATGTGCATGTGAATGCCAGCGACCTTGATGCCCGGCAGCTTGGCCGCCTCAGCGTACAGCGCCCGCGCGTCCTCGTAATGCACGCCGAATTTATTCTCAGCCTTGCCGGTCGAGATTTTGGCGTGGGTCTTGGCATCGACGTCTGGATTGACGCGGATCGCTACCCTGGCGGTTGCTCCGAGCGCCGACGCGACTTGGCTGAGCGCGATCAACTCCGGCTCACTCTCGACGTTGAAGCCATGAATGCCTTCTTCAAGCGCGAACGCCATTTCGGCTTTGGTTTTGCCGACGCCCGCGAAAATGATTTTGCTGGCGGGAACGCCAGCGGCACGCGCGCGCCTGAGCTCGCCTTCCGACACCACATCCATACCCGCGCCGAGCCGCGCTAAGGTCGCGAGCACGGCCTGATTGGAATTGGCTTTGACCGCGAAACAGATCAACGGGTCGAGGCCGGCGAAGGCTTTGGCGAGCACCTGATAATGCCGCTCGAGCGTCGCGGTCGAATAGACGTAGACCGGCGTGCCAACCTCGTCCGCGATTTTTGCAAGCGCGACGTCTTCGCAGGCGAGCTGGCCGTTGGTGTAGTGGAAGTGGTGCATGGAAGCTCTTTGGTTGGCGCTTCCGACTCTCCTTCGTCGAGCCGGCCGGAAGCGCCGGGACATTTCCCTCCGCTTTTAGCGGGAAGCGCGGGCGGGGCAAGGGTGCGGGTGAAGGAGCGGGGTCGAGTATGGGTTGGGGTAGCATGCGGACCGGTTGAGCCTCGAATGCGGGGCCAGGAATCGCGGAATTCTCTCAATTTCTGATTCGTTGCGTATGGACGCCAAGTCGCCGAAACTCTGGCGCGATAGGGTTTCCATGAAGGAGAGTTGCCGTTAAAAGAACGTCTTTGGGCGCCTCTCTTTTGTTTGGCGCTTCCGACACGCGTTCCGCGCGCCGGCCGGAAGCGCCGGGGTTCCGCGCCCGGCGGCCGGCTCGACGGAGGAGAGTCGCCGGGCGCCAACAAACATGTCGGCGGTGCTGGGCGAGATTGTCTGGCTGATGAGCCAGAGCCAGATGCACAAGCAGTTTTTCATCTCAGATCTTGAGTGGCCCGTCGCGGGATCGCGACAAACGCCAAGCGCCGCGCAGGCGGCAAAAGGAGAATGCTGATGACGCCCGTCTTGATGCAGCAGTTCCGCACCTTCTACGCGGATTGTATTAGGTTGGGCCGGCCGATTGGCGTCATGCGGAGGCATGCAACAAAAATGCTGCTATGGGCGAGCGTGTCGGACGAGGTGGCTGAGCGCCTGGCCGCCGGTACCACGAAACTGCGTCCGCAGGATTGGAAGAGCGGCGACAAACTCTGGGTCGCCGCCATTCGGTTTTCTTGCGCCTGCCCCGGACCTCGCCGTGACAACGGCGAGAAGCGATCCGGGGTCATCGCGCCGTTCGGCGGCGCCCGCGCTCCGATCGTCCGAGCAACTATCGGCGAGGATGTGAATCGGCAGCGCAGAGAAAAAGAAATCGTCAAAGACCTGAAGGAAAAAGTCTTCCCGTCGAAAGAGATCCATTTCCTCGCGGTCAATAAGGATGGCAAGCAGGTGTGGGTGTTGTGATGCTGGGCGTGCAAGGTTTACGATTTTTGGTGCCCTCACACTTGAGGCGTTAGATCCATGACCTTTGATCATTCCATCGGAATGGTTAAGTCGCAGCAGAGTGCAACATCGACGCTGCGAGGAGACGAGACCGTGGTTGAACAAGCAAAATATTATCTAGACCACAGACTCATTAAACCGCATCCAGATGCGGATGGCAGCAAGTTTCACTGAGGCCATGAAGTTGTCATCGTGGCGGTCGAAGCGGGTGGCGATAGCGCGGTCATGCTTGAGCCTGTTGAAGAAGCGCTCGACGCGGTTGCGCAGTTTATATGCGAACGGCCTGAACACCGGCGGTTCGACGCGATTGGATTTCGGCCGGATGTTGGCATAGCCGCCCTGGCTGGTGATCTTTTCGCGCAGCGCATTTGAATCGTAACCGCGATCAGCCAGAAGCATGCAGCCGTCGCCGAGCAAGCCCAGCATATCAGTAGCGCTGACGCCGTCATGAGCTTGGCCTTCGGTCAGCTTGATCTGGATCGGGAGGCCGTGCGCATCGACGAGCGCGTGGATCTTGGTCGTGAGCCCGCCGCGGGAACGGCCCATGCAACGGCTCCGGCCACTTTTTTTTCGCCGTTGGCTGCGTGCTGATCCACGCGCACGACAGAACTGTCGATCATTTGGATTTTGCCGTTGTTAGGCTTGCGAAACGGCCTTCAAAATCTGATCGCAAACACCGGCTGCCCGCCAGCGCACGAAGCGATTGTAGCAGGTCGTGTAAGGGCCGTAGCGTTCTGGAATATCGGCCCACGGCGCGCCGCTGCGCAACCGCCAGAAGATGCCGTTCAAGACGCGCCGGTCGTCAACACGCGGCACGCCACGCGGTTTATTCGGCAAAAGCGGCGCGATGATTCTCCATTCGGCGTCGGTGAGTTCGTAGCGTGCCATCTCAAGCTCCCCCGTTTGGTAGCTTGAATCACTGTTCGCAGCCGTTGCAAAGTCAGTTTATGAGTTTGTGGCCTAAATCCGCGTCAGTTGCCCAATTTTCATTGAATTAGGATTGTCATAAAGTGTGTATTGTGTTACACACGAATAGGCGCTGGAAGTGGCCGGATGCACGTAGAACGCAACAGCCGCAAAATCTTGGCGCGCCTCAAAGGCGATGGATGGGTCCTCGTGAATATTGAAGGTTCGCATCATAAGTTGAAGCATCCCGACGGCCGGACAATTATTGTTCCGCATCCCAAAAAGGATCTGCCGTCTGGAACGGCTCGATCCATCGCAAAGCATGCTGGCTGGCTTTAGGAGAAGTGTGGTGAACACCTATTTCGCGTTGGTTCACAAAGACGTCGATAGCGCATTCGGGATTAGTTTCCCTGATCTTCCGGGTTGTTTTTCTGCTGCGGATGAAGAGGACGACGTTTTTCGGCAAGCGCAGACAGCTCTGACTCTGTTCGCCAGCGATCAAGACACACTGCCTGCTGCCAGAACATTGTCCCAGTTGCGTGCGGATGCCGAAGTCTGCGCAGAGATAGACGGCGGCGCATTTGTGATTGCTGTTCCCCTCGTCATCGTAACGCGCAAACTCCGTTACAATTTGATGTTGGGTTCTGATCTGGTTGAAGCTGTTGATTTTGCGGCGCGAGCAATAGGCGTCAGCAGGTCGGAATTTGTTTCGGATGCCATTGGCCATCGGCTAACCACACAAGCAGGCGCCGTTTTATTGCGAATTGGCAGTTCAGGAAAATTTTTTGGAGCAATTGACGGTTCCAGCAAGTCTGCCAAGTCGGTTGCCGCTTCGGCGCTGACGCAGACCAAGAGCGCCAAGGAAACGTCCAGCAAGAAGGTCGCCTCCGCCGCCGCCAAGATCTTGAAGAGCAAGACCGCTAGCAAAGCCGCCAAGTCGGTTGCAGCGTCTGCGCTCACCCAAAAGACCAAGGCCAAGAAGGCTGCGAAGAAGAAGTAAGATCCAAAGTTAAGCCCCTCACCTGCCCCACCCTTGTATGGCGCTGCCGCGCCGGGCGGGGCATCCTCTACCTCCGGGGAGAGGGCCACTCAGACGGCTTCCTTCTCCCTTGGCGAGAAGGTGCCTCCAAGAGGCGGATGAGGGGTCTATTGACCAGCAACGAGTTTGCGATTTCGCGATAAGTCGCGAAGCAATCACTTCGCCGCCGCGTCGATCAGCTTTTTGGCATCTTCGGAATCCCATTCCGCCGGGCCCGCAAGGCGGCCAATTTCAAGACCATCCTTGCCAATCAAAATCGTGGTCGGCATGCCGACAATTTTGAGCGCCGTGCCCTGCTTGGCTGTCGCATCGACGTAGAGTTTCAGCGCCTTCGCCTTAACCTCGTCGAGGAACTTCTTGGACGCCTCGACGCCTTGCCGGTCGATGCTGAGCGCGACAACCTCAAACTTGTCCGAGCCGAGCGCCACCTGCAGCCGGTCGAGCGACGGCATTTCCTCGCGGCACGGGGCGCACCACGTGGCCCAAAGGTTCAGCAGCACGGCGCGGCCTTTGAAATCCGAAAGCTTGATCTGCTTGCCACTCGCGTCGTTGAACGCAATGTCGGGCAGAGCCTCTGGCGTCTTCTTGGTGACAAAAGCTGCCATCTGCCCTGTTTTCGGCTCAGACCGGGCCTGGGCCGCATCTTGGGCGGCCTTTTCGACGCGGGCGGGCGCTGATGGCGCGTTGTCAGGACGGCTCTGAGTGAAGTAATACGAACCCGCAAAGCCCATGAGCGCGGCAATCGCGAAAATCATCAGGCCATTGCTGCCTTTATTGTCCGTGCTCATAGGTCCTCAAAAATCCTTTGCGCCCGCATTCGCCCCCGATTTCGACGGAGACCGCCCGCTGTGTCAGACAAACCTGCTAACGACCCTTCGAATGCTATGTGGGGTGGCCGCTTCGCAATGTCACCTGCCGAGATCATGCAGCAGATAAATGTCTCCATCGATTTCGACAAGCGTTTGGCCGGCCAGGATATCCGGGGCTCCAAGGCGCATGCGGCCATGCTAGCTGAACAGGGCATCATTACGAAGGCCGACGCCAAAGAGATCGCCAAGGGTTTGGACGCGGTTTTGGCCGAGATTGACGGCGGAACGTTTAAGTATTCGCGCAGCCTCGAAGACGTCCACATGAACGTCGAAAGCCGCCTGAAAGATATCATTGGCACGGCGGCTGGCCGCCTGCACACCGCGCGGTCGCGCAATGATCAGGTCGCGACCGATTTCCGGCTGTGGGTCCGCGATCAGATTGACGGCATCGAAGACGCGCTGGCCGGCGTGCAGCGCGCACTTGTGGCCAAGGCTGAAGCGCACGCCGCCACCGTCATGCCGGGCTTTACTCATCTGCAACCCGCGCAACCCGTCACGTTTGGCCATCACCTGCTGGCCTACGTTGAAATGATCGGCCGCGACCGTGGCCGGTTCCAGGACGCGCGCAAGCGGCTTAATGAAAGTCCGCTCGGGTCAGCGGCGCTGGCTGGCACGTCGTTCCCGATTGACCGGCATTTAACCGCTGAAAAGCTGGGTTTTGACCGGCCGATGGCCAATTCGCTCGACGGCGTCTCGGATCGCGATTTCGCGCTTGAGACGCTGAGCTGCGCAACTATCGCCGCCATCCACTTCTCGCGGCTTGCCGAAGAAATCGTGATCTGGATGACGCCGCAGTTCGGTTTCATCACCTTGACCGACAAGTTCACCACCGGCTCGTCGATCATGCCGCAAAAGCGCAACCCGGACGCGGCCGAACTCTCGCGCGCCAAGGTTGGCCGGATCGCCGGCAGCTTCCAATCGCTGGCAATGGTCATGAAGGGCCTGCCGCTTGCCTATTCCAAGGACATGCAGGAAGACAAGGAAGTCACCTTCGACGCGCTCGACAGTCTCAAACTGGTGATCGCCGCTATGGCCGGCATGATCGCTGACTTGGAGCCGGTGCCGGAAGTCATGCGCACGGCGGCGGGGCGCGGCTATTCAACCGCCACCGATCTGGCCGACTGGCTGGTGCGCGAGCTGAAAATGCCGTTCCGCGACGCTCACCACGTCACCGGCTCAATCGTCAAGGCGGCGGAAAACCTAGGTCTCGACCTGGAGCATATGCCGTTGACGGACATGCAAAAAATCGAGCCGCGCATCACAAAAGCCGTGTTTTCGGTGCTGAGCGTTGAAAATTCAGTCAAAAGCCGGGTCTCCTATGGGGGAACCGCGCCACAGAACGTCGCAAAAAGCGCACGCGCCTGGTCTAAGCGGTTGGAAAAAGAGCGCGTCAAGGGCTAGAACACTTAGAGCTAGGCGGCCGGAGTAGGCCGCCGGGGGATATTTTCGCGTGATGACAATCGAACGCCAATCGGGCCGCACCAACACCGTTCTGGCCGCCGCAGCCATCTCGATGGCTGCGCTGCTGGTGTCTGCGTGCGGCGTGCGCGGGCCCCTTGAGCCGCCAACGCAAGCCAAGGCCGAAGGCGAAGCCAAATCCGCTGAAGCAGGTGCCGCTGGCGAAAATTCCGCCGCCAAGCCCAAGCCGCATGACGGCTTCGTGTTGGACGGGCTGCTGCGGTAAGGCGGCGCGGGTGACACCCGGCCATGCCCAATTACCGGCGCGTTTTCATTCCAGGCGGAACGTGGTTTTTCACTCTGAACCTGCTTGAGCGCCGCACCAAGTTGCTGACTGAAAACGTCACCGCGCTCCGCCACGCAATATTCTGGACCAAGCGCCGGATGCCATTCCGGATCGATGCCCTCGTCATCCTTCCCGACCACTTGCACATGGTCATCACGCTGCCGCCGGACGATGCGGACTATCCAACCCGCATTAGGCTTATCAAAGCGCGGTTTTCTAAGTCGTTGCCGAAAACCGAGCGGCTAAATGCCGTCCGCGAGAAGAAGGGTGAGCGCGGCATCTGGCAGCGGCGATATTGGGAGCACTACATCCGCGATGAGCGTGATTACCGCAATCATGTCGCCTATTGCTATTACAATCCGGTCAAACACGGTCATGCCGCGCGCATCAAGGATTGGCCGCAATCCACGTTTCACCGCGACGTGAGTGCGGGCCGGTTCGAGCCTGATATCGAATTTGGGGATCGAGAATTCATGAAACTTGAAACGGGTGAAGATGCGTAGCAACCATTAAAGATACGACGCTGAATTTTTGATCCAGGGTGCGTTTCTGGCCAGGACAGCATTGGCGTAAATGAGCAACTTTCTGGCGCAGGCGGTGAGTGCCGCGTTGTGTGCTTTGCCCTTCGCAGTCAGGCGCTTGTAGAGAGCGATCAACGCCGGGTTCCAGCGGAATGCTGCGGGCAATGCGGCGGCATACAACGACCTCCTGACACGGCCCCGCCCCCCTGCAATGTGGCGATGACCTTTGTGTTTTCCGCTGTCATCATCGAAGGGTGCAAGCCCTGCGAGTGCCGCCGCTTCTTCCCGTGACACGCGGCCAAGTTCAGGCATGCGAACGATCAGCGAGATCGCAGTTCGCTCGCCGATGCCTGGTACGCTCAAGACGAGATCGAGGCGGCGCGCAAAATCGTCGTGGGTGCGCAGGGAAGCTGCGATGCGCTCAAGTTCTGCGGCGCGGCGCTTTGTCAAGCGGGCTATATCGGCCTCTGCTACGCGCCTCAATCTCGGTTGATCGATGTGTTCAAGACGGACTTTGATGCGGGCAATGTCTTCCTCGATCTGCTCGACGAAAGTGAGATTTTGCGCGAGATCATTGAGCCGTTCGTCGCTTTGGCGTTGGTCTTGATTCAGCGCTGCTGTACAGGCAGCAATTGTTCCAGCGTCGATTTTGTCGTTCTTGGCGCGCCGCAAATGCATGCGGGCATAGGCTTTGACCTGAACGGGTTGGAGCACGAGCACGGTAAAGCCGTGTTGCCTGAGATGTGCAACAACGCCGTGTTCGTATCCGCCTGTTGCTTCGATGCCAACGCGCGTGATGTCGGCTTTTGTGAGATGAGCTGCGAGCTGTTGCCAGCCATTGAGTGCGTTCTGCACCTGCCAGCATTGACCGTTGCTTAAGAACTGCAATGTCGAGCTTAGCTTTCGAAGTGTCTATTCCAGCCGTGGCGGGTTTTGTGGTAGCGTTCTGCATCTTCGTCGTCCCTGCCTTGTTAGCGAACCTGAAAGTTCCAGCAACCATCCGGGTCTGATGAAGACGCTGGCGCGATCACGCTACGGGGCAGCCAAAAGCGGCTCAGGGCGGGTCCGATCAGATCGCCAGCGGCCCTGCTGCCGATTGCAGTCTGCGGCAGGGCATTCCTTCCGGAACCCCGCGATAATAGCCGCGATTGCTATAACAAGGGTGGGTTAGGTTTCGCCCCTTTACTTGGCGGAACCGTAACCCGCCGGCGAGCCAAGTGAGATGTGGCCGCGTTCTTTTCCGAGGCCCGGCGGATTACGGATTGGCCCCAGAAACCGTAGCCAAGAATTCAAAAACGGCGCAACGCCAATCCTAATCCGCCCTTCAATCCTTCGTTTTGAATGATCCGTGCTACGCGGGCTGCTCTCCGATTGAGTTTTGACGACATCAACCTATCAGAGCCGTAGGGCGCAATAGCTTCGCTCCCTGCACTTGAGCGAAGCGTATTGCGCCGTCGTGCCGCAAACTCCGGCGCAAGCTCACGGTGCAATACGACCCGAGTGAAGTGCGGGTCTATTGCACCCTACAAGTGTCCGTTTTTATGCGGGCTACGCGGGCTTGCACCCTTCGATGATGACAGCGGAAAACACAAAGGTCATCGCCACATTGCAGGCGGGCGGGGCCGTGTCAGGAGGTCGTTGTATGCCGCCGCATTGCCCGCAGCATTCCGCTGGAACCCGGCGTTGATCGCTCTCTACAAGCGCCTGACTGCGAAGGGCAAAGCACACAACGCGGCACTCACCGCCTGCGCCAGAAAGTTGCTCATTTACGCCAATACTGTCCTGGCCAGAAACGAACCCTGGGTCAAAAATGCAGCGTCGTATCTTTAATGGTTGCTACGGTTCTACGCCGTTGCAAAGCGTGCCGAAAAATATTCATTTGAAATCTAGCGCATTGGGTCGCTCGGTTCTAGCCCGGGGCTTCTCGCAAGCGGGCTCGGCCGGGATGACACTTGCTCCGTTCATCGCGGCGGTGCCGTGTGCGTGTTCTCGACTTCACCCATCAGCAACTCCGGCCGGTATTCGAAATGCATGGTGTCGTAGTGATGCCAGCGGCCGCCCCAGATGAAGCCGTGCTGTTCGAAAATCGCGACGATCTCGGGCGGGATTTTGTTGCGGTAGCGGATCGGGCCCGATGCTCCGGCTGTGCCACCGCCGCTCCATCGCCAATAGTCGGCGCGCGCGGTGGCGATATCGATGGCGATGCCGTAGCTGTGCGCGGAAGCGGACGTGCTGCCGGCGATTTTCCGGCAATTGTACGTGCCGGCAGGCGGTTTCAAATAGACGTCGAACGCCGCTGGTAGTGCGTCGAGTGCATCGCTGACGGCCTGCAATTTTTGCGCAACGCCGTTGATCCGCGTCGCCTTGATCCGTGCGCCGGATTTTTTCGGCAGCCAGACCACGTCGGCAAGATTGGCCGGGACGTTGCCCTTGCGGCAGTCGCCATAGACCTTCTCGAAAAACGCGGCGTTGCGGGCGCGGCCCGGATCGGCGTCTTTGGCAGGTGGCGTGGCAGGCGTGCCGGCCGGATAGGCGAGCGCAAACATATCGTCAATGTCGGGTGCGGCGAGCCAAGCGTCGAAAGATTTCGGCCCGCGGCCATCATCAAGTGGCATCGTGGTGCCGTCGGCAAAATGCACGCTGGTGGCATCCACCCGTGTGACGATGCCCGGATATCCAGCCAGCAGCCGTGCGGCGATTGTGTTGCTCTTGGCGTTCGCGGTGTCGGCGTTTGCGGGCGGAGCCGCTCCGGCGCGAATTGGGGCGGCGCCCGGCAGCATTGCCGCCGCACAGGCAAGGGCAATGCGAATCGCCGCCCGCCGGTACGTTTTCACCGGATCTGAAAACCGCACCACGTCTGGCCGGCGCTTGGCCGCAACGTTTCCGGTAAACGGCGTTAATTCTACCTGCATATGCTCGATCTTCCGGGGGCGGCGCATCGGCCGCGCGTCTTTACTTTACGTCAGCGCGTAAGCTGTTAAAGTCGCACTCAAACTTGGTCCAGACAACGGCCTGATGCGTGCAGCGCTGCTTCTCACCGGAGACGCGCTGCCATTCCAGGCCCTGGAGAACGCCGTGAAGCCTGAAGATCGAGGCCACAATGCGCCCTCAAGCGCAACGGGCCCTCAAAATACCGCAGCAGACCGCGCCGCGCCGGCGGCCGTGAGCATGCATAAAGGTGCCCATTCAGGTCCGGCATCGCAATATTCTCAGCGTCCCGGCCTCGCGCCTGGCGCTGCCCACAGCGGTCATGGCACGGCCCATCACAGTCATGGCGCCGACGGCCCGGTTTATGGCGCGCTCGATCTCGGCACCAACAATTGCCGCCTGCTGTTGGCGCGGCCGTCGCGCCGCGGCTTTCGCGTGGTGGACGCGTTCTCGCGCATCATCCGTCTCGGCGAGGGCGTCAGCCAAACCGGCGCGTTGTCGGAATTGGCCATGAGCCGCACGCTCGACGCGTTGAAAGTCTGCGCCGGCAAACTCGACCGGCACGGCGTCAACCGCGCGCGCATGGTGGCAACCCAAGCCTGCCGGGTCGCTGGCGACGGCCCAGACTTCATTGGCCGCGTGCGCGATCACACCGGCCTCGATCTGGAAATCCTGACACCTGAAACCGAAGCCCGCCTTGCGGTGTCTGGCTGTTCGACCCTGGTCGACCCGGCCGTCGACTATGTGCTTGTGTTCGATATCGGCGGCGGCTCGTCGGAAATCATCTGGCTCGATCTCACGCAAGCGGGTGCGCGCCGCGGCACCGCCAGTCATCGGATTGACGCGGACGCGGCGATTGTCGCGTGGACCTCGTTGCCGGTTGGCGTGGTCACGCTGGCTGAAACCTTCGACGGGCGCAACGTCACGCCGGGGAGTTTCGAAGCGATGGTCGCCAGCGTGCAGGCCATGCTCGCGCCGTTCGAAGCCGCCCACAAATTCCGCGACCGCTTGCAAAATCGCCCCGTACATCTGCTCGGCACGTCGGGCACGGTGACGACGATTGCCGGCATTCTGCTTGGCCTGCCGCGCTATGATCGCAATCAGGTCGACGGCATTTGGCTGCGCGTTCCGGAAATCGAAGAGATCACCGCGCGCTTGCTTGGCCAAAGCTACGACCAGCGCATAGCAGAACCCTGCATCGGCCGTGAGCGGGCAGACCTTGTGCTCGCCGGATGCGCAATTCTTGAGGCCATCCTGCGGCTGTGGCCGGCCGAGCGGTTGCGCGTTGCCGACCGCGGCCTGCGCGAAGGCATTCTGACGACATTGATGATGGAAGACGGCGTATGGCGCGCTGGGCGCCGCCGGCGCCGGGGCGGCCGCAATCAAGGACGAAGCGGCTGATGACCAAGAAATTGTCGAAACCTGGCGCCAAAGGCAAGGCGGTGCGGGGCCGAAAGGGTCAAATATCTCGGGCGGCCAGCGCGATCTGCGCGTCAACGTTAAAACCGCGCGCAAGCGTTCGGCGTCGTCGGCACGCTGGTTGGACCGGCAGCTCAACGATCCGTATGTCGCGGCCTCGAAGCGTGACGGCATGCGCTCGCGTGCGGCCTACAAACTCAAAGAGATCGATGCGCGCTACAAACTTTTGAAATCCGGCCAGCGCGTTATTGACCTTGGTGCAGCGCCGGGCGGGTGGTCGCAAATCGCAGCGGCGATTGTCAAATCGCTGGAAGGCAGATTGACGTGCTGACGCCCGGCGGCGTGTTTCTGTGCAAAGTCTTCCAAGGCGGCACGGAGAAGGATCTGCTGGCGCTGTTGAAGAAAAACTTCGCCGTCGTCCGCCACGTCAAACCGCCCGCCAGCCGCGCCGATTCAGCTGAGCTTTACGTGCTGGCGACCGGGTTCAGGGGCGTGGCGGCGTAGCAACCATTAAAGATACGACGCTGCATTTTTGATCCAGGGTGCGTTTCTGGCCAGGACAGTATTGGCGTAAATGAGCAACTTTCTGGCGCAAGCGGTGAGTGCCGCGTTGTGTGCTTTGCCCTTCGCAGTCAGGCGTTTGTAGAGAGCGGTCAACGCCGGGTTCCAGCGGAAGGCGGCGGGCAATGCGGCGGCATACAACGACCTCCTGACACGGCCCCGCCCGCCTGCAATGTGGCGATGACCTTTGTGTTTTCCGCTGTCATCATCGAAGGGTGCAAGCCCTGCGAGTGCCGCCGCTTCTTCGCGTGACACGCGTCCAAGTTCAGGCATGCGAACGATCAGCGAGATCGCAGTTCGCTCGCCGATGCCTGGCACGCTCAAGACGAGATTGAGGCGGCGCGCAAAATCGTCGTGGGTGCGCAGGGAAGCTGCGATGCGCTCAAGTTCTGCGGCGCGGCGCTTTGTCAAGCGGGCTATATCGGCCTCTGCTACGCGCCTCAATCTCGGTTGATCGATGTGTTCAAGACGGACTTTGATGCGGGCAATGTCTTCCTCGATCTGCTCGACGAAAGTGAGATTTTGCGCGAGATCATTGAGCCGTTCGTCGCTTTGGCGTTGGTCTTGATTCAGCGCTGCTGTACAGGCAGCAATTGTTCCAGCGTCGATTTTGTCGTTCTTGGCGCGCCGCAAATGCATGCGGGCATAGGCTTTGACCTGAACGGGTTGGAGCACGAGCACGGTAAAGCCGTGTTGCCTGAGATGTGCAACAACGCCGTGTTCGTATCCGCCTGTTGCTTCGATGCCAACGCGCGTGATCCCGGCTTTTGTGAGATGAGCTGCGAGCTGTTGCCAGCCATTGAGTGCGTTCTGCACCTGCCAGCATTGACCGTTGCCGGCAACCGCAACGTCGAGCTTAGCTTTCGAAGTGTCTATTCCAGCCGTGGCGGGTTTTGTGGTAGCATTCTGCATCTTCGTCGTCCCTGCCTTGTTAGCGAACCTGAAAGTTCCAGCAACCATCCGGGTCTGTTGAAGACGCTGGCGCGATCACGCTACGGGGCAGCCAAAAGCGGCTCAGGGCGGGTCCGATCAGATCGCCAGCGGCCCTGCTGCCGATTGCAGTCTGCGGCAGGGCATTCCTTCCGGAACCCCGCGATAATAGCCGCGATTGCTATAACAAGGGCGGATTAGCGGCGTCCTGCACCCGCCGCGTAATCCGCCGGCAACAAGTGAGATGTGGCTTCGTTCTTTGCCGTGGCCCGGCGGATTACGGATTGGCCCCAGAAACCGTAGCCAAGAATTCAAAAAACGGTGCAACGCCAATCCTAATCGCGCCCTACATTTCTTCGCCTTGAATGATCCGTGCTACGCGGGCTGCTCTCCGATTGAGTTTTGACGACATCAACCTATCAGAGCCGTAGGGCGCAATAGCTTCGCACTCTGCACTTGTGCGAAGCGTATTGCGCCGACTTAGCTGCAAACTCCGGTGCAAGCTCACGGTGCAATACGACCCGAGTGAAGTGCGGGTCTATTGCACCCTACAAGTGTCCGTTTTTATGCGGGCTACGCGGGCTTGCACCCTTCGATGATGACAGCGGAAAACACAAAGGTCATCGCCACATTGCAGGCGGGCGGGGCCGTGTCAGGAGGTCGTTGTATGCCGCCGCATTGCCCGCAGCATTCCGCTGGAACCCGGCGTTGATCGCTCTCTACAAGCGCCTGACTGCGAAGGGCAAAGCACACAACGCGGCACTCACCGCCTGCGCCAGAAAGTTGCTCATTTACGCCAATACTGTCCTGGCCAGAAACGAACCCTGGATCAAAAAATTCAGCGTCGTATCTTTAATGGTTGCTACTTTTCTTCGCTTTGATTGATCCGTGCTACGCGGGCTACATTTCATCGCTTTGAATGATCCGTGCTACGCGGGCTGTATGCAGTTTCTAAGGCTTTGAGATTTCGAGTTACCCAGTCACTATATGCGGGATGTGACCCAGCGTGACGCGGCATCCCCGTTTCCGGATTGAAAATTGTTCCGTTGGGACCGTTTGTCGGCAGCGGCACCCCGTTCTGGGAAAAGCTGTTATTGTCCCTCAGTCCGGCGGATTGAAGCGCACCAAGGAAGCGCGACGCGTCGAACACAGCTGTCGGAATAACATGATGTCCCGCGAACGACACGGGCGTCGCATAATTCCCGATTTGCAGGGTTGGAAGACGGTTGAGATCCGCAAAGTTCGTGTGCGTTGTCCCTACCTGCGTGACCGTCGTCATAGCGACCCCCTGCGGAAATCAGCGCGCGGCTGACCCGTTCCATTCACCAGCTGTAATTTTCGAAGTCTTTTGCCGTACCAAGGCGGCAGGCCTTGAACTTCCAACCCTTGGCGCCAATCGCCTTGATGCGATTCCGGAAAACATCAGAGCAGAATGTTGGCGCGCCGAACGCCGCGTCTTGCTTCCAAAGATGCTGATGTCCTATTTTTTCTGGATCGAGCGCGGCTGTTCCAAGAGTTGTGACGCGCTTATTTTTCGACTTCTCAAGACCCAGGCGCCCAGGGCCCTCTTGATAGTCTGAGCCTTCGACTACGACCGCATCCAAGACCTGTTGAATGCGCATAGCATAGTAAATACCGAGGTACTTATTTGTCTTCTCGGTGACCGCTCTCAATGGCAGAAAAGAATGCACACTAGGCTCTAACTCTTCAATGGCTTGCTTGACGTTTTCGCGCAAAAGCCAAGTATCCATACACTCAAAGATGTCAGGAGGCTTTTTTCCTTGAAGCTCATGAGTCAAGAACGGCTCAGGGCGTGCAGTGATAAGTTCGGATGTCAAAGCGGGCAAGAGAAAGAACGGGCGCCAGAACGTATCCAGCTGTTCACGAATGAAAGCTGCACCCAGTCCCGGCACTGCAAAATCTGTGAGTACCATGCAAGGCATAACTGCTCTCCGATTGAGTTTTGACGACATCAACCTATCAGAAACACCTTCAATTGTTATTTCCATCACAACACCCGCACCTGTTTGCCGTCCTTGTTCACGCTGAGGAAATGGATCTCTTTCGCTGGGAAGACTTTTTCCTTCAGGTCTTTGACCATTTCTTCAGCAACTCTCCTCATGCAATCGCGTCATAACATGACGCGATGCGGCGCCAATGCCAACGCTTGAATTTCTCCGCACATCATCACGTCACGTCCCCCGTCATCCTCGAACGGGTGAGCCAAACGTGGTCCCGTTTTCAACTCACATATTTCCGCATTAGGTCCCGCTCTCTCCACCCCGTCATCCCGGCGCCCGCGCGCGAAGGCGCGCAGGAGAAGCGGCCGGGACCCAGACAAGTCTCCTCACGGGATTGTTTCGTGATGCGCGCCGGCCAGCTTGAGGAGGTCGCAGCGACTATCTTCACTTTGATAGTTGTCTGGGTCCCGGCCTGCGATGCGTTTCACGCATCGTCGCTGCGCGACGCCGGGATGACGTTGCACACAAGGCGCCATGCTTAACAACTTATCCCCGCCGCTAACGCTCACGCGCAAGAATCCCGCGCGGTAACTTTCGTTTTCGCGAACCTGCGCGCATCATCCCGCCATCTCACCACGCACGGAAGGCAAGAGCTCGTGCCGCGAGCCATGGGTGGAGGAGAGCATGCAGGGCCGCCCGGAGAAATCGGTAAGCCGGGGGTTCACTGCCTGCCGCGATGGCCTCTAAGGAGGTTGACGCGGTGAAACGCCTCTCGAAAAGGAGATGTGGGGGCGGATGGCGGGTTCGACGGTTCATGGAGCGTGCCATCGGTACGGATGCGCTCCGCAGCTCATACGAGAGGCGTTGGACATATGGGCCAAAGCCGAGGCGGAGAGTTGGCATGACGCGGGGCGGTTTGGTCCGCATCCCCAATCAAACATACAAAAGAGCAAGGCCATTCCGCCCCGTCCTTCTTTTTATATTTGTCCACGGCGGCTCCCCGGAGGGGAGCCGGCCGCCGTGGACGTTTGCTGTTGCTCTGTCCGTGTTCTTTGAAAAAGGAAGAACCTAAAAGCCCGCGCTTGATGGCCGGCTCCCGGAACGGGAGTCGCCAAGCGCCAACATACGAGCGTGACGGCAGGCGGCGGCGGCGCCTTTTTCGGCCCGCATGGTGTCGTACATCGATGCGACGCGCATGAGATCCTCGGCTTGGATACGCCGGGTGCCATCACGAGCCGTCAGCATCGAATCACAGTTTGCCTGAGCCCATGCCAACGCGGCGACCGGTTGCACCGGACCGGTTCTGTCGACGGTCTGCCCAGGCGGAGGAATGAGCGTACCGGCCAAACCGGCAGCGATCAAAAGGGGGGCCAAAGTCGAGGAGAGCGACGGCATGATGAGCTCTGGTAAATCTGAACCTATGGGGCATCGCTGACCCTTGGCCGCAGAAATCGCCCGGTTTGGCGACAGGGCAATGACAGTGCTGTGTGACCCCCGAAAAATAAGGCCGGATACCCGCAAATCCGCGCTTTTGACGCGGGGGCAGCGCTTCCAACGCCTGAGCGCAGCTGATATAGACCGCGCGACAGTGTTCGCCCCAGGGGGGCCGCCGTGTCGCCCCCCTCAACGTTTGGAGATTTGCGCATGGCCGCGAGCCCGTTCGTGCTCGACCAGGGGGTTGCCCTCACATTTGACGACGTTCTTCTTGTGCCGGGTCCCTCCGACGTGATGCCCGGGCAGGTCGAGGTTGCGACCCAGCTGACCAAGGCCATCCGGCTCAACATTCCGCTGCTGTCGTCAGCGATGGATACGGTGACCGAAGCCCGCCTCGCCATTGCAATGGCCCAGGAAGGCGGCATCGGCGTGATCCACCGCAACCTGGCGATTGACGAACAGGCCCGCCAAGTCAGCCTCGTCAAACGCTACGAGAGCGGCATCGTTCTCAACCCGGTTTCAATCGCACCGGCCAAGACCTTGAAAGACGCGTTGAAGCTGATGGCCGATTTCGGCATCACCGGCGTTCCGTGGTCGACGGTCCGACCAACGACGACGGCACCGCGGGCGAGAAAGCTGGTTGGCATTCTGACCAACCGCGATGTGCGCTTTGCGACGCATCTCGATCAGCCAGTCTACGAGCTGATGACCAAGGACAAGCTGATCACGGTCAAGCGCGGCGTGGCGCAAGACGAAGCCAAAAAGCTGCTGCATCAACACCGCATCGAAAAGCTGATCGTGGTCGATGATCAGTATCACTGCATCGGTTTGATCACCGTCAAGGACATCGAGAAGGCGGCCAAGCATCCCAACGCATCGAAGGATGAGCAGGGCCGCTTGCGCGTTGCCGCCGCGACCACCGTTGG
Organism: Hyphomicrobium sp.; assembly: GCA_013141015.1. Lineage (GTDB taxonomy): Bacteria > Pseudomonadota > Alphaproteobacteria > Rhizobiales > Hyphomicrobiaceae > Hyphomicrobium_B. Next base: position 112,871 of record JABFRT010000023.1, on the reverse strand, counting down.
CGACGATGGCCACGAGCGGACCGCCAAATTGATTGAAGCCGGCTGCGATGTGATCGTCGTCGATACCGCGCATGGCCACTCATCGAAAGTCATCGAAGCGGTGGCGCGCATCAAGAAATCGTCAAACCTCGTGCAGGTGATCGCTGGCAACGTCGCGACCGCGGACGCCACCAAAGCGTTGATTGATGCTGGCGCCGATGCGATCAAGGTTGGCATCGGCCCCGGCTCGATCTGCACCACGCGCATCGTTGCCGGTGTTGGCGTGCCGCAGTTGACGGCGGTCATGGACTGCGCGCGGGAAGCGGGCCGCTCCGGCGTGCCGATTATTGCTGACGGCGGTATCCGCTTCTCAGGCGATATCTCGAAAGCCATTGCGGCGGGTGCGTCGTGCGTGATGGTTGGTTCCTTGCTGGCTGGCACCGATGAAGCGCCTGGCGAAACTTATCTGTATCAGGGCCGCACCTACAAATCGTATCGCGGCATGGGTTCTGTCGGCGCAATGGCACGCGGCTCGGCCGACCGTTATTTCCAAGCCGAAGTGCGCGACACCTTGAAGCTCGTGCCGGAAGGCATCGAAGGGCAAGTGCCCTACAAGGGGCCGATGGAAGCCGTTGTCCATCAGCTCGTCGGCGGCTTGCGCGCCGGCATGGGCTATCTCGGCGCAAAGACGATCCCTGATTTCCAGAAGCGCGCCAAGTTTGTGCGCATCTCGCCGGCCGGTATCCGCGAAAGCCACGCCCACGGCGTTCTGATCACGCGCGAAAGCCCGAACTATCCGGGCGGAGGGTCGGCATGAAAGATTTGAGCATTCTAAAGCCTGTTATCGCGCAGGCCGCTTTGATTTTCGCGCTGTTGTTCTGGATGGCGTTCGTGCGCTTCAAGGCCTGGGGCACACCCGACGTTGTGCGCGGTGAGCCCGGCACGCGGCCGGTCTGGAAGGGCCGCGCCGGTCACGTCTCGAACGCGTTTCACAATCAGCTTGAAATGCCGATGCTGTTTTTCGCGGTTTGCGCGTTTGCGTTGATCGCAGATCAGGCCGGCGGCGTATTTGTAACCCTGGCCTGGGTCTACGTGGCGTTCCGCGTTTTGCAGGCCGTCATTCACACGACCTACAACTTCATTCCGCATCGCTTTTTCGCCTACCTGCTCGGCAACGCCGTGCTGGCCGCGATGTGGGTGACGCTGGCGCTGCGCATCCTCTAATGGTGGAAGTTTAATTTTATGAGACCGGGTGCGCGCGTAGCAGGTGCGATTGAAATTCTCGACCAGATTCTGAGCCGCCATCAGCCGGTTTCAATGGAACTGCAAAGCTGGGGCAAGGCCCACCGGTTTGCCGGCTCAGGTGACCGCAATGCGATTGGCCACATGGTCTACGACGCGCTGCGCCACAAGGCGTCGTCGGCTTTCATCATGGGATCGGATGCGCCGCGTGCGCTGGTGCTTGGCGCGCTGCGTCAACGCGGACTGGAAGCACCGGCAATTGCCGCCATGTTGACGGGGGCCGATCATGCGCCCGATGCGTTGACGCCGGATGAGCTGGAGCGCCTCGAAAAAGCCAGTCTCGAAGGTGCGCCACCGCATGTGGCAGGCGATTATCCTGAGTGGTTGCACCCGTCGTTCGAGCGGGTGTTCGGCGGCAACGCTGCAGACGAAGGCCGCGCCTTGAGCCGCCGCGCGCCGGCAGACATCCGCGTCAACACGCTTAAGGCGACGCGCGAAAAAGTTCTTAAAGCATTGGCTGAATTTGGTTCCATTGAAACGGCAATGTCGCCGGTTGGCATCCGCGTGCCAGCCCCCGTTGGGGACGCGCGCACGCCGAACCTTGAAGCCGAAGCCGCGTTTCAAGCAGGCTGGTGCGAAATCCAGGATGAAGGCAGCCAGATCGTTGCAGCCCTGACGGGTGCAGGCCCGCGTATGCAGGTGCTCGACTTGTGCGCAGGTGCTGGCGGCAAGACGCTGGCACTCGGTGCCGCGATGCAGAACACCGGACAAATTTACGCCTACGACGACGACAAGCATCGCTTGAAGCCGATCTTCGACCGCATCAAGCGGGCGGGCGTGCGCAACGTGCAAATTCTGAAAGCCGGCGACGAGAAGGCGCTTGATGCGCTGGCTGGCAAATTCGATTGCGTGCTGGCGGACGCGCCGTGCACGGGGGCTGGCACTTGGCGGCGGCGTCCGGATGCCAAGTGGCGCCTGCGCCCGCACGCGCTCAGCGAACGCATCAAAGATCAGCAGACCGTGCTGGCTCGCGCCGTTAAAATGGTCCGCCCGGGTGGCCGCCTCGTTTACGTGACGTGCTCAATTTTGCCCGAAGAAAATGGCGACCAGATTGCCCAGTGTTTGGCTGACAACCCCAATTTCAAAGCCTTGCCCTTCGCGGACGTTTGGCGCGCCGCTCTTCCAGGTGAGCCACCTCAATCCGCAGACGGCAGCACTGATCATCTGGTGTTGACGCCGGCGCGCCACGATACCGACGGTTTTTTTATCGCAGTGTTGGAACGCACGGTCTGACGGCTGACAACGGAAAAAGAGGGGACACCATACCGATGTCGAAATATCTGTCGCTGGTTCCATTTATTGCGTTGGTGTTTGCCGCCGCCGCATCGGGCGCATTGTTCATGCCGGGGCCGTGGTATGCAGCGTTGAACAAACCGTCGTGGACGCCGCCCGACTGGCTGTTTCCGATTGCGTGGACTGTTCTCTATTTGATGATCGCTGTTGCCGGCTGGCTGGCCTGGAAAGCCGGTGGCGCCGGCCAAGCGGTTGTGATCTGGGGCATCGGCCTGGTGCTCAATGCGCTGTGGTCGTATCTGATGTTCGGCCGCCAGGATATCTTCGCCGCACTCATCGATGTCTCGCTGCTGTGGATCGCGACGGCGGCCTTTATCGTTGCGGCATGGGACTTGGAGCCGCGTGCAGCCTACATTTTTATGCCGTATCTCGCGTGGGTGTCGTTCGCTGGTGCGCTAAACTTCGCGGTTTGGCGGCTTAACTAAGCTCTGCGGTTGACACAGACGGCGTAACGCGTTTTCAAATCGCCTCGTAATCCTCACACCAGAGGCACTGCTGCGTTCGGACCCAATGACCTATTTGCCTTTCGTCGATGGATTGCGCGCGGTGGCCATTTTGGCCGTGGTCGCCTATCACGCGTTGCCGTGGGCACTGCCCGGCGGGTTTGCGGGCGTCGATGTTTTTTTCGTCATTTCCGGATTTCTAATCACTCGGTTCATCGCGGCCGAAATGGTTGACGGTTCTTTCTCGCTTCAGCGCTTCTTCGTGCGCCGCGCCAGGCGCTTGATGCCGGCAGCACTGGTCTGCTTCATCGTGGTATCGATACTTTCGGCATTCATTTTGCTGCCCGACACGTATTGGTATTTCGGCCGCAGCCTGCTCGCCGCGATCCTGATGTACGCCAACATCTTCTTCTACAACACGGGTGGGTACTTCACCGCGCCGTCGCTGGAAAAGCCGCTGCTGCACACTTGGTCGCTGTCGGTCGAAGATCAGTTTTATCTGACGTGGCCGCTGCTGCTGTTGTTTCTTCTGCCGCGCTTATCCCGTCGTGCGCTGCTGGCGACCGGCGGTGTTTTGCTCGCAGCATCGCTGCTCTACGCCGAATTCATGATCATCAAGGACCCGGAGTTTTCGTTCTTCCTTCTGCCAACGCGCGCGTGGGAATTGCTGGCGGGTGCACTCATCGCACTGGCAGCGCCCGCATTCGCAATGCCAAAGCCGGCGGCAGAAGTGCTCAGCGCGGCAGGTGGTGCCGCAATTCTCGCGAGCTTCGCGGTGTTGTCGCCTGAGGCGCATTTCCCGGGGCTCGGCGCTCTACCGGCCTGTCTTGGAACAGCAGCGATTATCGCAACCGGCCTGCACCAGCCGACACTGGTGTCTCGCGCGCTTGCATGGAAACCGGCGGTTTTCGTCGGCCTCATCTCGTATTCGCTGTACCTGTGGCACTGGCCGTTGATTTCACTTGTGAGCTATCAACTGGAACGGCAAATGTCCGTCGTCGAAGCGGTGGCTGTGGTGGCGGCGAGTTTTGCCGTGGCCGTGTTGTCCTGGCGGTATGTCGAGCGGCCGTTCCGCGCCCGGCATGGGGCGCATGCGGAAGCGGCCGGCGGATTTTCTGCTTCAGACATCTGGTTTGTGCGCGTAACTTTGGCCGGTATTGTCTGCGTCATGGGCATCGCCGGCGTGTTGAAAGCCGGTAAGGGATTGCCGCAACGCTTCGACGCGAACGTGCGCACCGTGCTTGAACAGATGGTCACCGGCAATCCGTTGCGTGGCCAGTGCGATGACTATCAGAACATTTTCAAAAACGACAATGACTGCAACTTCGGGCGCAAGAAGCAGGCGTCGGAGTCTTACGATGTTGCTTTGTTCGGCGACTCTATGGCCGATCATTGGGGACCACTGGTCGCAAGTTTTGCGTCCGACAAAAATCTATCCGGACGGCAGGTGACAAACGGCGGGTGCGGTCTGCTGTTTGGCGTAAAGATACCAGCATGGCCGCTCGCCAAGTCGCGCGAGTGCAGCTTCTATCAAAAGGAAGCTGAGAAATTTATAACAGCCAATCCGGGATTGAAGCTCGCAGTTGTTTCCGGCTTCTGGGAAAAGTGGCTCGGCCGCATTGAGCACCCCGAGCAAAAATTGGACGTGCCTGTTGCGATGTCGGCGGTTGAGCGCAGCGGCGCATCAGCAGCCCGCTTCGACAAAGTGTTGCGCGACACCATCGAGGTCTTCACGCAGCGCGGCATCAAGGTGCTGCTGATCGGGCAAATTCCGACGTATGTGACATTGCCGGTGCGCTGCATCGTCGGCGCCATGCGGACCTCGGGAGACGCTGCGGCGTGCGGCATGACGCAGGCGGCGGCCGAAGCGCAATTGACGCGCTCCGATGCGGCGCTGTTGCGCGCTGCAAGTGCGAATCCCGGCGTGTCCGTATCGCTGCCGTCGCAGTTCATGTGCCAGAAAGCCTATTGTTCGCCGCTGCTCGACGGCACACTCCTCTACAAGAACGGCGGCCACGTAAACCGGTTCGGCGCCACTGCCCTGCGCAAGTTCGTTGTTTTTCCAAGCCTTCTGTGACGCCGCGGCACGCCGCACGCTTGACGGTGCCAGTCTGCGATGGTCTACCCACGGCACACTCGAATAGTCCTCTACAACCGGCCGGGCCCGCATGTCAGACAGCATCCTCATCATCGATTTCGGCAGCCAGGTCACGCAGCTTATCGCGCGGCGTGTGCGCGAAGCGGGCGTCTACTGCGAAATCCACCCGTTCCAGTCCGCCAATGCAGCCTTCGCCAAGTTGAAACCGAAGGCCGTGATTTTGTCGGGCGGTCCGGCGTCTGTAACAGAAGCTCAAAGCCCGCGCGCACCTGATGCCGTCTTTACGGCTGGCATTCCGGTGCTTGGTATCTGCTATGGCCAGCAGACCATGGCCGAGCAACTCGGCGGCAAAGTCGAGAGCGGTCACCATCGTGAATTCGGGCGCGCCTTCGTCAGCGTCCAAACACCGAGCCCGCTGTTCGACGGCGTGTGGGATAAAGGCGGCGAGCATCAGGTTTGGATGAGCCACGGAGATCGCGTCACGCAGTTGCCTGACGGATTTGAAGTGATCGCAACCTCTCCCAACGCGCCACTGGCAGCCGTCGCCGATGAGAAGCGCCGCTTCTATGCCGTGCAATTCCACCCGGAAGTCGTGCACACGCCAGACGGCGCCAAGTTGCTCGCAAACTTCGTGCATCGCATCGCGGGCTTGAAATCCGATTGGACGATGGCCGCATACCGCCGCGAAATGATCGCCAAAATCCGCGCTCAAGTCGGCAAGGGCCGCGTGATCTGCGGGTTGTCGGGTGGCGTCGATAGCGCGGTTGCGGCTGTGCTGATCCATGAAGCCATCGGCGATCAGCTGACATGCGTGTTTGTCGATCACGGTTTGATGCGGCAGTCGGAGGCAACTGAGGTCGTCGGCCTGTTCCGAGACCACTACAACATTCCGCTGGTCCATGTGGATGCGTCAAAGCAGTTTCTCGGCGCGCTCGCCGGCGTCTCCGACCCCGAGACCAAGCGCAAGATCATTGGCAAGCATTTCATCGATGTTTTTGAAGCGGAGGCCCGCAAAATCGGCGGCGCGGAGTTCTTAGCGCAAGGCACACTCTACCCCGACGTGATCGAAAGCGTGTCGTTTACAGGCGGTCCGTCGGTGACGATCAAATCGCACCACAACGTCGGTGGATTGCCCGAGCGCATGAACATGAAGCTGGTTGAACCGTTGCGTGAATTGTTCAAAGACGAAGTGCGCGCACTTGGCCGGGAACTTGGCCTTCCCGACGCGTTCGTCGGCCGGCATCCGTTTCCGGGTCCAGGCTTGGCGATCCGCATTCCCGGTGAAATCACGCACGAAAAGCTCGACATCCTGCGCAAGGCCGACGCGATCTACCTCGATGAAATCCGCAACGCCGGCTTGTACGATGCGATTTGGCAGGCGTTCGCCGTGCTGTTGCCGGTCCGCACCGTCGGCGTGATGGGCGACGGGCGCACCTACGATCACGTGCTGGCTTTACGCGCAGTGACGTCGGTTGACGGAATGACGGCCGATTTCTTCCCATTCGATATGGGCTTCTTGGGCCGCGCCGCCACCCGCATCATCAACGAAGTCCGAGGCATCAACCGCGTCGTCTATGACGTGACATCGAAGCCACCCGGTACGATCGAGTGGGAATAAAAAAACCGGCGCCTCTGCAATGGAGGCGCCGGTTCTCTGTTGGACGTGGTGTAGGTCCTGTCAGTGGCGGCGGCCGTGATGGCCGTGGTGTCTGCCGGACGAAATAAAACTTCCGCCACGGAAAGAATGACCGCGGTGGCCATAGCTGCGGCGGTAGCCGAAGCTGTTACCGTAGTACGGCGTGTAATACGACGATGAATAATAGCGCCGGCGCGGTGCGTAGTAGCCGTAACCGTCGTCGTAGTACGAGTTGTAATAGTGGCGGCGATGGTGGCGCCGGCTAAGGCCGTGCAAGACGATGCCGCCAATCACTGCAGCGGCGATCGCAGCACCTGCACCGCCGTGGCCATGACGATAGCGGCGGGCGTCAGCGTCGCTGGATGTCGTCACCATAGACATGGCAGCAAACAAGACGGCTGCAAATACGGATAGGATTTTGTGCATTCGGGACTCCTTATGCTTGCCGGATGATAAAGTCCGGACAACTCGTCGGGGGTGACGGGAGTTTGCATCCCCGGCTGCATTGGTTCAAGCCGCGAAACATGGATACAGTTTCGCGCACCCCGGCAGAATCCAGGGTCCGCGGCATCACGTTTTCGTGTGCTCAGAATGTGCGGTTATTTCAGCGCCGCCAGGCGCTTACTTGCACGGCCGTGCTCGCGCCACGCACCAATTCACGCCCTGCGTCGGCAGCCACGTGCAGGTGTCGTTCGCGTCCCGCGCTTTCGACCATTTCGACCATTTCTTGCCGATGTGGCCGGCGACCTTATCTGACCAATTGGCGCGCGAGTTATCGCGGCCCTCCCACCAGATCGGATCCCGGTCAGAGCCGGTGTAAAAGGCCTTCTTACAGGCCGCTTCTGCGCCTGAAACTGAAATCAACAGACCGGCTGCCGCCGCAATCACAATGCGTCCAAATTTTTTCATGTGAATGCCCCACGCATACTTGAAACAAAGCTCAACACTGATCGTCGTAGCGCCGCGCATTTGGTCCGGCAAGTGGGGCGACGGAAAAAGCCGGATATTTGGCGGCTATTTATGTGTTTAGTAACAGCCTATTGCAGCGTTTTTTGCACGCCGCGTCTAATGAGGCCCGTTCAGAACGCAGCCACTGTTGCCCGGGCCACAGCGCGCGAGGCGTGTTGAACCGCCACCGCGCGCCGTGCCGCTCAATGACGGCTCACCACCAGCCCTTGCACTGATAGTACTTGCTCTTCCAGTAAAAGCGGCCGGTGTACTGCCATTTTTCATAGAAGTATCCGCAGCCGCCACCGCCCGAATAGATGTAAAGGTGTGGGCGGTGGTGGTGCCTGTGATGTCCGCCGCTAAACCCCATGCCGGAGAAGTGGTGGCCACCGCCGTGCCCTCCACCATGCCGCCCCTTGGCCATGGCGCTGCCTGCACTGGCGGCAATCACGATCGCCGCCGCCACAGCGGCAAGCGTGTGCGATGTCGATGTCATAAGCTGTACTCCTGAATTGCGCGAAGCGGTGTCCTCACGCCCGGACCAGCGGGTTTGCTGTCCGAAGGTGGCAACGCTGACAGGATCTGGCCCCAGCCGCTGTTCCTTAGGTAACAAGGCCCGCGCGCACGTCAGCTGCAATTCAAGCTGGTGATGCGTTGCGCGTAATCAGCGCCACCACGTCGCTGCCGCTGGCGTCTGCGGCCAGCGCGGTGAAGCGGCCGCTGACGCTAAGGGCCTTCTCAAGCTCAACGTGAAAATCGTCACGTTCCAGCTCGATGGTGCCGAATTGTTTCAAATGATCGGTGGTGAATTGCGTATCCAGCAGCACGAACCCGCCGGCGATCAGGCGCGCAACCAGATGAACGAGTGCGATTTTCGAGGCATCGCGTTCGATTGAAAACATGCTCTCGCCGAAGAACGCGCCTTTCAGCGCGACGCCGTATAGTCCGCCGACCATCTGGCCGCCATTCCACACTTCAACCGTGTGGCACGCGCCACGCTCGAACAGCTCGCGATAAAGGTTGCGGATTCGCTTGTTGATCCACGTCGTTGTCCGGCCCGGACGCGGCGCCGAGCAGCCATCAATGACGCCGTCATAGTCGCTATCGATTTTGACGGTTAGCGGCGTCGTCCGCACGGTGCGCAGAAGCCGGCGGGGAAAGTGAACACCGTCGAGTGGCAGCACACCGCGGTGCTGCGGCTCGATCCAATACAGCGCCGGGTCGTCCGCGCTCTCGGCCATCGGAAAGATCCCGCAGCTGTACGCCTTCAGCAACACCTGCGGCGTGATCTCGACCATCGGATCGTCGCGCGACGCCATCGTCTTAGGTTACACCCGCACTTTTGAACGCGCGCGGAAAATGCCGCGCCGGACAATTTGGCCTATTTCATCCCGAGATGCTTCTCGAGCCAGTGAATATCATAGTCACCATTGACGATATCAGGCTGTTTCACAAGATCCTGGAACAGCGGAATCGTAGTCTCTATGCCGTCGATCACGAATTCCGACAGGGCTCGCCTCAGCCGCATCAGGCAGTCATTGCGCGTTTTGCCGGTCACAATAAGCTTGCCGATCAAGCTATCGTAATACGGCGGGATGCGGTAGCCCTGGTAGACGCCGCTGTCGACGCGCACGCCAAGCCCGCCCGGCGGGTGCCAATAGGTGATTTGGCCAGGCGAGGGGCGGAAAGTCTTGGCGTTTTCAGCGTTGATGCGGCACTCGATGGCATGGCCGTTCATCACGATGTCTTCTTGCGTAAAGCTAAGGCCGGCGCCCGAGGCAACGCGGATCTGTTCCAGCACCAGATCGACGCCCGTGACCATTTCGGTGACCGGATGTTCGACCTGCAAACGGGTGTTCATTTCAATAAAATAGAATTCGCCGTCCTCGTACAAGAACTCGACAGTGCCAGCGCCGCGATACTTGATCTTGCGCATTGCGGCCGCAACGGTCTCGCCGATTTTCTTGCGCTGGGCAGCGTTGAGGGCGGGCGAGGGGCTTTCTTCCAGCACCTTCTGGTGGCGGCGCTGCAGCGAGCAGTCACGTTCGCCAAGATGAACAGCGTTGCCTTTGCCGTCTCCAAACACCTGAATTTCGATGTGGCGTGGCTTCTGCAGGTATTTTTCGATATAGACGCTATCGTCGTTGAACGCGGCTTTGGCTTCCGAACGCGCGGTCGCTAGTGCTACGCCGAGATCAGCGGCACTCGTCGCGACTTTCATGCCGCGTCCGCCGCCGCCTGCTGCGGCTTTGATCAGCACCGGAAAGCCCATCTCCTTGGCGACCTTCATCGCCTCGGCTTCGCTGGTCACAGCGCCAGCTGATCCCGGCACGCACGGAATGCCGAGCTTGCGCGCGGTTTCCTTGGCCTCGATCTTATCGCCCATGATCCGGATGTGTTCGGATGTTGGGCCGATGAAGGTAATCTTGTGTTCTTCGAGGATTTCGGCAAAGCGGGCATTTTCAGACAGGAAGCCGTAGCCGGGATGGACGGCGTCGGCGCCGGTGATTTCGCAGGCTGTCACCAATGCCGGAATGTTGAGATAGCTGTCGCGCGCGGCGGGCGGGCCGATGCACACGCTTTCGTCAGCCAGACGCACGTGCATGGCATCGGCGTCAGCGGTTGAATGAACCGCCACGGTGGCGATGCCGAGTTCCCGGCAGGCGCGCTGAATGCGCAGCGCGATCTCTCCCCGGTTGGCGATCAGAATTTTGTCGAACATTGAGGGCGGCTCTCCAGGTACTTCGCTCAGTGACGGCTCGAGGGCGCGCGGATTATTCTATGACGATCAGGGGTTCGCCGTATTCAACCGGCTGGGCATTTTCGAACAGAATGGCCGTGACTGTACCGGAACGCGGCGCCGGGATCTGGTTCATGGTCTTCATGGCTTCGATGATCAGCAGCGTGTCGCCCGCGTTCACTTTCGAGCCGACCTCACAGAACATAGCCGCACCAGGTTCCGGCGAACGGTAGGCTGTGCCGACCATCGGTGACTTGACGGCGCCAGGGTGTTTTGCGGGGTCAGCCGCTGCCGGTGCAGCGGGCGGCTTGGCATCATGTAGGGGCGCGTGCGCTACGGGTGCTGGCGCGTATTGGACTGGAACAGCGCTCGTTACCTTGAGTTTTTTGGCAACGCGAATTTTGAGACCGCTTTTCTCAATCTCGATTTCGGAAAGACCGGTATCGTTGAGGAGTTCCGCCAATTCGCGGATCAGCTGGCCCTCGGCACTCGCTGTCTTCGCCCCTTGATCCTTCGCCGTCATGTCTTGAATGTCCCTATCTATGATTGCGTGGTGCGGCGCGTGCCGCAATTTTTCTAATACTTCAAACCGCTGTCTTGGCTTTGAGCAACCCGGCCATCGCATCAAGTGCCAATTCGTAACCCTTGGCCCCCAGTCCGCAGATGACGCCGGTTGCGGCCAGCGAAATGTAGGAATGCTGGCGGAACTGGTCACGGCGGAAAATGTTGGACAGGTGGACTTCGATCACCGGCAATTCGGCGGCTTGCAGCGCGTCGAGAATGGCGACCGAGGTGTGCGTGTATCCACCCGCATTGAGAATGATGCCCTGGGCCTTGGCGCGGGCTTCCTGGATCCAGCCGACCAGTTCACCCTCGAGGTTCGACTGGCGGAAATCCGTGACGAGGCCATGCGCTTTCGCTGCGGCCGCGCAGCGGGCTTTAATGTCGTCTAGCGTGTCCCGGCCATAGATCGCCGGTTCACGTAGGCCCAGCATGTTCAGGTTCGGGCCGTTGAGAACGTAGATGAGCTGTGTCATCGGGCAAAGAAAGTCCTGTTGTCCGGCCGCTGATTACCACCGAAACGGGAAAAGGACCTTGGGTCTACCAGCTTTCTCGGGCGCCGCAAAGTGCGCAGCAGCGCGCAGCCGGCAGCGGCAGTGGACACCGCTAACGGCTTGATTAAATTCGCTAAAATTGGTTGCGCCGGTTGCCTCGCAGCGGCTTAACAGGTTTTGCAGCCCGACTTGCGGAAACCGGCCACGAGTTCCTCAAGCTGGACGTGCAGGTCGTCCGGCGCGCCAGGGATCGCCTTATCGCCAACCAGGAAGTGCGGCGTGCCGTTGATGCCCATTTTTTTGGCCAGCGTCTTCATGCTTTCGAGTTCATTTTTGACCCCATCACTGGCCATATCGGCCTTGAATTTGGCCATGTCGAGGGAAAGCGCCTCTGCTGCTTTCAGCGATGCGGCTTCGTTGGCTTGCCCCTTGATGCTGAGCATCGCCTGGTGGAATTCCCAGTATTTTCCCTGACGCTTGGCAGCGAGCGCGGCGCGTGCGGTTTCCTCAGAGCCCTTCGAGAGGATCGGCAGTTCCTTGAACACGAAGCGCACTTTCTTGTCGCTGTTGATCAGCTTTTGCACTTCCGTCAGCCCGCGCTTGCAGTAGCCGCAGTTGTAATCGAAGAACTCGACGACCGTAATGTCGCCGTTGGGATCTCCTGCAACCGGGCTTTCTGGATTGCGGTAAATGTCCTTGGCATTGTCAGCCATGAACGACTTGAGCTTTTCCGACTGCTCCTTTTCGAGCTTGGCTTCAAGCGCGGTTTGAACATCGACCAGAACTTCGGGATTTTTCATCAGGTAGTCTTTGACGATTTCGCCGATGACCTTCTTCTGATCGTCAGAAAACGCTGCCGGTCCTTCGGCGCGCGAGGCCGTTGGCAGGCTCGTGATTGCGGCAGCGCTTGCAGCAATAACGGCGCATAGCGCGGCACGGCCAAGTGGGAGGCGGGCTGACATCGACCAAAACCGGATTTGAAGGGACATTTTGCGTTTCTCTTTTGTGTTTGATGAATTGCGATGTCGGGCAGGCGTGCCGCTAGGTTTGCGGCTTGAAATTGATGATGTCGTCGTTCTTGATCCACTCCGGCGAGCCTTGCCGCAGTTTCGGCTGGGCGCGACGGGCGAAGATTTGCGACTGCTTGACGTCGCCTTCAAGGAAGTAGGCTTGCGCCGTCATGGCATCGGCCTCCGGGCCTTTGCCCTGCTTGTAGTAGGCGTTCGCTAACATCCGGAAGGCTTGCGGGTTTTGATCCTCGATCAGCGCTTTACGCAAAAGTTCAACGGATTCGTTCAGCGTCTCCGGTTGATTGGTGTTTTGCAGTGCGGTCGCCAACTGCACCCGCATCAACGGGCTTTCCGGCGCCAATTTCAAAGCCTGACGCAATTGAGGAACGGCCTCTTTCATTTTTCCCGAGCGCATCAGAATATCGCCCTTCACTTCCCAGAAGTAGGCATTCGCCGGGTTTTCCTTGATCAGCGCATCGACCTCGGCAATTGACGCTTCAAGCGCCCCGCTGCCGCCCTGGAAAAAGCGGGCGATGGCGCGCGCATATCGGGCCGGCAGCGATTTGTCGGCCGGTCCATAGCGATTGAAAACGGTGCTCGGGCGATCAAGATATCCAGCGAGCTTGGCGCGCATCAGATCGTGGCGCAGTTGCAGGGCCGGGGGATCTGCCTGTCCGATGTAGGGGCTGGTGGAGATCAAATCACGCAGCCGGGCCAAGCGATCGGTTGCGACCGGGTGGCTGCGCACGAACGGATCTTTATATTGGTCGGACACGTATTCTTGCTGCTGAAAGCGCTCAAACGTCGTCAGCATGCCTTGGCCTGATTGCTTGGTCGCGTTCAGGTATTTAAGGCCGGCCTGATCGGCGGCTGATTCTTGTGAGCGGCGTTCGGACAACAGTCCGCGCATGATCACATCCTGGCCGCCCTGCATCACGGCTTGTCCGCCAGCCAGTGTTTCTCGGCCTGAATCACCACCTGCGACTCCGCCCGCAATCATCGCGCCGATGCCGATAATCTGGGTGAGCAGGGCGCGTGTTTGGTCCTTGGCGATGCGCGCCCGCAAGGCTGCCATATGCCCGCCAGCGATGTGCCCGGATTCGTGGGCGATCACACCGATCACCTCGTTGGGTGAATTGGACTGCATCAGTGTGCCGGTGTGCATGAACACGTTGCTGCCATCGAGCACAAAGGCGTTGAATGCCTCGTTGCGCACGATACGCACGGTCACGCGGCCTGAACCAAGGCCAGCGGCGCGAAAAATCGGTTTGGCGTAGTCTGTCAGCAGCGCCTCTATTTCACTGTCGCGAATGAGCGGCAGGCCCTGGGCCACCGCCGGCGAAATCTGCGCCGCCCCGATGATCACGGCGATCAGCGCCAATCCCGCGGACTTGCCCGCGGACCCGCATACGGACCCTTTTGCAATTCGCATGGCAGAGCGCCCGCCCTTGCGTGTCCTCAGCATCCGCTTTCCTTTACGTCTGAGCATCTTGGTGGATCGCGCCGCGACCCTAGCCGGAAACGGCTCAAAACATCAACTGATGAGCCCGGTGTGACGATCACCAGCCGGAACAACCGGCCAAAAATACGGCGCAGACCGGCGCGCGCAAGTTAACTTGCGGTCATGCGGGACATGCCGCCCGCCATTGGCAAAGGAGCAATCTCATCCCCGGGGCTTAGAAGAACGCGTTGGCCGCCAGTGCCGCGAAATAGGCAACCACGGCGCAAACCGGAAATGTGACAATCCAAGCGAGCACGATCCGGCGTAACACGCCCCACCGGACTTCTGAGAACCGGCGGCTGGCAGCAGCACCGACAATGCCGCTGGTAATGGTGTGGGTCGTCGAGAGCGGGATACCGTAGGCAGACGCGCCAAAAATTGTAAAACCAGCCGCCGTTTGTGCGGCAAATCCCTGCCACGACTGAAGTTTGGTCATCTTAGCGCCGACAGTTTTGATGATCCGCCATCCACCGGCCGACGTGCCGATGCCCATTGTGAGGGCGCAAATCACAATCACCCAATAGTCGATTTCGAATTTTTCAATGGCGCCGCCGGCAAAGAGTGTCATGGCAAACACGCCCATGAATTTCTGGCCGTCGTTGAGGCCGTGATTGAAGGCCATGAAGCAGGCCGACAAAATCGACAAACGGTCGAACAACGGCTTTGACCGGCCAGGCTTGGTGGCGCCTGCCACGCGGATCACGATCAGGCCGAGTATCAACGCGGCAATGGCGCCAAGACCGATCGACATGGCCATGCCCGTGAAGACTTTCTGCCATCCGGTCCACTGCAGCGCGCCCCACCCGCCGCCCGCAAAGCCGGCGCCCGCCAGGCCCGCAAGCAACGCGTGCGATTTACTAACCGGCATACCGACGCGGGCCGCGAATGTGCCCCAGGCGATAATACTAAGCATGGCAGCTGTAATGGCCGGCAGTGTCAGAACGGCCGGCACGACGATGCCCTGTCCCACGGTCTTTGCAACTGCGGTTCCAGACATTGCGCCGATGGTATTCATGATCACGGCCATCAGAATGGCGCTGCGCGGGGACATTACACCCGTTGCCACCACCGTCGCGATAGCATTCGGCGCGTCGGTCCAGCCGTTGACGAATTCGGCGATCAGGACGGTCGTGAGAGCGAGGATGAGTGCCAGAGAGAGAGCGCTCATTTAGGCTTCCTTACGGGCGAGCGAGACAACCAGCTTGCCGCACCGCTTGGCGTCATCGGTCATTTCTTCAAGCATTTGATAGAGCTTATCGAGCGCAATGAATTCGAGCCGGTTGGCATTGCTGGCCGAGAATTCCTGCACAAGGCCGCGTTCGGCGCGTGACATGATTTTGTCGGCGTCAGATTCCGCGTCGTTGATGGCGCGCGCCAGATCGCGCACGCGCTGCAGAGATAGGCGCGGCTCGCCGAGCATGCGCACCAAGTCGCGTAGCGCCATGATGGCCCGCTCGCCTGCAACAATTAATTCCATCGCCTCTGGCCGGAGCGTGGTCAGAAAGGGTTTGTAGATATCGATGTGGGATGCGGCTTGGCGCATGCCATCGATCACGTCGTCGACTTCGTCGGTCAGTTTCATGGCATCCGGTATGTCGAAGCGCATGATGAAGGAATTATCGAGCAGCTCGTGAATCTCATCGACGATCTTGTCGGCTTGCCGCTCATAAGCAACGATGCCGGGAACGTCTTGGCCGTTGGTGGTACGGAAGTGAGCGGCGCAGGCGACGCCGATATCAGCAAGCTGGCTCAGCAGGTTTGCAAAACGATCATTGTGTGAGGCGCCGAACAACCGCGCCAATGCTCCTGGACCGCTATTCATGGTGTTCTCTCCCGGGCGTGGCGCGCATCGCTACCAGCGTGTCTTGTGACACTTTTGTGACAGCCCGGCTTATAGCCTAAGTCGGGCCGAGAGAAAGCCGCTCGTCCCGGAATTCCAACGGATTCCTGCAGGCAATTGCGACGCAGGCCGCTGTCTCCGCCGGCTGCCTGCCGCCCGGGGTCACAAAAAAACGGCCGCAGACAGGCAATGAGTGCTGTCTGCGGCCGGTGCTTCGATCAAACCTGGTCGTTACTCGTTGCCAAACCGGCGTTGCCACCAGCCTTTGCGCTGCGGCTGAGCTGGAGCGTCGTCGCCAGGATTTTCGCTTTGATCAGGCCGCACGACGACCCGCTCAATCCGCGGTTCGCTTGAGCCGGCCTCATGGCGCGGCCGCGCGGGCTGCGTTTCAACAGCGGTTGGAGCAGACACCCCGGCCGTTGCAATGCGCGGCGCGGGACGATGGTCTTCGGCCTTTGGCTCCGGGTTCGTCACAGTCACGGGCGCGCTGAGAGGCGTTAGATCCGCTGCGGTTCCGGCGTGGTCACGCGGTTCGGCGGTTGCCGACGGCACATCCCAGATCCGATCTGTGCGGGCGCGGTCAGAATGTCCGTTGCGGCGAGGTGGCCGGTCATCAGAACGGTCGCGCGCAGGCGCCAGGCCATCATTTGATGGTGCGCCCAAATCCGGCTGTTCGCCGAGGCCTGGGAGGTCAGGCGTGTCAGCATCATCTGGCGCTTCGCCGCGTGCTGCCAAATCCCGACTGCCATTTTCGCTGCCGTTGCCTTCGCGGCCCCGGCGTCCACCGCGGCGTCCACGGCGGCGGCGGCGGCCTGGGCGATCACCAGCTTCGCCGCGAGCACCGTCCGGCCGGTCGGCACGCTGCGTCTGATCTACGCTATCGCCATTGTCCTCGATGTCACCCTCGGCATCGTCGCCGCCGATGTCTTCGATATTGTTGTTGTCGTGCGCGTCATCGCCATCGCCATCGCCGGAGCCGGAGGCTTGATCCGGACCACGGACTGGGCGTGCGCCCTGCGTGCGTTCGCCTTCGTCTCCGCGTTGGCCGCGTCCACGGCCACGGCGGCGGCGGCGGCGTCCACCCTTGCGGTTGCCGTCTTCGTCGCCTTCGCCCCGGCTCTCAGCCCGGCCTTCACTGCGGCCTGAGCGCTCTGGCGCGCCACCTTCGTCGCCATCTTCGACGTCGCCGACGTGTTCAATCTCGGCGCTCTGGAAAGCTGGCGCTTCGTCTTCGCCCTCGCCTTCAAAGCCCCAGTCCATATTAACTGCTGCGCGCTGCGGACGGTGCAATGGCAGGGCCGACGGTGCACCGCGTTCAACCGTGAAGTTAGCGCCTTGGATGCGGTCGCTGCCGATGATTGTGACCGGATAGCCGTGGCGCGCTTCCATGTCGGTCACGTAGGCGCGCTTGGAGTTGAGGATATAGAGGGCAACGGTCGGGGTCGTGGTTGCAATCAGCGCAGTGTTGGCACCGGCCGTGATGGTATCCTCAAGGCCGCGCAGAACGGCAAGTGCAATGCTCTCCGTCGAGCGGATGATGCCCGTGCCCTGGCAGTGCGGGCACTGCGAGGTCGATCCTTCAAGAACGCCGGTGCGCAACCGCTGACGCGACATTTCCATCAAGCCGAAGTGCGAAATGCGGCCCAGCTGAATGCGCGCCCGGTCAAAGCGCAGCGCATCCTTCAGACGCCGCTCAACCGCGCGGTTATTGCGCTTTTCTTCCATGTCGATGAAGTCGATGACGATCAAGCCGGCAAGGTCGCGCAGCTTCAACTGACGGGCGATTTCGTCGGAGGCTTCAAGGTTGGTCGCAAGCGCCGTTTCCTCAATCGAGAACTCGCGTGTCGACTTGCCCGAGTTGACGTCAATCGCGACCAGAGCTTCAGTCTGGTTGATCACGATATAGCCGCCGGATTTCAGTGTGACCTGCGGCAGGAACATGGCGTTCAGCTGGCGCTCGACGCCGTAGCTCGTGAACAACGGTGTCGGCGCGTTGTACGGCACGACATGCTTGGAGTGGCTTGGCATCAGCATGTGCATGAAGGCGGCGGCTTCCTGATAGCCGGCATCGCCCGCCACCACGACTTCCTCGACGTCCTTGTTATAGAGGTCGCGGATCGAACGCTTGATCAGATCACCTTCTTCGTAGACGAGGCTAGGCGCGGTCGATTGCAAGGTCAAATCGCGCACGCTTTCCCACAGACGCAGCAGGTATTCGAAATCGCGTTTGATTTCCTGCTTAGTCCGTGCCGCACCCGCGGTGCGGATAATGAGGCCCATCCCTTCCGGAACCTCCAGCTCGTTGGCGATGGCCTTCAAGCGCTTGCGGTCTTGCGGGTTGGTGATCTTGCGGGAAATACCGCCACCACGTGCGGTATTCGGCATCAGAACGGTATAGCGGCCAGCGAGCGACAAGTACGTGGTCAACGCAGCGCCCTTGTTGCCGCGTTCTTCCTTGACAACCTGGACTAGGATGACCTGGCGGCGCTTGATGACTTCCTGGATCTTGTAGCTGCGCGGACGGCGGCGTTGACGAACCGGCGCTTCCTCGTGGAAATCGGCCGACGAGCGTTCGTCCGGCGAGCGGCTCGAGCGGTGTTCGCCGGCATCGGCAGTGTGATCGCCGTGCGCGTCTGGGTGGTCTTCGGCGTCGTTTGCGTTGCTTTCGAACTCACCGGCCTGTTCGGCTTCTTCTGCGTCCTCGTCGTCTTCCGCCTCATGATGCATGTGGGGCGGCTCGGTGTCGTCACCTGCCGGCACGACTCGTTCCGGCAGTTCGCGCTGCTCTGCGGCACGAGGCGCGTAATCTTCGGAAATAATTTCGGCGCTGCGCTCAACGGCTGCGGCAAAGGTCTGTGGCTCAAAGGCCGGCTGCTCAAAAGCCGGGGGCGCGTCATTGTCCTCAGCGTCCCCGCCGACTGCTTCGATGTGCTCATCTTCCTCGACGTCGATGATGTGCGAGGCGTCTGATCCGGCGTCGCCATCGTCAGACGCATCATCGCCAATATCGCGGCTTGTGCTGCCGGTAAACGCGGACTGCTGCTCCGGGCGACGGCTCTGCGCACGCCGCGCTAAGGCTTCAGCCCGGCGGTCGGCGGCAGCTTCAAGTTCGGCTTCGGCGGCTGCTTCTTCGTCGATCAGCGCCTGACGGTCCGCTACCGGGATCTGATAATAATCGGGGTGGATTTCATTGAACGCTAGAAAGCCGTGGCGGTTTCCGCCGTAGTCTACGAAAGCGGCCTGCAGCGACGGCTCAACCCGGGTTACCTTGGCGAGATAGATATTGCCGCGCAACAGTTTGCGGGCAGCACTTTCGAAGTCGAATTCTTCTACGCGGCCATTTCGTTGAACGACAACCCGGGTTTCCTCCGGGTGGGTCGCGTCGATAAGCATCTTGGTATTTGATGACATTTTGGGTGTTCCTCGGCGCGCTGGGGCGGCGGCTCACCTAGTGTCCTGATGGCACAGAGACGATGGGCGAGCGGGGCGCGGTGGCGCGCATTTTTTGATTGGGAGTTGGGTGAGCGAGACGCGCGCAGCACCGTTTCCACTGCCTGGTGGCGCTGGGCGCCCTGGGAAGCGTGTCCGCCAGTCTTCCGGCGCAAGGCCGGCGTGGCAGGATCTGAAATGGTGCAATCGGTCGTCATGGCCCTAAGCTTAAGAGTGTAAGCGGGTAAGTTTCTGTCGTTACAACCCGGCAGAAGCGCCGCTTTGCAGCTTGCACAACGGCCCGGAAATGGAGTGTCCGGCATGGAGCCATGCCGTTTTGTTAGGAGTACTGAGGCCCGATCCAGAGTGTTCGCCCTCCTTCTGCGGGCGGGCTGGACCGGAAAAACAGTGGAGCAGCACCGCTGCGCGCCATCCTAAAGCTTTAGTGGGGCGCGGGTCGCAGGCCGTGCAAACCATACCGCCGCGAGGTCGACGCAAACGCGCCCTCTGCGAAGTTCTGGACTGCCATCCGGCCGACCACTAATTACCTGGGAAAGCGGCATCTTTTGGAGTGCTGCAGCAGGCCGATCAGCGGTCATGAACGTCTTTGTGACATGCTGTAGATCAACACGTCAGGCCAACGCGACCGAATATGGTAACGAGTGTACGGGGTCGCCCCCGTTGAAGCAAGTGCTATAAGGCTAAACTGGCGGGGCAGTGTTCAGACCGCCTCCTACAGTGTATAGATAAGTTAAAACAAAGCGTTAAATTGTGAAGGTCGCGGTCTGGGCGAAGGTGGGGGCACCTTGATTTGTCATTTCAAGCGCAGAACTAAGGCGAGGTGTGGAGCGCGCGTGGCGCACCTAAAGTTTGCGTCGCGCCTTGTGGCGTTCGCGGCCGCTTGGCTTTCCATCATCCCCGGTAATGCCGTGGCGCTGGCTGCATCCGAGGCTACTTCGGTCGCAATAGCGGCGGGCGCCGATACAACCACATTTGACCTGATGCTGAGCAACGGCGTCCCGGCCGAGATCTTCACGCTGTCGAACCCGTACCGGGTAATTATCGATCTGCCGGATGTTGCGTTCAAGTTGCCGCCGTCTAGTGGCCGCCAAGAGCAGGGGCTGATCTCGGCGTTTCGCTATGGCTTATTCGCCGAAGGCAAAGCGCGGATCGTGATCGACACGGCGGGCCCGGTTAAAATCAAATCTGCCGGTATGACCCGCGCCGATAGCAAAGTTGACGGCAAGGGCGTGCTCTTGCAGCTCGTCTTGGTCAAAACCGATGCTCAGAGTTTTGGAGCTGGGACTGGGGCGACCCGCCAACCTGCCACCACTGCCGACCCCAAATCCCCGCGCGCCAGTGACGTTCGGGGCAAGCCAACGGCCAAGAGCAAGCCTGTGATCGTCATCGATCCAGGTCACGGGGGCATCGATCCCGGCGCGACGAGCCCAGGGGCGGTTTCCGAAAAGGCCGTCGTTCTAGCGGTTGCCCAGCAGTTGAAGGCCGTTTTGACCCAGAGCGGCAGCTACGACGTCAAAATGACCCGGACCAGCGATGTTTTTGTATCTCTCGACCGCCGCCTGAAGTTTTCAGCCGAAAACGACGCCGACCTGTTCATTTCGTTGCACGCAGACTCGATTGAAGAGCGCAACTTCGCCGAAAGTATTCGCGGCGCGACGATCTACTCCTTGTCCGAGCGGGCATCCGACGAGCAAGCGCGGCAAATGGCCGAAAAGGAAAACGCGTCGGATATGATCGCCGGACTCGAAAGCGGAAGTGGCCCCGCGCACGATCAGGTCAAAAACATCCTCATCGACCTGTTAAAACGGGAAACCTCAAACTTTTCCGCTGATTTTTCCAATGTGGTCGCAGGCCGGCTCGGCAAAGCGATCACTATGTCCAAGGACCCTCAGCGTTCGGCAGCATTTAAGGTGTTGAAACAGACACATGCAGCCTCGGTTTTGATCGAACTTGGCTATATGAGTAACTCAAAAGACCAAGAGCAGATGTCGACGGCCAGCTGGCAGAAGCAGGTGGCGGCGTCTATCGGTGCCGCCGTGCAGACGTATTTCAGTAAAAGAACGGCAGAACACCCTTGAAATTCAGACCGCTGGCGGACGACGTGCCGCCACATTCCGTGCTATGGTGGCGCGCCGTCCATGGCGTTCTTGCTGCACCGCACTAAACGGGCTAAACCATCAACTCAACTGACGGATTTTCGGCAACGATGCGACCCGTAACGCTACCGCCACCGGCAGCGCCCAAAAAGAAGCGCAAACGGCGCAAGAGCCTGCTCCTGAGTTTCCTCGGGTTCGGCTTCGGCACATTTGTGCTGATTTTCGTAGCGGCTTCGGCGGCCATTGGCGTTTACATCTCGCAGCAATCGAAAGATCTGCCGGACTACGAGAGCCTCGCCAAGTACGAGCCGCCAGTAATGACGCGTATTCACGCGCACGACGGCTCGCTGATTTCTGAGTTTGCCCGCGAGCGCCGCATTTTCGTGCCGATCAATACGGTGCCGAAGCGCGTGCTTGGCGCATTCCTGTCGGCCGAAGATCGCCGTTTTTACGACCACGGCGGCATCGACTTCCAGGGGCTTGCGCGCGCCGTTTACAAGGCGGCTGAGAACAAGATCAAGGGCGGCGCCAAGCGCGATCAGGGGGCGTCCACGATCACGCAGCAGGTTGCCAAGAACTTCCTGCTGACCAACGAACGCTCGATTGAACGCAAGGTCAAGGAAGCCATTCTCGCGATCCGCATCGAGCGGGCCTATTCGAAAGATAAGATCCTCGAACTCTACCTCAACGAAATCTATCTCGGTCTCAACTCCTACGGGGTTGCCGCGGCAGGGCTCACCTATTTCAACAAAGAGCTTGGTGATCTGACGATCGAGGAAGCAGCCTACCTCGCAGCGCTCCCCAAAGCGCCGAACAACTATCATCCGTTCAAACACACCGCTAAAGCGACCGAGCGGCGCGACTGGATCATCGGCCAAATGGCCGAGAACGGATACATCAAGCCGGAAGAAGCGGCCGCGGCCAAGAAAATCCCGCTCACCGTCAATCTGCGCTCGACGGGCGCGCACATTTCAACGGCTGAGTTTTTCGCCGAGGAAGTCCGCCGCTCGCTGCTCGGGCAGTACGGAGAAGACAAGCTGTACGGCGGTGGCATGTCCGTCCGCACCACGCTCGATCCGAGGCTGCAGCGGATTGCGCGCCGCGCTTTGATCGACGGCCTCGTCAAGTTCGATCGCCAACAGGGCTGGCGCGGTCCCGTTTCAAAGATCGATATTTCGGGCGACTGGGGCGTTCCGCTTGGGGCCATTGATGTGCCGTCCGACATTCAGCCTTGGCGGCTGGGCGTCGTGCTTGAATCGCAGAAGGCCAAGGCTGTCATCGGTTTACGGCCCGCGCGGCAACAGGACGGCACGCTGGTCAAAGATCGCGAAGCCGTTGAGGTTCCGATTGAAGAGCTGAAGTGGGCGAAAATTCCAGTCAAGAAAACTGAGGCGAAGGCGGTCAGTGATCTGCTCGCGCCGGGTGACGTTGTCTACGTAGCGCCCAAAGACCCGTCGAACATTGCCGGCACTTGGAGCCTGATGCAGATCCCTGAAATTGGCGGCGGACTGGTCGCGATGGACCCGCATACCGGACGCGTGCTCGCGGTTGCCGGAGGGTTCTCGTTCGCTATGAGCCAGTTTGACCGCGTCATTCAGGCCAAGCGCCAGCCGGGCTCGTCGTTCAAGCCGTTCGTCTATGCGTCGGCAATCGACAACGGATATAAGCCGACGTCGATCATTCTCGACGCGCCGATTGAAATCGAGCAGGGACCGGGCCAGGAAATCTGGAAGCCTGAAAACTACGAGAAGAAAGAATCCGCCGGTCCTGCCACACTGCGCTTTGGGATTGAAAAATCGCGCAACCAGATGACCGTGCGCTTGGCGCAAGATCTCGGCATGCCGATCATCACCGAATACGCCAAGAGGTTCGGGATCTACGACGATTTGCTGCCGGTGCTGTCGATGTCGCTTGGCGCCGGCGAGACCACGCTGCTGCGCATGGCGACCGCATATTGCATGCTCGCCAATGGCGGACGCGAAGTAAAGTCAACACTGATCGATCGCATTCAAGATCGCTGGGGCCGCACGGTCTGGCGTCATGACGAACGCCAGTGCATGGGGTGCACGGCTGAGAAATGGGCTGGCCAAGCGGAGCCGGATTTGATCGATGACCGCAAGCAGATCGTCGATCCGCATTCGGCCTATCAGATGACATCAATCCTTGAGGGTGTCGTGCAGCGTGGCACGGCAACGTCGCTCAAATCGCTCAATCGTCCGTTGGCCGGCAAGACCGGCACGACGAATGAAGAAAAAGACGTCTGGTTTATCGGCTACACGCCGGACATGGTGGTTGGAGTGTTCGTCGGCTACGACACGCCAAAACCACTTGGCAAAGGCAATACGGGCGGCGCTATTGCAGCCCCGATGTTCGGCGATTTCATGAAGGAAGCGCTGGCCGAGACGCCGGCCGCTCCGTTTCGAATTCCGCCGGGAATGAAGCTGGTGCGCATCAACCTCAAGACAGGACTGCGTTCGCAGGGCGGCGAAGGCGAAAACACAATCCTCGAAGCGTTCAAGCCGAACGAGGAGCCTGACGATGCCTATTCAGTGATTGGTATTGCCAGCCCCACGTCAGACGCCGCATCAGCAGCCCTTCCCCCAGGCGCCGCGCCTGGCGGCGGTCCGCCACCTCCACCGGGCAGTGGCGCGCCGGGTATCGGCTCTGGCCGCGGTGATGTCTGGTGATCACAAGGATTTCAAGCCTCACCTGAACCGCGGCCGAGCATGCCGCGTTTACAGATCATCCACCCGCCTCTATACGTCGCGTCCTGTTTTCCATTAATCAGCCCGCTTGGCCGTGCGCCTCAGCGCCGGGCAAAAATTCCCCCGGAGGACGTCATGCGCGCTGAAGCGCAAAAATTGTCGGACGATATCAAGGAGGCGTTCGCCCTCCTGAGGAGGTCTCTTTGACTGGGACACAGCCGACGACCGCTTGGCAGATCTGAACGCGAAGTCCGAGGATCCAAGCCTTTGGAGCGATCCGAAGAACGCCCAGAAGGTCATGCGCCAGCGCCAATCTTTGGAGCGCGCAATCACTGAGTTCCGCCGCCTTGAACGCGATCACGACGACGCTTTGACGCTGATCGAACTAGGCGAAGCCGAGGGCGATGCCGCAAGCGTTGCTGAAGGCGAAGCCGCGCTGAAGCGCATCGATTTGGAAGCGCACCGCCGCTCGGTCGAAGCGCTGCTGTCGGGCGAAGCCGATGGCATGAACACCTACATTGAAGTTCACGCCGGCGCCGGCGGCACCGAAAGTCAGGATTGGGCTTCAATGCTCGCGCGCATGTATTTGCGCTGGGGAGAGCGGCGCGGATACAAGGTCAAGCTGATCGACCAAAGTGATGGTGAAGTCGCGGGCATTAAATCTGCAACGTTCGAAATCGAAGGTGAGAACGCTTATGGCTGGTTGAAGACGGAAGCTGGCGTGCATCGTCTCGTGCGCATCTCGCCCTACGATTCTAACGCCCGCCGCCACACCAGTTTTGCGTCCGTCACAGTCTATCCGGTGATCGACGACACGATCGATGTCGAAATCAATATGTCCGATGTCGATATTTCGTTCGCGCGCTCGTCGGGTGCGGGCGGCCAGCACGTCAACCGAACAGAGTCCGCGGTTCGCTTGGTGCATAAGCCTTCGGGCATTATTATTTTCGCCCAAGAACAACGCTCGCAGCATCAGAACAAGGAAATCGCGTTCAACCGCTTGAAAGCCCGTCTCTATGAAATGGAGCTGAAGCGGCGCGAGGCCAAAGCTAACGCAGAACAGGCGGCTAAAACCGATGTCGGCTGGGGCCATCAGATCCGCTCGTACGTTTTGCAGCCCTATCAGCTGGTCAAGGATCTGCGCACAGGTGCCGCGTCCACTGCGCCCGATGATGTGCTCGATGGCGACATCGATATCTTCATCGAAGCCGCATTGTCTCAGCGGATCAAAGGCGGCGGCGATACGGTCGTTGAGGATTTAGATTAGCTGACGTGTTTGGATACGCGGGTTACTGCGGTCCGGACGCTTTGCGCAATTGGGAGTATGTGGTGATGCGCCGATTGAAGATTGCAGCCATCATTCGATTGACGGCCATCGCCGCACTGTGCACGCTCACGGCCGGCGCCGCCACAGCCAAGTGCGGCAGTGACGCGGGCGGCTTCGAGAGCTGGCTCGAAGGCTTCAAGGGCAAGGCTGCAAGCCAAGGAATATCTGCAGGCACACTCGGCAAGACACTCGGCGGTATTGTCTATGACCGCAACGTGATCCGCCTTGATCGCTCGCAGAAGTCGTTCAAGTTGAGTTTCAACCAATTCTATGCGCGCCGCGTGTCGCCGCAACTCATCAGTCGTGGCCGCTCGATGATGTCGAAGCATCGCGCTACCCTCGACCGCATGGAAAAGCGTTTTGGTGTGCCGGCTGAAATCGTCATCGCCATCTGGGGCCTTGAGACCAATTACGGATCTGACCGCGGCCAAGGGATTTCGATCATCCAGGCACTGGCAACGCTTGCCTATGATTGCCGCCGCTCGGCGTTCTTCGAACCTCAACTTATGGCGGCTCTGAAAATCGTGCAAAACGGCGATATGACTGCCGCCCAGATGCGCGGCGGGTGGGCTGGAGAAATCGGCCAGACGCAATTCTTGCCGCTGCCCTACGTCAAATACGCCGTCGACTTTGACGGCAACGGCCGCCGCGATCTCGTCAACAGCGTGCCAGATGTTTTGGCGTCAACTGCGAACTTCCTGAAAGCGCACGGCTGGTCTGCGGGGCAGGGCTGGCAGCCAGGCACGTCGAACTATGGCGTAATCGGCGAATGGAATGCCGCTGGCGTTTACCAACGCACCATTGCCGCGATGGCCGATCAATTGAAGTAAAGCGATGTGGCGGCGGGCGGATTTACGCACCTTGCAGGCCCCCGCTGCGTTTCACTGGCAATCGTGCTAAAGGCGCGGCTTAACCCATCGCTGAAAGCGTGCCGCCGCCGATGTCAACGTCAACTCTTTCACTCATCACATCGTCCGGCTTTTCCGACTACACGCTGCTGGATGCGGGCGGTGGGCGAAAGCTTGAGCGCTTCGGCAAGATCACGGTCGACCGGCCAGAGCCGCAAGCGCTGTGGCAACAGCGTGTGCCGAAAGCAGAGTGGGCCAAAGCCAACGCGGTTTTCTCGGCCTCCGGCGAAGATGACGAGAAGGGTAAGTGGCGGATCGACAAGCCGGTGCCCGACGCGTGGCCGGTCAAGGTCGATGACGTCACGATGTTGTGCAAGTTGTCGGGGCTCTGGCACCTTGGCCTCTTTCCAGAGCAACATCCGCATTGGCAGTGGATGCTGTCTGAAATCGCCAAGGTGACGGGCGAGACGCCGCGCGTGCTCAATCTTTTTGGCTATACGGGTGCGGCTTCGCTGTTGGCCGCCAAAGCCGGCGCCGAAGTGACTCACGTTGATGCGTCAAAGAAGGCCATCGCCTGGGGCAAAGAAAACCAGTCAGCGTCAAAACTTGATGCCGCCAAAATCCGCTGGATCGTCGATGACGCGGCTAAGTTCGTGGCGCGCGATGTCCGGCGCGGTAAAACATATCACGTCATCCTGGTCGATCCGCCGAAGTTCGGCCGGGGCCCCGAAGGCGAAGTCTGGGATCTATTTTCGCATCTGCCCGGCCTGCTGAATGACTGCGCAAAACTTCTGGCGCCCGGTGGCGCGGCAATGGTGCTGACGGTCTACGCGATCCGCGCGTCGGCGCTGGCGTTCGATCAGCTGATGCACGACACATTGCGAGACAAGCAGGGCCACTATGATCGCGGCGAACTCGCGATCCAGGCGAAAAGCGGCGTTCAGGTTCCGACCTCGCTGTTCGTGCGCTGGAGCGCGCTGTCATGACCGTGGCCAAAATCATCACCTCGCTGACCAATGATCGCGTCAAAGCCATCCGTGCCCTCGAGATGCGCAAAGTCCGCAAGGAAACCGGGTTGTTCGTGGCCGAAGGCGCGTCGCTGCTGATCACCGCGCGTGACCATGGATATGTGCCGGAAACGCTGATTTATCAGGCCGGCACCAACGACGCCGGCA
Organism: Hyphomicrobium sp.; assembly: GCA_013141015.1. Taxonomy (GTDB): domain Bacteria; phylum Pseudomonadota; class Alphaproteobacteria; order Rhizobiales; family Hyphomicrobiaceae; genus Hyphomicrobium_B. The sequence continues at coordinate 85,425 of JABFRT010000023.1, read as the reverse complement.
TCGTGCGCGGCTTGATCGCCTGGGCGTTCAAAGAAGGTGCCGAGGTTTTGGAAGTCTCAGAAGCGGTTCTCTCGAAGCTCGCATCGAAAGACAATCCACAGACCGTGCTCGGCGTGTTCAAACAGGCATTCACAGCACCGCCCGATGCCAAGACGGTTTCTAAATCAGCAACATGGCTGGCTCTTGAACAAGTGCGTGATCCTGGCAACCTCGGCACTATTTTGCGGACCAGTGACGCAACTGGTGTTGCCGGCGTCATTCTGATCGATCAGTGCTGCGATGCCTATTCGATTGAGTGTATCCGCGCCACGATGGGATCGATCTTTGCCGTTCCGCTTGTCAAAATGGAGCGTCCAGCGTTCTTGGCTCTCGCTGCCGCGTGGCCGGGCGACGTCATTGCAACGCACCTCGAAGCGACAGATGATTTCCGCGCAGTGATCTACCGCGGCCCGGAACTCGTTGTGATGGGAAGTGAAGGTCCGGGCCTGTCGGCGGAAGTCGTGAGCTCCTGCACGCGGCGCGTCAAGATACCGATGAGCGGTGCGCTCGATAGTCTCAATCTCGCGATTGCCACGGCGCTGACGATCTATCAAGTCCGCGGCCGCCATTTAAAGATGTGATGCCATGCGGATCGAATATCATCGCACTTTGATTGCCGACCAGGTGCGCAATGATGCGTTTTATGCCGCGTTAAAATCCGCGATCATTCCAGGCCAAACCGTGGTTGCCGACATCGGCGCGGGCACCGGCTTGCTGGGGCTGATGGCGTCAAAGCTCGGCGCTAAAACCGTCTACATGTTTGAGACCGCCGAAGTCGCCGGTGTCGCCAGCAAAATTCTCAAGGCAAATCGCGTCAAGAATTGCCACTTGATCCCATGCCATTCGACTGAATTCAACGACCGGCTGCAAGCCGATCTGATCGTTTCCGAAACGCTCGGCAATTATGCGCTTGAAGAAAACATCATCGATACGCTGACTGACGCGCGCCGCCGCTTTCTGAAGCCCAAAGGGCAAGTCATTCCATCCGAGATAAAGCAGTACGTGGCCCCGGTTATCACGCCGCGCATTGATGATGAGTTGCGCGCCTGGCAGCGTATCGGCAAGGGTCTGGATCTCTCCGTCGCGCAGGCCATGAGCTTCAATAACGCTTACGTGCGCACGCTGGCCGCGACCGAATTGCTCGAATCTGGCAGGTCGGCGGTCTCCTGGGACACTATCGATCTGACCAAGGATACACGCAACGCCCGCAAAGGCGAGGCGCGCTGGCAATCAGAAAAGCCGCAGACGATTTACGGGTTTGCGGTTTGGTGGGTTGCGCGGTTAAGCCCGGCACGGTTTTTATCAACCGGCCCAGGCGCCGCGCGCACGCATTGGGAGCAGCTGTATTTTCCGCTGCTGGAGCCGGTTGCATTGAAGAGCGGTGAAACGGTTGCACTGTCGTTGCGGTCGCGCTCGTCTGAAGCGGCCGGTACACACTTGGCGTGGACGGCCACACACACGGACGTGCGCAAAAAGCAGATATCGCGGCAAGCCCTCGATCTCGATAAGGGTTTCTTGCCGTGACGCGTCACACGTCCAGATCGGCGTAAAGGCAGGCGTGATCGGACGCTGCGTGATACGATGATTTCATTTCCGGATAGACATCCCATGCTGGCTTCTTATTCGGCCCCCACACGCCTTTGCGCCAAACGCCGCCACCTGTGACGCGCTCGAACAACGCGGGCGATAGCAAAATGTAGTCGATCTTGTCACGGGCAGCCCCGCGCCCGTATGTCCCGGGATGTGCATCGCCGTTGAACGCTTTGTGCGTGGAAATATCCTTGAAGCCGCTTTCAACCAACAGCGGTGCCAACGGTGCGCTGTCGGGCGTATCGTTGAAATCACCAGCAACCGCAATCAGTGGCGCCTTTTCAGCCTCGAGCCGTTCGAGTATGCGGCGCGTCGCTTCGGCTTGCAGCCAACGTTTGCGGTCGGATGAATCCTGCCCGCCATAACCCTTACTCTTGAAATGATTGACCAGCACCCAAACGGTTTCGCGTTTCGGCGTGCGCACGCCATACTCCGGGCAATCGCGGCTGAAGACCGTGTCGCCGAGCGTGGTCTTGTCGTCGGCGTGGCTTTGCATCCAGCCGATCTGGTAACCGCGCTTGGTCATCAGGCCGACATCAATGCCGCGATCATCATTGCCATCGATCAGCATGATGTTGTCGTAGGGTTCGCCGCCAACGGTCGGAAGCAATTGATGTGAAAACTGCTGCAACGCGTGGCGCCCCTCGCATTCTACGACCGCCAGCACATCAGGATCGACATCGCGGATGACTTGCGCAGTGTTGCGCGTTGCGATGCCATTGATGACGTCGGTCTTCATTTCCAGCCATCCGACCCAATCCGCCCGGCTATTGGCGACGATCCGCGTTCCCTTCAGCTTGCTGTAGGTAACGAGCTGGCCGCGGTTTTCGCGCAGGATCACGTATTGGCTGTCGTTGCGCTTGTCGATGCCAAGATCTTGCAGCAGCTTCAGCATGCGCGCCTTGTGGGCGTCCGTATAAGCGGGCTCTTCAAACAGAGCGTTGAGTTCCGAAAAGCGCTCCAGTATCGGACGCGCCGCGCTGGAATCGTCGAGGTTGAGCGCGCGGGCACGCGCGAAAAGATTCTCGACATTGTAGGTCGCCAAACGCATGGCCTTGCCCCTCCGGTGGTGTGCTCAATCTATAGATGAATATCACGGCACAACGCCTTCGCCCGAAAGCCCTTTCCACAGCTCCATGCAGCCGCAACCTGGATGCCGTTAGGATTTTGAAGTTCAATGCCAAAATGCTATGCGTGCGTATTGCAACCGGAGAATATCCCCCATGATGCTGCTGATCGTTGGACTGGCCTTGTTTCTCGGGGTTCACCTGTTGCCGACGATTCCAGAGGTGCGCGATGGGCTGCGGAATCGCGTTGGTGCTGGTGCATACAAAGCGATTTTCTCAATTTTGTCTCTGATTGGGTTTGCGGTCATCGTTTTTGGCTATCACAAAATGCAGCTGCATCCGGGCAAGAACCCGGTTCTGTGGGACCCGCCGGTCTGGACGCGCCACATCGCACTGCTATTGATGTTGCCGGCGATGATTTTTCTGGTGGCTTCGCAAGTGCCGTCGCGCATTCGCTCCGCCGTCAAGCACCCGACACTTCTGGCAATTAAATTGTGGGCGCTGGCACATTTACTGTCGAATGGCGACCTCGCGTCCTTGCTTCTGTTCGGATCGTTTCTCGCCTACGCCATCTATGACCGCATCTCGGTCAAGCAGCGCGGCGCGCTTGGACCGCTTGGTGACAAGCAGCCGTCGAGCATTTTGAATGACGTGATTGTAGTTGGTGCCGGTCTGGCGCTTTACGCGGCGTTGCTGCTTGGAGGTCACGCGTGGCTGATCGGCGTTGCGCCGCTTCCATCAGTCTCAATGTAACTCCGGTAGAATTGAATTGAGCGGTTAGCGCGTCAGCACAACGAATTCGGTTCCAAGGCCGTTTTCGTTGGCTGGCAATTCACGGTCAGAAATGATCAGGGAAGCGCCTGGGCGGGTGAGCTTGGTGATCGTCTCCTGAATGTCGGCAGGGATTTTGACTGCTTCCAGTGCCAACCGGGCCATGCGAATGCTGGTTTCCTGAGAATGGGGCAGGGCGGCGTCGCGACGGCGGCTCTTTTTCGAGGACATTTCTTCGATGTCGTCGGTAGACGCTGGCAAATGAGCGCTCATCAACCGCCAATCAAACGCGTTTTGATCCGCGCTGTATCCCATGGCCGTAAATACGTGCGTGCCGACGCGACGTCCGGTTTGATCGATTGTGATAGGCGCTTCGAGCAACGGCTCGAAGCCTTGGCGAATATAAATGCGCTCTGATTTCAAGCTGATGAAAACCGCGATCGGCTTGCTGCGGCGAACTTTTTCCTTGTTGGCTTCAATCAGATCTGCCTGAGCGCTGCGCAGTTGCGCTTGGGCTTGCCGAACATCGTCGAGTGCTGCGGTGCGTGCGGATTCTGCGGCGGTTGCCGCGCCTTGAATCGCGGCGAAATCCAATTCGCGGCGGGCCAGTTCGGCGCGCGCAGCATCAGCTTCGATCCGGGCGTCGAGCAACGCGTCTTCGATCTCGGCTTCGCGGTCTTCAGCACTGGCGGCATTTTTGTTGCCGGACTTTGCGGCGGGTTGATCCGTTCCGCCAGAGGTCATGAAGGCTGCGAATTTGGCTGCTGCTTGGTTCAAGCGGCCATCCGCCGCAACAATCGCGGCGCGGAGGGGATCAGAATCTGTTTCGCTGCAGCCATTTGCGGCCCGGCAGCATCAGCGCTTGCCACAGCCAACTTAGCCTTTTCGCTGGCAGCGATCTTTTGAGTTTCGGCGGATTGCAACGCGGCTTGAAGCTTGTTGATTTTGTCGATTGTTTGCCGGTCAGCTTCTGCGCGCGAACGAGGATGGCCGGGTTCTGCGAAAGCGTCAGGATCGCGCGCCGCTTCTGCGAGAGCCGGACTTATGCCGATGAGTTGCGGCATTTCACTTAGACCGCTCGTGTCCGCATTTGGACTGGCGTCGTTTGCAGCCACTTGCGTGGTCTCTTGTGCGATCTGCAATCCAGCTGAACGCGGCGTTTCTGCTGGTAGTGGCTTGAACAAATTTGGATGATCAAACCGGACAGGCTCGACGTCATCAGGCGATACGACAACGCGTGCGCCAACCTTGGTCAAGCCGAACAACGATTGGGCAAAGCTCGCGGGCAGGCGGATGCAGCCATGAGACGCGCGATACCCAGGAACGACGCCCGCATGCAGCGCTATGCCCGACCACGTCAGGCGCTGCATGTGAGGCATTGGCGCGCCTTCGTAGATATTGCTCTCGTGATATTCGTTCTTTTCCAGAATTGAGAACACGCCGGTCGGCGTATCGAAGCCAGGCTGACCGCTGGAAATGCGCGACGAGGTTACCTCGCCATTGGCGTCGAACACGCGCACGCGCTGCTTTTTGATCGAGACATGCAGTAACAAAGGACTATCAGGCCGAGGAACTTCGGTTAGCGGGCGTATCAGACTGGACCGGCGCGCGAATGCGGCATCCGCCGGCCAAAACACGGTGAGCACTGCTGCCGCTGAAACGCAGGCGATGGCGAAGGTCCATCCGGACCGGCCAAAGCGTCCGGATTGCGGGACAACTCTTTGCACGCGAACACCCACCCGACTTCTACCGCACGGCCCTCAAAACACCTGCGCCGGCCACCCACACTGTGAATATCACATAATCACTCTGCTTTGGTTATCAGACAAGTCCCGGCCAGCGCAATGCCGCGTGCCTGGACATGGTCATACAAGATTGAAGATGTTGCGCAGTTTCAACGCTTTGCTCAATTGCCCGGCAAACCGCCATGGTGCTCCAGCGGCATTTACCAAGGCTTTGCTTGGCCGGGCCGAGCTTTGCTCTGGCGAGGCCTTATCAAGGGGCTTAGTATTGAGCGGCTCAATCGGCGCCCACTCAATGGCGGACGCCGGAGATGATGGAAAACAATGTCCACCCACTCAGAATCCCGCAAACGTTTGATGGCGCCCAATATCACGGCACTGAAAGGCGACCGGCCAATCGTGTCGCTGACCTCGTACCATGCCCACACCGCAGCGATTGCGGACAAGCATTGCGATTTTCTGTTAGTCGGTGACAGCCTCGGCATGGTCATGCACGGCTATGAGACGACTGTGCCGGTGCCGCTTGACTTGATGATCATGCACGGCAAAGCGGTTGTGCGCGGCTCAAAGCGGTCGCTCATCGTCGTCGATATGCCGTTTGGCACCTATGAGGAAAGCCCGTCGGTTGCCTTCCGGAATGCCGCGCGCGTGATGAAGGAAACCGATTGTGGCGCCGTAAAACTCGAAGGCGGACGGCGCATGGCCGAGACCATCCGCTTCCTTGTTGATCGCGGCATACCCGTGATGGCCCACATCGGCATGACACCGCAGTCGGTCAACGTGTTCGGGGGCTTCAAGACGCAAGGCCGGACGCTCGATGCTTGGGCAGCCATTGAGGAAGATGCCCGCCTTGTGACGGAAGCCGGGGCGTTTGCCGTTGTTCTGGAAGCGATGGCCGCGCCACTCGCTGAGCGCATCACACAGGCGATTTCGATCCCGACCATAGGCATCGGTGCGTCGCCCGGATGCGATGGCCAAATTCTGGTCATGGAGGATATGCTCGGTCTGTCGCCTCGCGTACCCAAATTCGTCAAGGAATTCGGGGCAATCGGGGCGGCAATCGACCGGGCGATCGGGTCTTACGCCGGAGAGGTCCGGGCCAGAACCTTCCCCGATGCCAGCCATACCTATGGCCTCAAAGACACGGTTGGTGAACCTAGCCCCCCCGCAGCCCCTGCCCGGGCCACGAAAAAGCCGAAAAATCAGTAGACTTAGACGCCGGGTGAGGCATCGCGGCTCACCTTGGGGCGACCGTCCACTTGCGTTTTTGGCTTGATTTCAGCCAGGGCTTGCTACCGGCGGGCACTGGGTTATCTATGCCGGGCTCGAAAGCCCTCTAAAGACCAAGCTTTCGGTAAACGTGTTACACGATGACGGAAGCTGGGAGAGTTGAGAGACGATGGCCGATGATCGCGACAGTCTGTTGCGCGAAGTGGATGAAGAACTCCGCCGCGAACAGATGCAGAAAATTTGGGAACGCTATAACGGACTGATCCTTGGCGCGGCTGCGCTGATTGTGGTTGGTGTGGGTGGTTTCAAGTTCCTTGAAAGCCGGCGTATAGCAACCGCTGAAGCTGCAGGAGCTGAATTTGCAGCCGCGCTGCAGATGAGCGAAGACAACAAGGCCGATGCCGCCGCCAAGGCTTTCGAAAAGATCGCAGTCTCCGGGCCGGCGGGTTATGCGTCGCTTGCCAGGCTGCATGTTGCTGGCGCGCACGCCAAAGCAGGGCGTACCGCTGAAGCACTGACGGCGTATCAGTCGATCATCAATGATTCCGCGTCAGATGGCCTGTTGAGAAACTTCGCCCAGTTGCAGGTTGCATCCCTCAAGGTGGGGGAAGGCGACTTTACCGAACAGCAGAATCGGCTGAAACCTTTAGCGGGCGAGGACAGCGCGTTTAAGATTACGGCGCGCGAGTTGCTGGGTTTGTCGGCATTCAAGGCTGGTAAGCTCGATGAAGCACGCAAACACTATGAGCCGCTGCTGATCGACCCGAAGGCGTCGCGGGCCATTCAGGAGCGCGTCAAGATTGTTATGGGCGAGATCGCCCGTGCAGAAAGCGGCACCGCCAGCCCGGTAAAAGCCGCAGTTCCGGATGCAACGTCTCCTGCACCAGCGGCTCCGGCGGACGCCAAGCCACCGGCACCTGAGAAAAAGTAGCGGCCGCATTGATCGACGGGAATTGGGGAAGCGCTTGAACCAGAGCCAGACGACCACAGTGAAGCGGATAACCAGCGCAGGACTTGCCGTCCTGGTGTCGGTGATCCTCACCGCGTGCGCCGGGGATGGTCCATCGCTGCCCAAGATTGCCGATCTCAACCCGTTCAAGGAAAAGCAGCAGCCGTTGCCCGGCCGCCGCGTTGCAATTGGTGAAGCGACCGAGAGCATTTCAAGCAATCTGGCGGATGCCGATCAGCCGATCTCTCTGCCGCCGCAACGCGCCAATGACAGCTGGGCACAGCCGGGCGGAGACGCCAACAATGCGCCGGGCCACTTGGCACTGAATGGAACGGTGCGCCAGGTCTGGACCGGTGACGCGGGTGAAGGCTCCACGAAAACCGGGCGCATTATGGCCAGCCCAATTGTATTTGACGGACGCGTCTACACGCTTGACGCAGCCGGCAAAGTCACGGGCTTCGCCATGTCTGGCGGAAAGTCGTTCCAAGTCTCGACGGTTCCCGAAAACGAAACGGGTGCTGGCGGTCACGGCGGCGGCTTGGCGGCTGAGAATGGCCGTTTATATGTTGCCAATGGCTACGGCGTTGCTGCCGCACTTGATCCGCAAACCGGCAAAGTCATTTGGCAAAAAAATCTTGGTGCGCCAGTTCGCGCGGCGCCGACGGCGTCGGGCGACAAACTGTTTGTGATCACCGTGCAGGGGCGGTTCTATTGCTTGAACGGTGCTGACGGCAGCGAGGTCTGGGCTGTTCGCGGTCTGCCGCAACAGGCAAGTATTATGACCAGCACGTCACCGGCCGTTGATGGCGACATCGTCGTGGTGCCCTATCCATCGGGTGATCTGATGGCGCTCAAAGTCTCTGATGGCACACCAGTATGGTCTGAGAATTTGGCCCGAACCCGGCAGACGTCGCAGCTCGCGTCCATGAGCGATGCTGCGCGCCCGGCAATCGACGGCGGTACTGTGTTTGCCGTCGGCCACGCTGGCCGGATGGTCGCAACGCAGTCGAAGACCGGCGAAAGGCTGTGGTCGATCAACGTGCCCGGCACGCAGACGCCGTGGGTCGCAGGCGATACGGTTTATGTCGTCAATACCCAAGGCCAAGTGATGGCCCTTGCGCGCAACGACGGCAAAACACGCTGGACTGCCCAGCTGCCGGAATCAAAGACCTGGTCGGGGCCGGTGCTCGCCGGGGGCGAATTGTGGCTAACCTCGAATAAGGGCCAGTTGATCTCTGTTTCAGCCGCCACAGGTAAGGTTGGTGGACAGGTTAATCTCGGCGAACCGGTCTATATTCCGCCTGTCGTGGCGCAAGGCCGCATGTTCGTGCTGACCGATTCCGCGAAACTGATCGCACTCAACTGAGAAATGCTTTAGACCTCGCGGTCATGAGAGCGGCCCCGTTTTGGGGCCCTCGCTGTTTCTGGTTGTGCGAATTTTAACATGACGCAAGCTCCTGTCGTCGCCATCGTAGGGCGGCCTAACGTCGGCAAGTCGACGCTTTACAACCGTCTGACCGGCAGCCGCGCCGCGCTCGTGTCAGACATTCCGGGCCTTACGCGCGACCGGCGCGAAGGGATCGCCGATCTCGGTGGTGGCGTTGAAGTCCGCCTCGTCGATACGGCTGGCCTTGAAGAGGCCCCCAGCGGATCGATTGCCGACCGGATGCGCAAGCAGTCGGAAAAGGCGATCATAGAGGCTGACCTCATTTTGTTCGTAGTCGATGCGCGCGCGGGCGTGACACCTTCGGATACAGCCTTCGCCCGGCTCACCCGCAATTCCGGAAAGCCCGTTGTGCTCGTCGCCAACAAGGCCGAAGGCCATAAGGGCACGGATGGTTTTTACGATGCTTTCTCGCTCGGCTTTGGTGATCCGCTCGCGATCTCGGCGGAACACGGCGAAGGTATCGGCGATTTGACGGCTGAGATTGCAAGTGCACTTGGCCTGAAACTTCCGGTCGCTAAGCGCCGCAGCAAAGATGCGCCATTCGAGGACGAAGAGGGCGCACCGCTCGAAAAAGCCAAGCCCGTCCGCGTCGCGATTGTCGGCCGCCCGAACGCTGGCAAGTCGACTCTGGTCAATGCGCTGCTTGGTGAAGACCGCATGATCACCGGTCCTGAACCGGGTCTGACGCGCGATAGCGTGCCGAGCGATATCGATTACAAGGGCCGCCCGATCCGGCTGATCGATACAGCTGGCTTGCGCCGCAAAGTGCGCATCACCGAACTTGCGGAGAAGCTGTCGGCAAGCGATGCGGTTCGCACGATCCGTTTTGCCGAAGTCGTGGTGCTATTGATCGATGCTGAGCATCCGTTTGAGAAGCAGGACCTGACCATTGGCAGCATGGTGCTGGAAGAAGGCCGCGCGCTGGTCATCGCCGTCAACAAGTGGGATCTGGTCGAAGACAAACAAAAAGCGCTGCGTGATTTGAAAGAGACGGTCGCCGACAGCTTAGCTCAGGTGCCGGGCGTAGCCCTGGTGACGATTTCGGCGCGCGGCGAAAAAGGCCTTGACGGTTTAATGGCGGCAATCGTCAAAACCTATGAAACCTGGAACCGCCGCGTCTCGACACCGCATCTCAACCGCTGGCTTTCGGAAGCCGTGTCGCAGCATTCCCCTCCGGCTGTGTCGGGCCGCCGCATCAAGATCCGCTATGTGACGCAGGCGTCAACGCGCCCGCCCACATTCGTGGCATTTTGTCAGCGTGCCGAAGCGATGCCAAAATCCTATGTTAAATACCTGACGAACTCGTTGCGCGCGGCGTTTGATCTGCCGGGCGTTCCGATACGCTTCAATTTGCGCGCGGGCGATAATCCGTTCGACAAGCGATAAATTTGGCGCTTGCAACGCGCCGCAGCCTGACGCCCAACCGTCGCCACTTTTTCTGACGATTTGGGTGCTCAAGATCTGGTGGTCAACGGCTTGACCCAGTATTTTCACGACGCTTCATCACGCGAAGCGGGGATGACAGACAACAGCGAGGAACACGGCAATATGCGACAGATCTACCTGACATTGACTGCGATGATGCTGCTCACGGCTTCCGCAGCTGTAGCCCATTCCGACAAGGTTAAGAAGGCCTGCGCCGGCGACTACCAGAACTTCTGTTCGCAGTACGCACCGGATACTGCCCAGCTGCGCCGTTGCTTTGAAAGCAATCGAAAGGGTCTGACGCAAATTTGCGTGTCTGCACTGGTTGATGCTGGAGAAGTGCCGGCTAAGTACCTGAAGAAGTAACGCCGCTTCACTGAAGCTGTGCCATCTCGTCCACAAATGAAGAAGCGGGCGGGAGCATCAGCAGCGAACCATAAGAAGGCTGCTGCGCTCTCCGCCCGCTCTCGGACGTCAGCCTATCAACTGGCGCCGCTCCGGACTGCGAGAGATATGCTTTTTTCTCCGCTGCACAAGACCCTATCGCAAATTATTTTGCGTCCACCTTCTGGCGCCGGTAGGTTGCCCACAAGTTGATTGAGGGCAGCTCACCAATAGGCACGCCGTGACCGACAAACCCGCCGATGTCATGTTTTATCACCTTGAGCATCAGCCACTCGATAAAGTGCTGCCAATGCTCATTGAGAAAACGCTTGAGCGCGGGTGGCGGGCGGTTATCCAGCTCGGGTCCGAGGAACGACTTGAAGCGCTTGATGCGAGTTTGTGGACCTACTCCGAAGACAGTTTTCTGCCGCACGGGACCGCGCGCACCGGACACAGCTCCGAGCAGCCGGTCTACCTGACCACGGGTGACGACACGCCAAACGGCGCCGGCGTGCGTTTTCTGATCGACGGCGCAGTCGCGGCCAGCTTTTCTGGCGTCACGCGCATCGTTTACCTGTTTGACGGCAACGACGGGGAAGCTGTGGCGGTCGCCCGCGGCCAATGGAAAGCCGCCAAGGCCGCGGGGTGCGGCTTAACGTATTGGCAGCAGTCGGGCGATGGACGGTGGGAGAAGAAGGCTTAACGGCGTTGAGCTCTGCGAGGCCGGTCCCGCTTGACAGTCTGATCACCAGCGGCTCAACACGCAGCCATGAATTACCGCCACGCCTATCACGCTGGAAATTTCGCCGATGTCGTCAAGCACGTCATCCTGGCACGCGTTTTGACTTACATGAAGCTGAAGCCGCAGCCGTTTCGCGTCATCGATACGCATGCGGGCGCGGGCCGCTACGATCTGACCAGTCTGGAGGCCGGCAAAACGGGTGAGTGGCAAGACGGTATCGCGCGCGTGCTGGACGGTGAGGCCCCTGCCGGTATTCAAGAGCTACTCGCGCCTTATCTCGATGCGGTCGCGTCCGTGAACATCGGCGGCGCGATGACATTTTATCCAGGCAGCCCCGTCATCGCACGTCACCTGATGCGACCAGGCGATCAATTGGTTGCCAACGAACTGCATCCTGAAGACTTTGCCCTATTGAAAGCCGAGTTGCGCCGCCTGCCCGATAGCCGGGTCATGAATCTTGATGCCTATGTGGCCGTAAAGGCTTTGCTGCCGCCGCCCGAGCGCCGTGGCGTGGTTCTGATCGATCCTCCATTCGAACAAACCAACGAGTTCCAGCAACTGGTAGACGCCATTGCCAACGGTCTGCAGCGCTTCGCGAACGGTGTTTTCATAATTTGGTATCCGGTCAAAGATCAGGCTGCGGCCAACCGCTTCGTGCGCGATGTGACGGCGCTCGGCTGCCGCAAAATGCTGGATGTCCGCATGGCGATCGCAGAGCCGTTCGCCGGGCTCGGATTGACCGAAACCGGCGTTCTTCTGCTCAATCCGCCCTATGCATTGAAGGCTGAACTCGAACAGCTGGTGCCTTATCTAGTGTCGCGTCTCGGCGAGGGCCGCGGTGCTGGTTTTTCCCTTTCAGACCCGGCAGCGGCCCCGTGATTTCCTGCCGGACACGTCGTTTCGTCTTGCACCGTTACCAAAATCACGCATAATTTGTCCTTACAACGCGGGAAGCGTCGTCGAAGTCTCCCGTTGCGACTTCTTTGGCGCGGCTAGTGTTTGTGCCAACTGAAGCAGCCCCGGGTTCTTTCACGGGCGCAGTCCGCTCTAGCGGCTACTGCCGGGTTCGTGTGTCCGGTCTCCTTTGCCGCCAGCATGAAAGCGATCAGGAGACGACGCATGCGCCAGACCGGAACGGTCAAATTCTACAACTCGCAAAAGGGTTATGGCTTCATCAAACCTGACGACGGGGGTAATGACGTGTTTGTGCATGTCACGGCAGTGGAACGCTCCAGTGTCGGCGAACTCACTGAGGGCATGCGCATCTCGTTCGACACAGAACCGGACAAGCGGGGAAAAGGCCCCAAAGCCGTCGATCTGCAAAAGGCCGGGTAGCGGTTCCCGGCTGATGTGCCGTTAGGCCAAACCGGCCGTGACCGTTTGGGCACTTTTGTGCCAAAATCGATGCAACGGAGCCGCGACGGCATGGCGGCATCGCGCTGGGCGTGTTCAATATCAGCCATCGGGTGAAACAGACCAGAACTCAAGGAGATGCCTGCTTTGAGGATCACGCTTCACCTTGCGCTTCTGATCATGGGCGTGATGCTTGTGATGCCGGCAAGCGTTGCTGCGGCCCCGCGCCACCGCTGCGTCAAAGCCACGGCAAAAGGCACGGGACCAACGGAGAAAATCGCCAGGTTCCAAGTTTACGAAGGCCTGTTGCAGACGATCAGCTTGTCGCTTTGGTCTCAATGGATGGCGGACGGCACAACGCCGGGATATGTCGTCAAGGGTGTGAAGTACGCATGCAATAGTGGGGTGGGTCTCGGCATCTTATGCCGTGGCAAAGCGACAATTTGCAAAAAATAAACGCCGTTGTGGCGCTTCATTCGAGAGGGGATGATTTGATGAAAACCATTTTGAAACTGGCAGTCGCAGCGACGGCGCTGGTGGCCGTCACGACCGGAGCGCATGCCGGTAAATGCGTCATGGCGGGTGGCGAAGCGACCATGGTCACGCAGGACCTTGCCAAGTTCATGGCCAATGCGGCGCTGAAGAATTCGATCGCTGCCCATAACTGGAAGGCGAGTGGCCCGGTGAAGGTGAAGTGCGATACCGGTACGATTGGCCTTGCGCATTGCTCAGCGCGCCAGAAGGCATGCGGCTAAGATAACAAAAAAGGCTCGCCTGACGCATCGGGCGAGCCTTTCTATGTCCAGGCATGTCCAGCATGTCCAGCTTGAGCTTGGCCTACTTGGCCATCATGCTGCGGATGAGGCCGATCACGGCCATCAACACACCGCCGCCAGCGCCGCCGCTTGCGACCTGGCTGAGAATAGCCATCGGATCAAGCCCGCCAGCCGCTGCGATAGCAGGTGCGCCGCCGGTCAGCAGCGGGCCGAGCAATTGACCGCCAAGTCCACCACCGACAAGGCCGGCGAGCGAGTTGCCGACGGTGCCGAGGCTCAGGTTCTTCAGAAGTGAACCCGCAACATTGCCGCCGAGGGCGCCGCTGACGAGTTGGATGATGAGTGGGATCAGTGATTCCATTGCCGTCCTCCAGAGAGAGCTGTTTGAGATCCTCTTGCGCTGATGGCACTGCTGCCCCAGCCGAATCCCTTGTTTCGACTAACGCTCACGGACTAAGCCTAGCACGGTTGCTGGATTGTCGCGCCTGCGCCGCCCGGGTCTTGAGCAACTAAGCGGCACGCGTGATCGTTTGGTGACAAGCGATGGTCAATCGGCTCGAGTGCCGCTTTTTGATTGAGAACTGGATGTGGATTTTCGATAGAATCCGCAGAACAGGGTTTTAGCGCCGCGTCGAAAGGTATTTTCTGATGATCAAAGCAATTATTTCTTCTATTGTAATCAGCGGATTGGCGCTGTTCGTCGGGAGCGCCGCCCAGGCCGGCGGTAAGTCACGCGAATATCGCAACGGTCCCCAGGTCAAGGGCTACGCCGAGCGCCGCGGCGGCTATTCCTATAGCTATGCAGATTCGGTCAACACCTACGGCAACAGCCGATCGAAATTTGGCGGCGCCTCGGTCTACCGTGACCCCAACTTGGATCGTCAGACGGATGCTGGCCCATTCGATCATGGCTTTTTCTTCGATTCGGGTCGGGGCAGCCACGGCGGCGATTCGCCGTATATGAACTGATGTCGGGCCGGAGCGTTTTCCGGCGGTCAAGAGTGCAAGAGCGGCGGCAAAAGGGCGGGACATCCCCGCCCCTTATTGTTTTGCAAACACTCTCAACGGCTTTCGTGATGCGCGCCCTGTTCAGGACAGTGCCGGATGGTTATAAGCGAGCCAGAGACCTTGGTTAATTTTCGCAAGCGGAGACTGGCTTATGCGATTGATCGTGAAACTAGCGTCGGCTGTGGCCGTTGCGGCCCTCGCCGTAACCGTGACTGCATTGCCGGCTACTGCCGCCTGCACGCGGCTGGCCTTTTCGGTCAACGACTACGGCAAAGACGGACCGGCTAAGGACGCAAAAGCGTTGTTGGACACCTACATCGCTAAGAAAATGGCAGAACGCGGCATCTCTAAATACAAGACCGGCGCGAAGACCGTGAATTGCGAGTTGTTCCTCAATCTGATTTTGTTTGATGAGCATACCTGCAAGGCTGAAGCGACCGTCTGCTGGGACGGAGCGCCGTTACCAAAAGGTGAGACCGCGGCAGTTGGCGGTAGTGCTGCTCCTGCTGCTGGCAAACCGGCCGCGAAACCAGTTGCAGCCAAGTCGACCGGCGCAAAGCCTGCAGACGCAGCTAAGCCGGCTGACGCGCCGAAGGCTGATAAGACCGTCAAGGCGGTTGAAAAAGTGGAGCCCGCTCCCGCCAAGCCAGCGGCGCAATAAGACTCAAAAGCCCGGCTTTTCTGTTTCGGATATCTGAGTTCGGCCAAGCGCTGGGGAGGGAGCCTCAGCACTTTGCCGGATTTACTTCAGGCGGGATTGCCAAGAATTTGGCGAACATGCGCGCGTGCGAGTTTAGGCCGCGAGGCGGATTTCCTGCATTTTCGCTTCAACGATTTCGCGATTGAATGGCTTCAACAGGTAGTCGTCGGCACCCGCTTGAATAGCGCGCTCAAGATCTGCGGTATCGTTCTCTGTCGATAGATACAGGATGAACGGCCGCGGCGACAATTTCTGGCGGCGCACCTGAGCGATGAAGTCATGCGTATTTGCGCCCGGCATGCGCCAGTCTGCAATGATCAGATTGGGCCTCTCGCCGCTCGCCAACCGGTCAAGTGCGGCTTTGGGGCTTTCTGCTCCAAGGACCCGGAAGCCCATGCCTTCGAAAATGAGCGCCGTGTATTTGCGCACGATATCGGAATCATCAACGATCAGGCAGAGGTTCATGGCGCTCATCTCAGGCAGTCAGCACATCGCTTGGATCGCCGGATTGTGCCGGTTAGTCTTTAATGCGCGCTTAACTCGTGTGTCTTTTGACCGGCGAAACTGCCGCAAAACCGATTGTTTTATGCAGCGGGTTTGGCGACCAGCAGAATATCGACGCCATCTTTGAGAATTTCGATCCGCATCTGCGCCGTCTGGGCGATGCGCCAAGTGTAGTACGCCTGAATGTTCATGGCATCGAGTGTGATCGGTGCGCCAGTCACGAACTCGGTCAGGTACTGCGGCGGACGCGCGCCAGTGCCTTTGCAACGCAGCAGGAAGCTTGGCGTTTCGAACGTGCCGCCGATAGCAACTTCGATTTCGCCACCGCGCGGCAATGCCGTCACCGCGCAGGCGACCAGATTGAGCAGCAACTTGACCTTGTCTTTGGCGACGTAGCCAGGTGCGCCGCGCCAAGCCAGCTTGTGCTTACCTTGGGTAATGCCGATGAAGCCGCGCGAGATCTGTTCGGCGGTCGTCAGATCGATCATTGAGCCGGCAGAGCCAGCTGCACCGAACGCAAAGCGGGCAAACTGCAGCCGCGCGGATGCTTGTTCGGTGACGTTGCGAATGACGTTCAGCGCATAGGACTTTGCCTGCGCATCATCGTCCTCGTCGAGAATTTCGAGGCCATTGTAGATGGCGCCGACCGGATTGATGACGTCGTGGCAGATTTTGCTCGATATCAGGGCCGCCAGTTCGAGATCGGTCGGTGGCACGCGCTGGTTCATGGTCTTAAAGCCCCAATCAATAATCCCACCGCGGCAGGTCTGCCCGGCGAATGTATGCGGCGGCTCTGGCGTTCGCACGCCACGCGAGCCTACAGGGGCCGCTTGCGAATTCGGCTTTTGCTCTGATACATGCGCCGCCGGGCTTTGCAAAGCGCTGCCGGACCGGCGTACTGTCCAAACCACCTTTACACGCCGACGTGAGTCTCCCAAGACACGGTTTGAGGAATTTGCAGGCCCCAGAGAAAGCCCAAAGAAAGACCGCCCTGTTCATGCGCGAATTTGACCACCGCCAGCTTGCCGCGGACCTTTATCCCGCCGTGATGGAGGCTGGCCGTTTGGAGATGCAACATTTTTCAGGCGGCGTCGCGGTCGAGACCAAAGCCGATAAATCGCCGGTGACGGTGGCGGACCGCGAGGCCGAAGTGATTCTCGTGGCCGCGCTTCAGCGCCTTGCACCAGAAACTCCTGTGGTGGCCGAGGAAGCCGCCGCCGCTGGTTACATTCCGCCGCGCGCCGACCGCTTCTTTCTGGTTGACGCGCTCGACGGTACGCGGCTGTTCATTCGCGGCAAGCCGGAATTCTCGGTGAACATCGCTCTGATAGAGAATGGCAAGCCGGTGTTCGGCCTGATCTACATTCCACCAACCGGCGATCTGTTCGTCACTGTCGCAGATGGCGCTTCGGCGCGTGCCCATGCCCCGTGCGCAGAGGTAGACGTCATAGCCTTCGGCAATCTGAGCTTTGCGCCCCTCAAAACGCGCCATCCCGATCCGGCCAGTCTAACAGCCTTCAACAGCCGCACGGCTGGATCGGCAGGCGCGTCATTGCTGGCCGCGTTGAATGTCCGGCACGCCACACCGGTCGGATCGTCGCTGAAGTTTTGCCTGATCGCGGCCGGTGAAGGCGACATTTATGCGCGTCTAGGAGAGACAAGCGAGTGGGATACGGCGGCGGGACAAGCGATCCTTGAGGCCGCAGGTGGAACGGTCACGACGTTGGATGGACTGCCGCTGACCTACGGCAAAGCCGCAAATGCCTACCGCAACCCGCACTTCGTGGCCTGGGGCCGGACGCCGATGATGGTCCCGGGTTCCAAACATTGACTGCGATTTTCTGTGATTGGCGCTGATATCGGGCCATCGGGCGTATAAGCAACGCTTTCCGGCCACACTTTGGCAAAAGTGTCCCGCGATTCTCGTTGGCGAATCGCGGCGGTTTTTGCCGCCGCTATCCATTGCATAGGGTTGCCAAGATGATGAACGGCCTGACCTCGCGCGCAACGCGCAGTTTCATTGGGCGCGTAGCAGCGCTGCTCGCGTCACTTGCGCTTCCGGCGTTCGCGGTCGAAGCGGCGGATGACGCATATCGTCCGCCCGCCGACCCGGGTTACTCGTCGGGCGGCGTCTATCAATCGCCCCCACCGCCAACGGCCGAAACCTATGAACCGTATCGTCCGGGCGGCGCCGTCACGCCACCCTACCGCGAGGACGCAAACCGCCCGCTCGACGGCTCACGTCGCGGTGAAAGTTACGGAAATGGCCAGTCTTCTGGCGGCAACGGTGGTTATGGCGAACCTTATGCGCCGCCGTCAGATCGGGCCAGCCGCGAAGAGCGTTATGAGCCCGTTGCGCCCGCGGACCAGGGCGGCCCGCCCGAAACGGCGTCGCGCGGCGTCTACACACAAAACGAAATTTTACGCGCCGGCCACGGCTTTTTCGGCAACGTCAGCTCAGGTATGGCATCAGCGATTGAGTGGGCCTTCCAAAAGGCTGGCCGGCCGAACGGATACATTCTTGGTCAGGACGCAGGCGGGGCCATCGTTGCCGGCTTGCGCTATGGCGAAGGACGGCTGCACACGAAAGACGCTGGTGATCATAAGGTCTACTGGCAGGGGCCATCGGTCGGATACGATTTCGGCGGCGAGGGCTCCAAAGTTATGGTGCTCGTCTACAATCTCCGTGACCCGTCTGAGATCTACAACCGTTTTGGCGGTGTCCAAGGCGCGGCCTACGTGGTCGGTGGCGTCGGCGTTCAGCTGCAGAAAGCTGGTGATGTGACACTGGCGCCGATCAGGGCGGGCGTCGGCCTCAGGCTTGGTGCCAACGTCGGCTATCTGAAGTACACGAGAAATCCGACGTGGAACCCATTTTGAGCCGTCGCCACGGGCGCGTCGCAATGCTAGAAACGCCGGGCGGGCGCTTCTGCCGTTTCGGCGTCTCGCGGGTTGCAACGCGCAAAAGCATATTTGAACCAGGGGCCGCCGCTTGATCACCGTCTACGCCGCGATGCACGTGATCCTCGGCTTCCTCATCGCGGCATTTCTGCTGCTGTTGCTGTTGCCGGCTTATCGCCGCCGCATCGAACGGTTTGCAACCGAGAGCCTCAAGCGCTCGCTGCCGTTGACCGAAGCCGAGATCAATGCTGGCCGCGACAGCATCCGCGCGGCGTTTGCGATTGACGTGCACAAACTCGAAATGAAACTCGAAGATGCGACGCTGGCTGCCGCCCGCCAAAGCATCGAAATCAATCGCCGGGATGCCAAGGTGCACGATCTCGAGCAGGCCATCGCCGCGCAGAAAATGAGCGTCGAGGAACACGAGAACGCCCGCCGGGTGCTGGAACAGGCTATTCTTGATCGATTGCCCAAAGTTGAGCAGCGCTTGTCGGAGGCGCGCAAGCTGCTGGTCCAGCGCGACCGCGAAATCATGCTCCTGACTGACAGCGGTGCCAAGCAGGCACTGGCGCTTGAAGAAGCCACCCAGATCAACACGCAGCAACGCGACGAATTGGAACGCGCTAAAACAGCGCTTGAGACGCGCGCGGCGCGCAATCGCGAAACACTCGGCGATCCGCGGTTTGATGGCGAAGTGGCGCTGCGGTCGGAAATCGAAGAATTGCGGGCTAAGGCACGCGATCAGTCGAACATGATCGACAGGCTGCAAAAGAGTGCGGCGGCGATGGCCATTGCAGAAGCGCCGGCCACGCCGGCTCCTGATATGAGCGTCGAGCTTGAGCGCCTGAAAAGCGAACTCGCGAAAGCAGAATCGCAAATCCTTGCCTCTCAAGCCGATGCCGGTTCTGAACGCGCCGCATTGGAAGACAAAATCCGCAACCTGGAAACGGAGGCGCGTGACAATGCCTCTGAAATGTTGAAAATGAAGGCGGCACTCAAAGCCTTCGCCGATAGCGCCAGTGACCCCGCAACGGGGCGCACATCGGCGGCATTATCGGCTAAGGTCGAAATCAGTCAGTTGCAGGCTGAGGTTACAGAGCACCGTAGCACCATCGAGAGCCTGCGCGCTGAAATCGCCAGCAGCAACGAGCGCTTGGTGCGCCAAGCCCAGCATTTCCGCGATGAATTGCGCCGCTTGGGTGGCGGCGCGCTGACGGGCGACCGCTTAAGCCGCAATGACGCTGAACCACCGCCACGCCGGTCACTCGCCGAACGCATCGCAGCGCCGCGCGTACCACAGCCGGCATCGAATGAAGCGGCCGTTGCCGCAAACGACGAGGGGATGCGCGAAGCGCGCACGCCGACAGGGACCTTCCTGAAAGCCCTCAAAGGTGGTAGCGGCGATGCGCCGTCCGCCGATGCGATACCTGACACACCAGACGGTAGCGAGCCGCCGCGCCGCGCCCGCCTTCTCGACCGGATTGGTGGCGTCGATAAGCAGAATTAACGCCGAGGCGCTCGGGCGGAATTAACCTGCCGCTGTTAGTCCGTCTTGCAGAGATCAAAAAGCGGCACGTTGGGGCAAAACACAGGCGTGCCGCCACTGGTCAACGGAGCATCCAGCCACATCAAACAGCGCGGCACGCTTTGGCAGTTCGCGCAATTGGAGCGGGCGCCGGTAACCGCGCGCCCCTGGCTCAATTTGCACATTTTGGCTTTATCGACGCCGAGCCGGTCGGCCATTTCGCGCATTCGCGAGGCGCGGCGTTCAATATCCTGCGGCACTAGATTTTCCATGTGCGGTCTCCCTGAACGCGTGACAAACGCTCAACCAACAGGATCTCCGGCGACCACCGCGATCCGCATCATTTTTTGCCAGAGCTTATTTAGGCGCCAGCTCTGCGCCTTGATTCCGATCAAGCTGCAATGCAGCACAAAACAGTTCTGGATCAGTATCCTGAAGCGTCACTCCGCCGTCGCGTGTTCGTAAATGTCTTCCTCTTGGGCGTTGTGGATACGCACCAGAGATTCAATCGCTTCAATCACGCGTTGGGCATCGCGCACCAGATACTTATCGGCCAGTTCGGCCTTCAAGCCATCCGATATTCTGGCAAGCAAGCGAGACAAATGGAGGATCTCGCGGTGCGCACGGCTCATGGCAGCAAGCCCATGCCCATCGTGCAGAATTTTCACGAGACGCGGATAGACTTGACTCTCGTCATCGCGCTCGTGTTCGACGATCGTGCGGACGACGACGGTGTTCGCTTCATTGATGAGGGTAACCGCAGCTTCGGCAGGGGCTTCATCCAGTGCATCAGCGATTTCCCGCAAACGATCAAGCGCGGGCTCAAGGCTTTCGTGGCCCTGGCGCAATGCGCGTGCCGCGGCGGGTTGCATCGTCTCGCGCCCATACGTCCATCCAGGGATTAGCGCTCGCAAAGCGTTCAAGATAACCGCGACGTCGATCGCCTCCTGTGTCAGCGCCCCAGCAACTGGTGTCAGGTAGCCGAAAGCAGCGGCGACCATCGCAATTCCCGACAAGGCCATGCCCACGACGATGCTTTGTACGGCAATAGCACGGGCGCGCCGCGCAATTGCCACGGCGTCCGATACGCGATCCAGACGGTCGACCAGCACAACCACGTCGGCGGCTTCCGACGATGCACTTGCACCGCGCGCGCCCATCGCGATACCGACATCCGCTGCGGCAAGGGCAGGCGCATCGTTGATGCCGTCGCCGACCATAATCGTCGGATGCAAGCGCTGCTCAACCGCAACCGCCTCGACTTTATCCGACGGCACGCGGTCGGCCAGCACCGCATCAAGATCGAGTGCCGCGCCAATCGTTTCTGCGGCATCTGCCCGGTCACCCGTCACCATGACGATACGTTTGACACCAGCCGCCCGCAGAGCCTGCACCGCGCGCGGCGTCTCACGCCGCAGTTCGTCGGCAAGCAGAATGGCGCCAATCAGCTGTCCGTCGGCGGAGACGAAAACGCTCAGTGCCGAGCGCCAGGATGCGCGCCGTTGCGCACGAACAGCCCAAGGTTGCGGCTTGGTTTGCCCGCAGACCAGTTGATAAGATCCAGCGCGCAAGGCATGGTCCCCGACGCGGCCCTGCAGTCCAGACCCCATAGTTTCACGAACGTCTTCAGGCGTTTCGAGTTTCAAGCCACGCGCAACAGCCGCTGAAACAATTGCCGCGGCAACCACGTGATGCGATGCCTGTTCAAGCGAGGCCGCAAGCCGCAACACTTCATCGGCCGATTGATTGGGCGCCGTTTCGATAGCCACTAGCCGCGCGCCGCCAACTGTTAGCGTGCCAGTTTTGTCGAACATGACGGTGTGCGTGCGCGCCAATGCTTCAAGCGGTCCGCCGCCCTTGATCAAGATGCCGCGCCGTGCCGCACGCGAAACGCCCGCAATAAATGCAACAGGCGCCGCCAAGATCAGCGGACATGGCGTCGATGCCACGAGCACGGCAAGTCCACGTATCGGGTCACCGGACCAAAGCCAGGCCGCGGCGGCGAGAGCCAGGGTCACCGGTAGCAGCAACAAGGCGTATTGGTCGGCTAACCGGATGAACGGCGCCTTCGCTGTTTGCGCTGCTGTGACCATGCGCACGATGCCCGCGTAGGTGCTTTCGCCAGCACTTGCAGTCGCCCGCAGTTCAAAAGTTTCGCCCGCATTGACCGTGCCGGAGTGAACCGGATCGCCTTTGGCTCGCGTCACCGGGATCGGTTCCCCGGTCAAGGCGGACTCATCAACCGTGGCGTTGGCGCTTAGAATAACGCCATCGACCGGGATCACTTCACCTGCGCGGACCAGAATGGTGTCGCCAACGGCAACGTGCTCAATGGCCACGTCCTCGATGTTTTGATCGACGTGGCGATGGGCGATGCGCGGAGCCCGGTCAACGAGCGACTTGAGGTCGCGTTCGGCGCGCGCCACAGCAAAGTCTTCGAGCAGATTTCCGCCGGCGTACATGACCGCAACCACGACGCCAGCCAGGTTTTCACCGAGCAGCAGCGCCGCCGACATCGAAACGAAAGCGACCGCATCAACGCCCATGCGCCCGGCAAGCAGGTCTCGCGTCATCGACACAAAAAGTCCGATCACGACGGGAATTGTACCGGCGGCCCACAACACTTGTGCGGCAGACGAATACCCGGCAAACGAGGCGAGTGTGCCGAGCACTAAGCCCGAGAGTGCAACAGCAAGTAAAGCCCTTCGTACAAAGCGATCTGATATCCAATCCGGCAAGTGTGTGCCCCTGGCCCAAAAAACGGTGTCTTTGGCAACACTACACCCGTCGCAGCGCGGCAACCTTAAAAGGCGGCAAAAAACCGCAAGGCACCAATAGACAGCCAAGTGGGCAGCCTCCGCAAGCCTGGACTGGCGGGTGCGGAGGCTTGACGAAATCTCGTGGGTCCGTGGCAAAAGCTGCCTAGAACAGTTGGAAGTCGGCTGCTGTGACAACGGGCTTGGTGTCGAGGACCGCGAGGATCTTCGCGACTTGGCTTCCGGTTCCATCGGCGTCGAAGCGCAGAATGCCAGTGAGTTGATCGTACATCACCCGGTCATTGGCATCCACTGCGGCGGCACCGAGAACGAAGGCCGCGGCGGCGAGCGGCGATGAACTGGCGACATCAGCCGCGTTGATGCGGATGAAGTCGGCGGCGGTAAAATCGTAGATCCGGTCAATGCCCGAGGCTGCGCCGTAAGGCTGGCTGAATTGGAAGTAGTCGACGCCAGCACCGCCAAACAGATGGTCGTTGCCGTCACCACCCTCGATAATGTCGCCGCTGCCCATTCCATAGAGGCTGTCGTTACCACCGCCACCTTTCAGCGTATTGCTTCCGTCGTTGCCGGCAATGACTTGGCGGATCTCGTTGCCAGTCAGATTAATTGCGTTGGTGCTGGCTTGTGGCGTTGCAGCAAGCCGTTCAATGGACACACCTGCCGCGAGCGTAAACGACACCGTCGTATAAACGGCATCGCTGCCTCGGCCTGCAGTCTCAGTAATCTGTTCGCTGGCGTGATCGACGACGTAGATATCATCGCCATCGTATCCGGCGAAGCTGTCGATGCCGCCACCACCGCTCAAGGTGTTCTTGCCGTTATTGCCGTGAAGTTCTTGGCTAAAGCCGTTGCCAATCAGCGTGATGCTGGACGTTCCTAATTGCGATGCAGTGCCCAAGCGTTCGACTTCTGCACCGGCCGTCAAGGCGTAGTTGGCGGATGCAAAAACTTGATCGAGGGTGCCTTCGCCCACCGCCTCCTTGACGTCGTCGAGGTAGGTATCGGCATAGTAGATGTCGTTGCCAGTGCCGCCGTACATATGATCAATGCCTGCGCCGCCATTCAACCGGTCACTCCCGCCTGCGCCATAGAGATTGTCTGTTCCTGATCCGCCGACGAAAACGTTGTCGCGGCTATCGCCGAATACCGTCTCAGGCTTGACGTTCTCGATCGACACCAGGAACGTTCGTTCAGCGGTGATGACGCCATTGACGTAGACTGCAACGCGTATGGCATGCGCAGCAACTTGCTCAAAGTCGAGACGCAGGCCGTCTGCAACGCGGAGCGCATTGCCTGCGATTTCGAAGCGCCCATCGGCATCATCAAGCAGTGCGAACGTTACCGCTCCGCCCGCAACGTTGATTGCAGACAATGTGCCAACGATAGTGTCGTCCACTGAAAATTCCGGCACCGCGAGATCGTCGATTGCAATGTTCGCAACCGGACCATTCGTTTGGAAAACGCTTTCAGGCAGTCCGGTGAGCCCTGTATTGCGCGCGATGATGTCTGAGAAATTTTGGCCATCAATAATGTTCTGGTATAGATCGAAATTATCAAAGCGGTCGGTATAGTAGAACCGGTCCGCCTGTTGCAGCCGGTCGAATTGTTCGTGCAGAACCACAAAGAACGTCTGTCCCGCCACGCCGCCGTTGATGTGCTGCTCTGCCAATCCGCCGACCCACAGATCAACGCGGTCTATGCCGTTGACGACGCCGGTTCCATTCGCTTGCACCGCTACGTCAATCCCGGGATTGACGTCATTAAAATCCGCAATGTCTGCTACCGCCAATACAAGGTCAGGATAGGCTTGCTTGAATTGAGCGATAACGGCGTCGCTCAGGCCATTGCGCTGCTGAAAATCTGCCCACGACGAATATGGATCAAGGTTTCCAGCGAAACTGCGGGCTTCTTGAACATAGGGGTCGGTTGAATCGCGCAAGTCTTGGCGCACTTGGTTGAGAGTACCAAGCCCGACATCACGGCCACGCGCGACATTGAACGCGAACAGATCTGCGCGAATGCGCACGAGGTCATTGCGCACGGCGTCAACGATATTGAAATCGACTTCTTCAGCGGCTTGCGCAATCGTGCCTGAAATAATCGAGTCGGCGCCCAGTTGCGCAAAGCCCGGCTGCGGCTGGTATCCTGGAGGCGGCGGCCCATTGAATGATGCAGGATCATTGGTTGGATTGAGGAACGCATCGACCAAGCGGACGTGCTGGGGTTGCCCGTCAGCGCCTATCACCGTCAGCGTATCGCTGATCAGTGAATGTCCGATCCGGTACACGGCTGCAGCGAACTCGTGTGAGATGCCGGCATCGGCATTGGCATCGTAGCCTGCGTGTCCGTGTGTTCCGGCACCTTGAATTCCTCCAAACAGCATATCGGCGAATTCATCGAACACTACGCGTTGGTATTCAGCTTCGTTCAGCGCCTTGGCAGCCTGGAAAACCTGTTCAGGCGTGCCGCCGAAACCGGCAGCGTTAAGATTGTCGACATGGAAATTGTGGTTGCGCGCCCAAATGGTGTGGACGGCGGTCAACGACACATTCTCATTGGCTCGCCCGTCGCCGGCAACGAAATGGTCGAGCAAATTGATGCCAGGGTTGGTGTCTAGCAGCAATGCATGTGTGCTGCCCATGAAGTCGGAGGCAAGGTCTGCAACAAGTGCTGCATTGTACGTGCCGGTCGCTGGGTCAAATAGCGTGTTGCCGTAATATTCGAGCAGCGTCACGCCTTCTGCCGGTATCAAGCCGCCTTTGAAAACGGTTTCGTTGATCCGGTGATGATCGAGCAATTCACGAAGTGTCGGAAGCAGCCTGAAATCCGGGTTCGACGGATCAACGATGCCCTGCACCAAATGCGATCCAACGCCACCCGCGCCATCGCTTTCGCGCAACAACTGGCCAACGAGCTCATTTGAGCCATAGGCTTGGTTTTGATCGACGAACGCCGACGTCTTGTTGATGTGCTGCGGTGTGCCTTCAGCCGTTCCGGCAACGACGGTGCCGCGCGTCAAGTCTGCGGGGTTGTCGCGTGCTGGGTCTGGCGAATACCCTGCCCCGCCAATGGCTATCGAGCCATTGCCGCCCTTCAACACGAAATCCAAACCGTGGTCGAAGTACTGGCCGAAGGCCATGAAAAAGATGTTGCCGCCGTTGGCGTTGACCGGCAAATCGGCTTCCTGACGGCCAAGCGTATTGCTGATGCCGCGCGGATCGAGGCCGGCAAAAATCGGGTTCAAATCGCGATTGCCTGTCGCGCTGTTGTAGTCTCCATAATGTGCGTCGGTAAGCCGGATAAATGGTGTGTCTGCAGCGCCGTAACCGGTTTGCGCAAAATTGTTACCCTCGCCGCTCAGCGTTCTGACGCCGACCACGAATTCATTATCCCCCTGTTGTCCGCCAACAATCGCCCGCAGACCGTCGAGATCGCTTTGCGTCAGTTGGAATACGGGCAACGCGAGCGCGCTGATTGGAGGCGCTGCAGCTGTAGTGGCTAATTCACTTGCGCCAGTGTCGAGCGGCGGTTGCTGATCGATGCGCAATTGAAAACCATTGGCTGGGTCAGGCGACTGACCGGCCGTGGTGACATTGAAATGGTGTTTGCTTTTGAACAATCTGGCCATGACGCTACTCCAAAGCAGAGTGGACGGTTTTGCGTGGCGTGCGGACTCGCAATGTCATTGGGCCGCAATCGCTAAAGCAGCAGCAAACCGGTTCGAAACTCCTTGAACAAAGCCGGTTGCCGCTCGAAGCATGTCCAGCAGACTGATCCTGTAGCCGCGCTTCAACCAGGGCACCGCGTCCGACGACTGCTATCGGCTCAAGTCTGGTCACAATCTGGACCAAGGCCCCTAGGATGGCGGGCGATGGTCGCGGCAATGGTCTTGGGTTCCTGTGTGTTCGCCGCATATCGTGCGCACGCACGCGATCAGCCGTGTCCCTGCTGTGGCTGCGCTCAAACGGCTGCCAGCCCATCAGCCAACAGCGCCGCGAGATCGCTTGACGCGGGCCCGGCATCCGCGCTTAAGCGCAACGCAAATTCGGCGTCTGGCAGATCCGGCAAGCCAAGCGTTGCAGGCGCTGCAATGATGCCGGGCTCAAGGGAGCGGCGGGTGCGCGGCGTGACGGCAAGGCCGCTGCGGACGGCCGCTTTCAATCCGGCAAGACCCGGACTGGTCGCGGCAATCCGGTAGCGCCGCCGCGCAGCATCAAGGGCTGCAACGGCCGCTGAGCGAAAACCGCACGGCGGATCGAGCAGGCCAAGCGGAATTTCGTCGCCTGTTAGCGCCAGCCCTTCAGAGGACACCAGCCAGATCATCGGCTCGCTCAAAATTTTCAGTTCGTCGAGTGCGGGCTCTGTGCGCATCGCAAGGGCTATGTCGATTTCGCCGTGATCGAACCCAGTCAGAATTTCTTCCGTGCGCCCGACGCGCAGATCAACGCGCACACGCGGATGACTGCGGGCGAAGGATCGCAACAAACCTGGCAATCCGCTGTCGGCAAAATCCTGGGTGCAGCCGAGCCGCGTTTGGCCATCTGCTTTCGCGCCGCGCATCATCAGCCAGGCATCGCGATGGACCGCCAGGATGCGCCGCGCGTGGCCGACCAGCTCGTCACCGGCCGGTGTCAGCACGCGTCCTCGCCCTGCCGCGCCAAGCAGCGGCGTGCCCACCAGCTCCTCCAGGCGCTGCATCTGGGCGGTGACGGCGGAAGCTGAGCGCCCGACGGTGGTGGCAGCGCGGGCCAGCGAGCCGCTATCAGCGAAGGCAAGGAAGGTGCGCAGGAGATCTGGGTCGAAATGCTGCATAGTTCAAAATAACAGAAGCAAAAGTACAAAACAATTCACTTTTTATGGAGCGTTGCGCGCGGCATACTGACGGCCGGGCCCACCTTTGGGCTGCAACCCGAACAAGGAGCCGACAATGCCGATTATCAATGTGTCCGTGACTGGAGCGCCGGACGCAGGTCTGTCGCGAAGGATTGCCAGCGCACTCTCAGACCTGACCAAGACCCACCTGCGGAAAGACCCAGCGGTGACGGCGGTGGCGATCCAATACACCGACCCGGCCCACTGGTTCGCGGGCGGCTCGTCGCTCGCAGCCCAGGGCATCAATACGTTTTGGCTCGACATTAAAGTGGTCGACGGCACCAACACCAAGCAGGAGTTGGCTGCCTACATCGAAGGCGTGTTCGCGGCCATGAGCGGCCTGCTCGGCACGGCTCACAATGAGAGCTACGTGCTGGTGCATGAAGTGCCCGCCAGCGCTTACGGCTTCGGCGGCAAGACGCAGGAGTACCGCTTTATCGCGGGGAAGATTCAGGCGGAGGTGTGAGGGTTGGCGGGTTAGGAGGGTGCGCTTTGTGAGCGTTGCGGGCCAACGCGGAAATGCACCTTGCTGGTCGCCAAGCAACGGGCAGAGGGTGCTTCAATTTCAAATGTCATCCCGGGCCTTGTGCCCCGGATCCATTCCACAACTGGCGCCAGTGTACGTTGCACGATGGATCCCGGCACAAGGCCCGGGATGACAGTTTATGTGGGCGGGCGGGGGTGGGTCGGGCTGGCGACCAACTTGAGTGCGTGGCCGTTGGTAGATGCTACCGAGCATTAGGCTCCGTCGTGAGTTGTTCAACGTTTTTTATAGCGCTTGCGTGAAGGGCAGCCCTCTTCCCGGGGGGCAGCTTGGATAGCGCGCATTGGAGACGTTCGATTGTCTCTGGCCGCCGAATCCACAACGCGACAATTTTCGCATCCTGTAGTTGGTTGCTCCAGAAGGGCGACCATAAACCGTGTTCTTCTTCGTCGTCGCAACTTGCGGCAAGAGCTGCCCGGTGGTCGTCTGCAAAAGGCGACGCACTGTGGTCCCACGCAGCAAGCAGAGAAGTCATGTCTCCGCCGCCGTGCGCAATGCAGCACAAGGTCTCCTCGACAGTAGACCAAGCAAGAGCGTCCCCCAATTCGCTCTTATTCCAAGACAGTGGCTTGGCAAGTGCCGAGTGAAAGAGTGCCGCAAAAAATTGGTCTACAGTTGCGACTTCGAGGGCGGGCCAGTTGGCCCGATAGTTCAATGTGCCTAACTGGCGGAGTGTCGGCTCAGGATCGCTAAAGGCTGGCCATTCACCTCCCGCAATAAATTCGAAATAGCGCGGCAAGAAGTAACGCAGTTCATCGGCATTGAATTTCGGTTCATCAAGCCCGTTGGCTGACCAAGTGTATTCGCAGAGTGTTTCGTGTTGGATTTCACGCAGCGGCGTGGTGAGTAGCAGGTGTTCAGTATGATCGTCCATGCACATCGAACACCGGCACGTCGCAAGCTGCGATCCGGGACGATAGCCCGAAAAGACATTGTATGCCTGCGCGACGGCGGCACTCAGAGCTGTTGCGGCCTCGCCCTGCGTCATTTCCCTACCCAAAAACCCGCTTGAAAATCGTGTCGACGTGTTTGGTGTGGTAGCCGAGGTCGAACATTTTTTCGAGCTCGGAGGCGGGCACCAGTTTGACGACGTCCGTGTCGGCTTTCAGTTCAGCCAAAAAGTCAGCGCCGTGTTCCCAGGTCTTCATGGCGTTGCGCTGAACCATTGAGTAGCTGTCCTCGCGCGACGCCCCAGCTTGTGTGAGGGCCAGCAGCACGCGCTGCGAATTGTGCAGGCCGCCGAGCTTGTCGAGGTTCTTTTTCATGTTGGCCGGATAGACCACCAGCTTCTCGATTACGCCGGCCAAACGGTTGAGCGCAAAATCGAGCGTGACGGTCGCATCCGGTCCGATCATGCGTTCAACGGACGAATGCGAGATGTCGCGTTCATGCCAGAGCGCGACGTTTTCCATTGCGGGCAACGCATAAGCGCGGACCATGCGGGCGAGGCCCGTGATGTTTTCGGTCAGCACCGGGTTGCGCTTGTGCGGCATGGCGGACGAGCCCTTCTGGCCGGGCGAGAAGAACTCCTCGGCTTCGAGCACTTCGGTGCGCTGCATGTGGCGGATCTCGATTGCCAAACGCTCCATGCTGGACGCGATCACGCCGAGGGTCGCAAAGAACATGGCGTGGCGGTCGCGCGGGATGACCTGCGTCGAGACCGGTTCGGCGGCGAGGCCGAGTTTGGCGGCGACGTATTCTTCAACGCGCGGATCAATGTTAGCGAAGGTGCCGACCGCGCCCGAGATAGCGCAGGTCGCGATTTCCTTGCGGGCCAGCACCATGCGCTCACGGCAGCGGGCGAATTCAGCGTAGGCGAAGGCGAGCTTGACGCCGAAGGTTGTCGGCTCGGCGTGGATGCCGTGCGAGCGGCCAATGGTGATGGTGTCTTTGTGCTCATATGCGCGGGCTTTCAAAGCGGCGAGCACGCGGTCAATGTCCGCAATCAGCAGGTCGCTGGCGCGGGCCAGCTGAACGCTAAGACAGGTGTCGAGCACATCGGACGAGGTCATGCCCTGGTGGACAAAGCGGGCGTCCGGCCCGACGAATTCGGCGAGGTGGGTGAGGAACGCGATCACGTCATGCTTGGTGACTGATTCGATTTCGTCGATCCGCGCCACGTCGAATTTGGCTTTCGAACCCTTCTCCCAGATGGTTTTTGCCGCTTCTTTAGGCACGATGCCGATCTCGGCCATAGCGGCGGCGGCGTGCGCTTCGATCTCAAACCAAATTCTAAAACGGGTTTCCGGCTCCCAAATTTGGGTCATCTCGGCGCGCGAATAACGAGGGATCATGTCGGGGGTCCTGCGGCAAAAAGTTTTGATGCGTTGCGGGAGGGGTAGCAGAGCAAGCCGCCGTCAGCAATCAATGGCAACGATAAGTCTTACGTTTTTTAGCGTGTTGCGCCGCGATATTTCATCGCCATCACAAGTGATGGTTTTTGCTGTGCCGCAACATTTTGTGATGTATGCGGCGCGAACTGCCCGGGTGCTGCCGTAAACGGTTGATTGAAGATTGCACTGCGGCATGAGACCGGCGCGCGTTTCGTTCAGAAATTGTTCAGGGCAGTTCGGTCACACTACGCAAATCATTGACCATTTGAATCGCCTTGCGGATGCAAATTATCCGATGTGCGGTACTCTTGGCCTGCCGGGTAAGTTTACACCCGGTTGCGGTTTGGCAAATGCCTTCAGAAGTGCAGAGGCTGCACTTGAGGGACTTAAAAAAGCGGAGACACGAACATCATGTCAGAACAAATGGGCGGTAGCGATATCGCTGAACTGGTTCAACAGATGGAACAGTCGGAAGACGATCCACGCCACTGCTACGCACTCGTCAAACAGCGAATCAGCGAATACCGGCAAATGGGGCAAGACATTCCGGACGATCTTGCGCGCATGGAGCGCAGCCTGATGGTTGAATGCCTGCAGCAGTCGCAGGGCCGTTAAACCGGTTCGGGGGGCGATCGTTCGTTTCCAATAACTTGCGGTGTTTCAGTCGCTTTCGCTGAACTTCAGCGGACGATCTATTTCGCGCGCACCCTTTGCGCACCCATCTCATTTGTGGCCGGCCCCGAGAGCGCGGGCGTCCACGTGTAGACGCTGAACGATGGGCGCTTTGCATCTCCATTACTGTCAAAATCAAAAGTGCCGGCCCGCGTAACATTGGGCCGCGCACTCAGCAGGCCGGCAATTTTTTGCGGGTCATTGCTTGCTGCCTCGCGCGCCGCCGCGGCAAACATTTCAACCGCTCCGCCGGCCAAGTTGGCGGCTGCGATTTGCGCGCGTTGCGCAGCATCTGCTATTTGTCCGGCATCATCGAGCGCGAACTGCGGACGCATGACGCGCACTCCTGCAGCGCTTGCGCCGAATGTCGATGCAAACTCATCCGTTGCATTGCTATCGCTCATCAGGAACACGGCTTTCGAACCGGCCGCGCGCAGCTGGGCATGTAACATGCCCGCTTCAAGCGGGAAGCCGGCGTAGAAAATCGCCTTCGCGTCTTTGATTTTTGCGGTGACGAGCGGGAAATCTTTTTCACTGGCAATCAGCGTCGCGGTAATTGGCACTAGCGCTTTGGCTTTCGCGTGGGCGGCAGCAGCCTGTTCCGCGATCACGCGCGCATACCGCGTGCGATCATGAACAATGGCGATCTTTTCGCCCACGAAGCTGTTGACCAGATATTGGCCAGCATCCTCGCCTTGTTTGTCGTCACGGCCTGAAAGCCGGAAGATAGATGGGCCAGGGCGCGGAGTCGTGAGTGACCCATGCCGGGAAGCCGTAGCGATAAAGATAATGGAGTTCCCGGCGTAGATCTTGGATGCGCTGAGGGCTGTGGCGGTGCACGGATGGCCGAGCACAAGGGCAATCTTGCGGGCGGCGAGGGATGTGGCGAGCGTTGATGCCTTGGCAGCATCACAACCATCATCGTGCCGTTCAACGATCAATTGCTCGCCATTGAGGCCGCCTGCGCTGTTCACGGTGTCAGCAGCTCGGCGTGCGCCGTCAAGAGTTGCATCAGTCAATTGTGAAGCGGGACCAGTTGCCGGCCCTGCAACAGCGACGATGATGCCGGCGTCTGCCGTTTGTGCAAATGGCGCGAGAACGAGCAACGCCAGCGCGAGGCGGCGCGTTTCAGCGATCACACGTGCTGCAAGTCGAGGCGGGGTGTGGGACATGGGGCCTGTGGCGGTTCGGTGCACGACGTCGCCGCCAACCCTAGCAGGGCCGTTTCCAGCCTCCAAGGCGGCGATAACTTGCGTCTGGCAACAGGGCTGTCCTAGGGTGGGGTGAAGGCGTGCAGGGCTAAATTGCGGATTTCCGGGGAAGTACGCAGTGCCCGTGTTTCGTTTCGCCGCCGTTCCATTCCCGTCAACAGCGCCGCGATGTGCGCCAAATCCAGTCAAGAGGCCAAAGCATGAATGCTCTCTTTCGGAAGAAGAAGATTGTTGAGGGGGAAGAGGATCACGGCCTGAAGAAGTGCTTGAGTGCTGTCGATCTGACGCTTCTTGGCATTGGTGCGATCATCGGCACCGGTATTTTTGTGCTGACTGGGCATGCTGCCGCGACGCAATCGGGTCCCGCCGTTGTTCTGTCTTTTGTGGTGGCGGGGTTAGCCTGCGCCTTTGCAGCATTGGCCTATGCTGAACTCGCTGCCATGGTAGGCGGTTGCGGCAGCGCCTATGGATATTCCTACGCCGCGTTCGGTGAATTGATCGCCTGGATTATCGGCTGGGACCTGATCCTCGAATATGGCGTGTCGGTTGCAGCCGTCGCAAATGGGTGGTCTGGGTATTTCAACAACGCGTTGACGGCCATCGGGCTGGGACTGCCGGACTATTTGACCAAAGGCCCGACAACCGGGGCTTGGAACATGTACCTCGGCGGCATTCTCGAACCGTTTGGCTTTGATCCGAAATCGGAAGCGGTCGTTAAGGCTGGCATGGGTGGCATCGTCAATCTGCCGGCGGTAATGATTATTCTTGCGCTGATGGTCATGCTGATCATTGGCGTCAAGCAAAGCGCTAAACTCAATGCGGCTATGGTGGCCGTGAAGTTGCTGACCATTGCTGTCTTCGTCGGCATTGCGCTGTTCAATGTGCATCCGGAAAACTGGTCGCCATTCATGCCGTTCGGCTGGTTCGATCACACCGCCGACGGCAAGACGGTCGGTGTGTTGGCTGGCGCGAGCTTGGTGTTCTTTGCCTACGTCGGGTTCGATGCGGTCTCCACGGCGGTCGAAGAGGCGCACGATCCGCAAAGGGACGTGCCCAAAGGCATCATATGGTCGCTGGCGTTTTGCACCATCATCTACATTTTGGTGTCGGGCCTGCTGACCGGGATTGTGCCGTACACCTCGCTCAACGTGTCATCGCCCGTGGCACACGCGCTGCAGTCGATTGGATACAATTGGGCGTCCGCACTGGTTGCAACCGGCGTCATCTTCGGGCTGACCACCGTGATGCTGGTTCTGTACTACGGGCTGACGCGTATCGTCGTCGCGATCTCGCGTGATGGCTTGTTGCCGGGCTTTTTCTCGCACGTCAGCCCGGTGACGCATACACCCGTAACCGTGACTGTGATCTGCGGACTGGTGATGGCATTGGCCGCGGGTTTCATTCCGCTCGGCGCACTGGCCGAACTCGTCAATATCGGCACGCTTGCGGCGTTCGTGCTTGTCTGCGTCGGCGTGATCGCGCTGCGCAAATCACACCCCGACATACCGCGCCCATACAAGATGCCATTCGGTATCGTGTTGCCGGTGCTGGGAGCGTTGTCGTGCGGCGCGCTGATCGCCTTCCTGCCGCTCATTACGCACGTGCGCTTCATGTTGTGGCTGGCAGCAGGACTGGTCATCTATTTCGTCTATTCGATCCGCAACAGCAAATTGCGCACCGTGCCCGCATAGGCAACGCAAAAGGCCAGCCGGGGGAGATCATCCTAGGCTGGCCTTTTCAAACTCTTGGCCGTTCACAGTAATGGGATCCGGTTGAAGTTGGGGCTTAAAGCACGTTGTGCGATCCATCGCAGAACGGCTCATCATCGGTCGCCTTGCAGCCGCAGATATTAAATGTGCCGGTGCGATCAGCGGAGAATTTAAGGGGCTCGAATGACGTGCCCTTGTGTGAGCCGTCGCAGAACGGTTGCTTTTGCGAACGCCCGCAGCGGCAATACCAATAGTCTTTTCCCTCGACCAATTCGACCTGATAGGGGCTCTTCTGAGCGATGACCGCTTCGTCCGACATCGGCTCTTTCTCCCGTAGCTTGGCGCCTGTGGCCAAGTGTATTTGATGATGCCGCAACGCCTAGCCGGTTTGCCAGAGGCGGGCAAGGGCCGGGCGCCATCGCGGATGGCAAAAAGGTGAGCAATACCATGATCCAGCGCAGACAATTTGCCGTTCTTTCCGGTAATGCGGTGGCTGTCGCGTGCGCCGGAAGGCGTAAGCCTACCCCACCCCTGTGCCGAGATGGCTGCCGCAGGACGTCGCCCAACTCATTCGCAGCGGATCAAGAATGAGCGTTTCTCCGATTGTCGTCTGGTTCCGCAGCGACCTGCGCTTGGCAAGCAACCGCGCATTGAGTGCCGCGGTTGCAACCGGCGCGCCGCTGATATTGACCTATATTCTTGACGATGAAACGCCGGCCGCCTGGAAGCGCGGTGCCGCCTCGCGCTGGTGGCTTGATAAAAGTCTTGCAGCATTGTCGGCGTCTCTCGAAACGCGTGGCGCGACTTTGATCTTTCGGCGCGGCGTGACTGGTGAAGAGTTGCCGCGGTTGGTCACCCAGAGTAAGGCCAGCGCCGTCTACTTCACCCGCTGCTACGAGCCCCATGCGGTTGCACTCGAAGACCAACTCAAGGCGGTGTTCGATTCTGCCGGCGTGGTGTTCAAGCGCTTCGGCGGAAACTTGCTGCGCGAACCGGAAGACGTGCGCACGAAGACCGGCGACGTGTACAAGGTCTACACGCCTTTCTGGAAAGCGCTCTCCGCGGACTTCACACCGCCAAAACCACTTCCGCCACCAAAGGCGATCACGGCTTTTAAATCCGCGTTGGAAAGCGACAACCTTGCGGCCTGGCGTTTGCACCCCTCGAAGCCGGATTGGTCGGGTGGATTTGGCGAACACTGGAAACCAGGTGAAGATGGCGCGCATGAAAAACTACAAACGTTTCTCGAAGCCGCCATGCGATCCTACGCCGACGACCGCAACCGGCCAGACCGGCCGGGCACGTCGCGGCTCTCACCGCATTTGCATTTTGGCGAGATCTCGCCGGCTCAGTGTTGGATCGCGGCGCAACACGCGGCGGCTTCAATGCCGGGCGCTGATAAAGGTTGCGAGACATTCTTGAAGGAAATCGTCTGGCGCGAGTTTTCCTACACGCTGCTTTACTATTGGCCGGACTTGCCGGAGCAGCCGTTCCGCCGGGATTTCGCAGCATTTCCTTGGAAAAGCGAGCCAGCGCATCTCGCCGCTTGGCAGAAGGGCATGACTGGATATCCGGTCGTTGACGCAGGAATGCGCGAACTGTGGCACACCGGCTATATGCACAACCGCGTGCGCATGATCGTCGCGTCGTTTCTGATCAAGCATTTGCTCATTCCTTGGCAAGCGGGCGAAGCGTGGTTTTGGGATACGCTGGTTGATGCTGATCTGGCGAGCAATGCCGCAAGTTGGCAGTGGGTCGCGGGCTCGGGCGCGGATGCGGCACCGTATTTCCGGATCTTCAATCCGGTGACGCAAGGAGAGAAATTCGATCCCGACGGCACTTATGTTCGCCGTTGGGTGCCTGAGCTTACGGCTTTACCCAACGACGTGATCCATGCACCGTGGACGGCCGGGGCGCTGACACTTGCCGCAGCCGGCGTAACGCTTGGCAAAACCTATCCGCACCCGCTTGTGGATCATGCGGCAGCCCGCGCCCGTGCGCTCAGCGCTTACGATGCTGTCAAGATGGCAAGCAAAAAATAAAATCCTGAACAAGCGCCGCCAACGCCCAGAAAGTGCTGACACACGGACCAAAGGCCCGCTTGCGAGCAACGATCAGTTGTCTCACAATTCAAGTGGGGTAGTGCTGCTCGTTCAAGCTGAATTTGAGCATTTGGGGCACGCCCTGATCGTTCAAGTTAAGTCACGAGGAGTGCAAAGAATGCGGAAAGTGTTGGCGAGCATTGCGGTGATGCTGGCCCTGTTGGGGGTGCCGCGTACGGCGCTTGCCAATGTCCAGGTCGAAGTGGATGTTGGCTCGCAGACGATGGAAGTCTACGTCAGAGGGCAGCTGCGCCATACCTGGAAGGTGTCAACCGGGCGGCGCGGATATGAAACGCCGGGCGGTAGTTACCGCGCCAAGCGCATCGAGGCGGAATGGTATTCGACACTCTATGATGACGCGCCGATGCCGCACGCTGTGTTCTTCAAGGGTGGGTACGCGATCCACGGCACCTATGACGTCAAGCGGCTAGGCCGGCCGGCGTCGCATGGTTGTGTGCGGCTGGCGCCCGGCAATGCGGCGCGGCTTTATAATCTGGTCGCGCGCCACGGCCTGAAGAGCACCAGTATTTCCATCAATCATTGATGAAATATCCGGCATTCTATCGATTTGGGCAGGAGGGATGTCCCGGTCCTGCCCAAATTATCTAGCATGAAGAACACCTTACATTCCTTTGCATTGAGACTGAGGCAGGCGAGCGACACCCAGTGATTTTCTTCCGGCATTAACGGTTCGGCATCGTTCTTCGGTCTAAGGTGTTCGACGTTTCCCGTATTGCGTATTGTCGGAGTGCTGCATGTTGCGTTCGCGTATGTTTGTTTTTCTCGGCCTTTCAACGGCCGTAGCCTCCGTGTTGGCCGGCTCGGCGCACGCTGAAGCCGTGAAGGCCGAACAGACTGTTTCTCTGCCCGCTCAGGCGGCGGCAGCTGCACCGGTCGCCAGTGCAACCGAAAACAATACAACCGATAGCAAACCGCACATTGCCGCGGCCGCAACGCCAGCGGCTGAAAGTGCCGTGCCTGCTGCAGCGTCAGCACCCGAACCACAAAAAGCCAGCCTGCCCGCAGCGCCTGCTGCGCCGCCGCCGCCAACTCTGACCGCAAAAATAGATCTTGGCGCGCAGACGATGATAGTATCTGAAAATGGCGACGCAAAATATTCCTGGCCGATATCGTCTGGCACTGCTGAGTTCCCAACGCCGCGCGGCACGTTCCGTCCGCAGTGGACCGCGAAAATGTGGTACTCGCGCAAATACGACAACGCACCGATGCCGAACGCCGTGTTCATCAATGGCGGGGTTGCGGTTCACGCGACGCCACACGTCAGCCGCTTGGGTAACCCTGCATCCCACGGCTGCATCCGCTTGGCGCCCGGCAATGCCAAAACTTTCTACAGTCTGGTCCACAAGCACGGTCTCAAGATGACCCGCGTGTCCGTATATGGCACACCGAAGTGGCGTGCGCCTGCAATCGCTTCGCGCAAGGTGCCACGTCCGCAGCGTTACGCAGCGCAGCAGCAGGACGAGGGTTGGTGGTTCTCCAGTCCGAAGAAATATCAGCCAACCTCAGCCTATGATCAGGGCTTCACCAAGCCGCGCTATCGCCAGCCGCTGCGCAGTGGATACTACGCCGCCGTGCCGCCGCCACGCGTCGTCTACCGCCGCCCCAATGGTCAGCGCGTGGTCTACGTTCAGCGCCCGCAACGCCGCGTCTACTACTATAGCAACAACGGCTATGGCTACGGCAGCGGCTGGTAGGTCTTTGACGGTCTCAAATTGAAAAAGCCCGGCTGATCGCCGGGCTTTTTTTTATGCGCGGCAAGTGGGCGGCAAATCAGAATGGGTTCCATGTCGGCTTGTCGCTGAAGCGCAGGTAGCCGATATTGGCGCCGAGCCTGAGGCCGAGGCCCGAGCGGATTGGCGCCATAATCACGTCGCCGCCCTTTAGCAGCGTCACGCCGACGCCACCGACGAAATAGGCTGAGCCGTCAACGCCGGTGAACGAGCGGAACAACGCGTCGGGCTGTTGCATCTTGTAAATCAAAAACATGGTGCGCGAGCCGGACGCGCCAAAGTCTGTTCCAAGCGACGGCCCGTGCCAATAGACAGGCCGTGTTCCGGAAATCGAGCGCATGAACAGGGTGCCTTGGCCAAAGCGTAGTCCGGCAAAGAACGCACCGCCGCCTTCAGTGCCAAGCACATAGGCCGTTGGCCGGCCGGTGGTCTTGAAGGCGTGTTCGAGTACGCTGGCGAGGTTGGTTGAAATGGTGCCGAAAAAGCCGCGCGTCGCATCGCGGATTTCGTCGATTGAATAGCCTTCGTCGCTGGCGATGGGCGGCGTTTGCGCCGTTGGCGACTGCGCCACCACAACCGGTGGCACGAACGCATCATTGGCTTTGGTTTTCGGCTGCCGGGTTTCGACCGGCGCGTCGCCAGCCTGCTTGTTGTCTCCATGCTTTGCCGCAGGCGGCTCTGCGTCCGCGGACTTCGGCTTGGCAGTTTCACTGTGATCGGTCTTGCGATCAGGGGGTGGCTTCTCCGCCGCAGGCGGCTTTGCGGCAATCGCACTGCCGCCAGCCTCGGCGATCTTGGCGTCCAGCCGCGCCAGCATATAGTCGGATTTTTCCTTCATCACGGCCAGTAGGATGCGGCTCATGTTTTTGATGTCTTCAAGCTTGGCGCAATCGGGCGCGGCGCCGTCTGCTACCCGGCCGAGTTGGTCTATGCGCATCAGCATGTCAGCGCTTTTTTCGTCGAGCGCCAGAAGCTTGGCATCCTGTATCGCGTCGAGTGCTGCATCTTCGTAGCCGGATGGCTCGAGCTTTTTGACTTCGCTGTAGCGGCGCATGCGCTCTTGCAGCTTCGGTTGGGCCTCAAGCGTGAAGGCGCGCAGGCTTAAGCCTGATGTGTCGACTGCAGCAGCGAAGTCAGCCTGCGAACACGGCGCCGCGCGGGCAACCGGCGTTTGCACCATCAGGCTGACCAAACATGCGGTCAAAAGCGTTGCCGTAGATTTCATTCGTCTTCCAATCCCGGCATTGAGCCGTATGCGGCACTCGTGTGGCCCCAAGCGATTCGTATGTTCAGCGCCCATCTTTGGCTACCCACGTGGCGGAGATTTGGCGGCAAGCCGGGCCATAAAGCGCGGGGTATCGACGACGACCCGCGTATGCATGCCGCTGCCGATCGTATCGACACCATCATTGGCTGTCAGAGCGAATACGAGTTTGCGGCCTGTAACCTCTTTGAGGGTTGCCGTTGCGGTGACCGTCAGCCCAAGTGGTGTGGGTGCGGAATGTGTCACATCAAGGTGCATGCCCAGGCTTTGGTGATCGACCGGCAACAAGTGCTCGACGCAGGCGACGGCTGCCGCTTCGAATGCTGCGACGAGCATAGGGGACGCGTAGACCGGGGCGTTGCCGCTGCCGACAACGGTTGCCAAGCGGTCCGGTGTGACCGGAACAACAACTGTCCCGGTCAGGCCGGGCTGAAGTTTTGACAAGTCCGCCATCGCCGTTTCCTCAGTGTCATAGTGTGCAGTGTCATATCGCAAGTGTCGCTTCAGATTGTTCTGGCCATATAGGCCGCCCAACGTCCAGGCAACAAGACATCAGCGGAGGGGGCCGGACGGCCAAACACCAATGGCGTGATAACCAGGGTTAATGGACGGCGCGGATTCCGATGCCTAAGATGACCGCCTGACAGCGGCGGCAATACCGGGTAGTATCATGGCTCCTGGAAGGATCAGAGCATGCACGCGAGCCGTCGTATCCTGGCCATCATAGCTGGCATCTCGCTGCTGCCATTGCTTGGCATACTGCTGACAGCGTTGCTCGCCGGCGTGTTGGGCTGCGAAATCAACGAGAGCGGTCCGACGCCGTGTATGGCTTTTGGGACCGATATCGGAGATTGGCTCTCGGGTTTTTTGACGCTCGGTTGGTTCGGGCTTCTGACCATTCCGTTTCTGATGGTGCTGGTCGCTGTTTGGGCGCTGGTTGAAGCTTACGTCTGGGGCCGCCAGCGCCGCAAAACCCGGCGCTCCACGCGCGGAAGCAACGCATGAGCGGTGGTTCGGATCGTGCTTTAGGCGTTTCCCCATATACCGTTGCGCTTTGGATTGTGATCACTGCCGGCATTACTTTGCTTGTGCTCGGCCGCGTTCCCATTTGCGCGTGTGGTTCGATCAAGCTGTGGCATGGCGTGGTCAACAGTTCCGAGAATTCGCAACACCTCACCGACTGGTATTCGTTCTCTCACGTGCTGCACGGCTTTCTGTTCTATGCCCTGCTGTGGTGGCTGACACCATCGTGGAGCGTGCCGCAGCGCTTTGCAGCGGCCGTGGCGATTGAAGCGGGGTGGGAAGTCCTCGAAAACACACCGTTGATCATTGATCGCTATCGTGCGGCCACCATTTCACTCGATTATTATGGCGACAGCGTCGTCAATTCGCTGGCCGATATTGCAGCGATGGCCGTTGGGTTCGGTCTCGCCGCCGTGCTTCCTGTCTGGGCCACCGTGGCGCTCGGAGTCGCCAGTGAGGCCGGCATGGCCTATGTCATTCGCGATAATTTGGCGCTCAATATTCTGATGCTGATCCACCCGATTGACGCAATCAAAGCGTGGCAATCGTCAGGCGCGCCCTAATCCTCAGCGTTTCATGAATTCAACAAGGCCGGGCACGGCCGTGCCTGATGCCCCGATTTCGGCTTCGGCCGCCGCGCAGCTCTTGTCCATGATGATTTTGCATTGGTTGGGGTCTGACTGATTGGCGCACGCCTTAACGCCGTTCCAAGCCTGATAGACTTTGGCCGCCTCGGCCTTGAAGGCAACTTGATCCGCACCGGTGAACGCCTCACCCAGAGACTTGGCTTTGCCGGTGAGCGTCGAGCCGTGGCAAATCTCGAGCACACCGAGTGCCTGGCCAAAGCGGGCGCCGGCATCTTTCGCAGACGGCGGGGCAGGCGGCTGGGCGCCCGCGATTGCCGGCGACACGGCCAAACAAGCGCAAAGCAAAGCGGGGGAGAGGACGGACGCGACCGCGCGCTGCAGGTGATGGTTCATGGTCCCTCGGTTCGGTTCGAATGTGACGGTGTCAATACGCAGCGTACTGGGCTCTGGGTCACTGCCCGTGCTTGGATCATCTGGGACTTCAAGCCTGCCGGGAATGTGGCAACCCTGGGGCCATGGCCAACGGTTCTTGTCATTCAGTTTTGCCCGCAACCCGATATTGGCCACTTGTCATGCGGGCCTACAGCTGTGATCTTTGCGCACCGCTCAAGAAGGCGTAAAAGCTAAGCGGTCAATTGAGTCCCTCACGGCGCGGCTGAAAGGTCAGCGATGCGCCGTTTGCTCCCCGGGCTCATGAACAGGAGACACGTCGTATGAGACTTCACCTCAATTCCGCTGCCGCCGCCATTGCGGCCGTTGCAGCATTTGCAATCGCCGGTGCTGCACCAAGCAGCGCGCTCACGGCTCAAGAATGCAGCGCCAAGTATAATGCGGCTAAGGCTGCCGGCACGCTCGGCGAAACGAAGTGGAACGATTTCCGCAAAGCCCAGTGCGGCGAAGACGCCAAGCCGGCAGAAGCCGCAAAACCGGCAGAGAAGGCGGCTGACAAGCCAGCTGCTAAGGCGGCCCCAGCGGCTGCTGCTTCTGCGGCTGTGTTCCCGAAGGCGATCGACGCCAAGTATGCCAAGGAGTCTGCCGGCAAAGCCCGCATGCATACCTGCCGCGACCAGTACAAGGCCAACAAGGCGACCAATGGCAACGGTGGCATGAAGTGGATCATGAAGGGCGGCGGGTACTACAGCCTGTGCAACAAGGCTCTGAAGAGCTAGAGCCGCGCGGATTATACGCAGCCAAGATTTCAAGCGCGGCGGGGAGAAATCTCCGCCGCGTTTATACGCATCACTTTGAATTGGCCAATCGCCATCGCCAGATTTGGGCCGGTTAACGACGATTGCGGATCATTTGTCCCGGGGTTGGCGCTGCCAGCCTGTTGCGCTACAAGGGCGCTCAGAACGCGCGTCTGGCAACAGATGCTCGGAGCCAACGGCAAGTGTGATGACGATACGACGGATGAAGTGGCTTTGTGCGCCGGGTGTTGTGGTGCTGTTGCTTGCGTCCAGCCCCCTGGCAAGTGCGCGCCCGCCCAAAGCGGCAGCAGCGCCTTCAGAAGCTGCAACGGCGCCTGTTCAAATGACGCTCGATATGTTTCTCGACCGGCTGATGATGTCGGAATCGGGCGGCAAGCTGACAGCCCGCAACCCGCGCTCGACGGCGATTGGCCCGTTCCAGTTCATCGCGTCAACGTGGCTGCAAATTGCCCGCTCGTCGTTTGCTACAGAGACGGCCGAGTTAAAGCCCCACGAAGTGCTCGATCTGCGTACCGACATGACGTTCGCGCGCCGGGCCGCGAAAATCTATACCGAGGAAAACGCCGCCCATCTGGTGGCCAACGGGCAGCAGGCGACATTTGCCAATCTGCGGCTGGCGTTTCTGGTGGGTGCGGGCGGCGCCGTGCGCGTTCTGTCGGCGAAGGCTGGTACGCCGGTCGCAACGCTGCTTGGCGCAACCGTTGTCGGCGCCAATCCGTTCATGGCCTCGATGACGGCAGAGGATCTGATTGCACGGGCCGCGCGCGACATCGCTATCGACGCACGCCTGACAACGGGCATCACGCCGTCTGCTGATGCCATTGCCAGAGCCAAAAATGCGCCGCGCCGCACGGAACCGCGCATTGCCGTCGAATGTGATCTTTCGCGGCCAAGCTGCCGCCGCTGGCTGGCGCTTGCCAAACGCAAGGTCTCGCGCACGCGCCGCGCCAGCCGCGACTAAGGCTCAGCGCCCGCATAACGTGCGCGCGGGTTGCGCAGCAGCTTCAACGCGAGGGCCTGCGAATCTGTTACAAGGGAGATTAATTCGAAACGACATCGGGAGCGCGCGCAATGTCCGACCGGACCCAACTTGCTATCGGCCGCAACATGATTTCAGTACCGCGCATTGCTAAGCGCAGCGTCGAGGTG
Organism: Hyphomicrobium sp.; assembly: GCA_013141015.1. Taxonomy (GTDB): domain Bacteria; phylum Pseudomonadota; class Alphaproteobacteria; order Rhizobiales; family Hyphomicrobiaceae; genus Hyphomicrobium_B. The sequence goes on along the minus strand of JABFRT010000023.1, from coordinate 42,070 downwards.
GCCGTCATTACGGGTCTCTCAGCTCTGGCTGCACTGCTCATACTCGGTCTCAATAATGTGTTGACCGCGCGCAGCGGGTTCACCGCAGGGTTTGAGCTGTGGCTGCAGTTCATCCGCCGCTCTGATATTCTTGGCACCATGATTTTGACGGCCATCGTCGCTGTTGGCTATATCACGTGGCAGCGCGACAACGGTGGAAGCGGCGGCAAGCGCTAAGCTCTGCTCCATTCTGGCAGCGCTGGCATAACGCGAGGCGGGTCTTGATTGAGGCCCGCCCTGCGTCGTGTTAGAATGCCCTATGTTTACACTGCTCATAACAGCTTTCATTGTTGCAGTGACGCTCAGCGCCATCGGTTACGTGGCCGGGCGCGGGCGGAACAACGAGCGGTCACCCGGCGCTGCTGAAAAGCCGCCAGTTTACGCGCTGTTGCCAGGCGACATCAAATACGAAAGTCCATCGGGACATTTCAGGTTCTATTTTCCTGTGACCACGTCGATCATTCTGTCGATTGTGCTGACGGTTCTGCTGCGGCTGTTTTCCTGAGCCGCGCCGCGCGGGAACGCAGTGAGACCATGGCCTCTTGAACACGACGCCAAATGGGCATTCGAACTAGCAAGGGAACATACGCCATGTTGATCAAAATCCTGGCGGCCATCGCCACAATCGTTGCAGCGTTCTTGGTCTACGTCGCGTTTCTGCCGCAGGTCGGAACGATCACCCGTTCGGCTGTTATTGCAGCAACGCCGGAGGCGATCTACCCGCACATCAATTCACTCAAGAAGTGGAATGATTGGTCGCCGTGGGCCAAGCTCGATCCGGCCGCAAAGAATAGTTTTGACGGTCCGGATGAAGGCCCCGGCGCGGCGTTTACCTGGGATGGCAACAACGAGGTCGGCAGCGGAAAAATGACCGTGCTCGAGAGCGACCCCAACAGCCGCGTCAAAATCAAACTCGATTTTCTCAAGCCTATGCCCAGCACCAGCGTGGCCGAGTTTACGCTTAAGCCCGAAGCTGGCGGCACGAAGGTCACGTGGTCGATGAGCGGCGAACGGCCCTATCTGCAACGCGTGATGTGCGTGTTGTTCAATGTCGACAAAATGGTTGGCGAGATGTTTGAAAAAGGCCTTGCCAGCCTCGCGGCCGTTGCGGCTAAAACCTAAATCAGCACGAACCGGCTGGCGCTATGCAGATGGGCGTTCCATGGCGGTTGGCCATTCGGCAGCAACGTATTGCCGGAACCAGACGCTGTAGTTGTTTGGCGCGGCGTCCACATCTCGTCGTACATCGTCCAACGTGCGCCAGGAATATCCGTCTGCTTCGTCCGGATTGGGCGTCACCGCGCCATCATGCAAACCGCGGAACACATGGACAATTTCATGCTCGATCAGGCCGTTGTCGAATTCGGCGCGGTAGGTAATGCTGCCAAGCGGGGTTAGCGGGCAATTCAGTCCCATTTCTTCGACGAGGCGGCGGCTGGCGGCTGCATGGACGTCCTCGCCGGGCCGCGGGTGACCGCAGCAGGTGTTTGTCCATAGTCCGCCGGAGTGGTATTTGCTGGCGGCGCGCTGTTGCAGCAGCATACGCCCGGCAGCGTCCCAGATGATGATCGAGAATGCGCGATGCAGCGCGCCGCGCCTGTGGGCGTCAAGCTTTTCAGCTACTCCCGTTTCGCGGTCAGTGTCATCGACCAGGATGACGAATTCGTTGGTCATGGAGTATGCGCCCACCTGCTGGTCAGTGGTGTGGACGGCTACCACTCATGGGTCAGGCCGATCGCAACCACGTCTAGCCTACTCTTTAGTGTGCCATTGACAGTCCCGCTACTGAGATTGCTGGCATTGACCGGCGCATCCTCGCCGAAGACGTGGCCGTAGCTTAGAGACACCCGGCCGATTTGCGGCACGTCCGTCAGGATGCCGCCGGCTACCATCAGTTTGTTGGCGTCGGGGCTGAGGGTGGTGCCGCTGCCGTTTTTTGCGGCGGCGGTATCGTAGCTGACGCCCGCCGTGACTTCCGTGGCGGGGGTGATGCGATAGCCAAAGCCGATGGCGGCGAGCCACGTGTCTTTCCACTCGACAGGGCGCACTTCATTTGCGCGGCCAGACGCGAATGAAATGTCGAAACCCTGAAAACGGCTCCAGTCTGCCCATTGCAGTTCCGCAAAAAGTCTCAACTCAGGCGTCAGCCGATGCTCTAGCCCTGCTGTGATCGTCTGCGGCAGATCGATATCGTAGCTGACCCGTTCAACCGGGATGCCGGGCAGCTTTGCTCCAACTTTACCGTGAATGTCGTGGGTCATTGCCGAGCGCCATGCGAGCCCGACGCTGGTGGTGGGCAAGGGCTTGAGAACGACACCGGCGACCCCGCCCAACCCCCAATCGCGGCCCTTCATAAAGGCCGTGGCTTCGACGGCTGAGGCTGGACCTGTCGGAACCAGGGCTGAATTTTCAAACCGGGTTTCGAAGCGCTGGACCTGGAGGCCGCCGGCCACGGAAATCCAAGACGCCGGCTGCCAGCTGACCGCGCCGGTCGCGTTCATGCCGACCATGTAGGCCTTCTTCAGGTGGAAGCGCCCGCCCCACCCGCTGTCGGTTTCAACGGCGGTGGCGAACGGTGCTGATGATCCGAAACCCGCTGTCAAACCGTGCCCCAGCGGTATGACGGTCACGCTGCCCGGTGCCGCAGCGAGGTCTGTCATGTTGCCACTATCGCCGTTTCTGGTGAGATTTGTTCCTGCAGGCGAGAGCGCCTGTGTGGGTACTATCCGCGCTGACGGGGCAAAGCCGCGCACGTCACTAAAGGTCTGGGCCTTCGAGAAGCTTGAAATGACAGCCGGATTGTAGAGAAAAAATCCCACGTCGTCGGTGCGGACGCTGGCACCGGCGAAGGCCGTTCCGATCGCCGTTGCCGACTGGTACGGGCTGTAGAACCCGCCTGCTGACGCGTGTTCAATTTGGCTCATGAAGCCTAGCGCGGCGAACACACAAACGGCTTTGGTACGCATCATGGGCGTCCTTGATTTCGTCCGGTCTTAGTACCGGTTGACGATTGGTCTAAACTTTAAGATTTGACATTGCTATGCAAGGGTCTGTTCTTCAGCAGGATTATTTGTAACCTGCATTTTTCCAGATAATCTACATCGTTCAGGGCGACATGACCGTTAAATTGGCTGATTTGGAAGACTACTCGACTCTCATAGGGCGCATTTACGATGCGAGCCTGCACCCGGATCTTTGGGTCGGCGTGCTCGATCAGATGTGTTCGGCCGTGGATGCCAAGGCGGCGTCGGTGCACGTGTACAACCCGATCGCCGGAAAAGTCGGGTTCTTTCACGAATACGGCACTGATCCGGTTTATACGGCCATGCTGATGACGACGTATGCCCAAATGAGCCCAATCGGTGCTGCATTTCTGGTGGCAGATGTCGATCAACCGATTGGCGCATTCGATTTCATCGACGAACAGGAATTTGTGGAAAGCCGCTTCTACAAGGAGTGGTGCGCGCCGCAAGGTTATCACGACATGCTGGCGGCCATCATCGCCAAGCGCAGCAATGAAGTGGGGGCCGTGTCGGCGACACGCGGCATTGAGCGTGGGTGCTTTGGAGATGCCGAGAGGCGGTTCATCGGTCTTATCGCCCCCCACGTCCGCCGCTCGGTTTCAATTGGCGAACTTCTCGAACGTCATACGCTTGAACGTGAGACGTTCACCAGTCTTATGAACGGCCTTTCGGCAGCGGTCGTACTGATCGATCGCTCAGGCCGGGTCGTCCGGATGAATGCCGCCGCGGACACGATGATGTCTGAAGGCGGGGTTCTGTCGATTCGCGACGGCCAGATTCACACCAGCGATGCAGAAGCCTCGAAAAGTATTCGGGACGGGATGACCGGGGCTCACAACGCGCCGCAGCTTTTGGCGATGCAAGGCGAAGGCGGCGCCAATTATGTGGCGGCCCTGTTACTGGTTGAGCCGTCTCTTGGCACCTATGCGTTGATCATCAGCCGGCAAGGCCCAGAGACCCCGGCCATGGGCCGCGCATTGGCCGACGCCTATGGCCTGACGCCGCGCGAAATATCGGTGCTGATGCCGATGCTGCAGGGCAAGATTATCGACGAAATCGCCGATGGGCTGGGAATTGGCCTGGCAACGGCAAAAACCCACCTCAGCCGGATTTTCCGCAAGACGGACACGGCGCGGCAGGCAGATCTGGTGCAGAAAATTCTGCGCAACCTGCCGCCGACCAACACGTGAGCCAGTCCGCGGCAGCAGACCCCGATACGCCGCGCACGGCCCTCAATGCACTTTGAATTCGGCGCCGATCATCCGCAGTTCCGCGGGCCTCAGCAAAGCCGAATGGGCAACCGTGACCTTGAACAGTTTGCCATCGAGTTTGGCTGTCCAGAATTCAAGGAAGCCTTTGAGTTTGGGAAACCGCGGAGCAAGGTCGTACTCTTGCCAAATGTAGCTTTGCAGCAGTGCTGGATAGTCTGGCAGGCGGTAGATGATTTCCGCTGTCGTCAGGCTGAAGCCTGCGAGTTGCGCGCGAAAATCAGCGTCATATGCCGTTGCAGGCGGTGTGCCGGCTGGCGATGCGTTCGTCGGCGTCTTGGTCACTGGCAATCTCCCTTGATGCGGTAGAAAGCGTGGCCTCCCCAGACTCTGAATCAAAAGACTCCAATTAAAAGTCTCAAATCAAAATGTGATGCGCGGCGGTGCGTCTGTCTATCAAAAAATGCGCTCCGCCTGCTGGCAGTCATGATGCAAGATTGCTGACAGTGCGCCGCTAAACCACCCCCGCGCCGGGCCCGGGCAAGGCGACGGTTGGCTACCAAAAAGGCGACAGCGATTAACTCCGCCTTTACCGGCCTCTGTTTCAATCCGGCACAGAGAGTTGCGTTGTTAGCGTTGGTAAAGGCGTACAATCATGTTTGCGTTTGCAGCCGGTGATATCCCGGCACAGAAGACTCGCGCCGCTGTTGCGCGTGCGGCCTCGAGCGCTGCTTTGGCCGTTGTTATCGCCGCACTTGGCGGCTGCTCGTCCACTCAACATGCCGCGACGGCACAAGATCCAGGCGCCACGATGCGCGTGGCCCAAGCGGTCAGCGAAGTCGAAGACGACGGGTTGCCCGCGCAGACTCCGCCGCCACATCGAATCCGCCAGTCCCCTGATGATCCGTCGGAGCCGTTCAGCCGCAACTATGGCGGAGGAAACCCTTCGGCTTCCGCAGCGCCAGCGCCTGATGCGCCAGCCAACGAACACGCGCCGCATCCGCAAATCCCAGCGGACCTGCCGCCCGCCTTCCGGCAAAAACTGGCGGCAGCCCTCGATGCCGATGAATAGACGTTCATTTCGCTGACATATCCTTTGCACGGTTGAGAATTATTTTTGTTGTCAGACCGGGCGCAGCGACGGATTTAAAGTTGCCCGCCCGTTCCCGTTGCAGGCGGTGGCGCAATTGCCAGCCGTCAAAAAAACAAGACGCGGCTTCCCCCGGCGTCTTTCGAGAGGAGAGTTAAGGATGGCAAAGTCCTATTTCGCGATGCTCGCTGTTGCCGCTGGCGTCGCACTTTCAAGTCTTGCTGCAGCACCAGCCAACGCGCTGCCTGTGGCTAAATCGATTACATCCCAACACAGCGATGTCGTGCAGGTTCGCCACGGCGGCATGCGCCACGGCGGGCTTGGCATGCGCCACGGCGGTCATCACCGTCCGCACTTCCGAAATTTCTATGGTCCGCGCTTCTATGCGGCCCCGGTCTACACCTACCGGTCTTACGGCGATGGCTGCTACCATCTGAAGCGCAAGGCCCTGCGTACCGGCAGCCGTTACTGGTGGCGCCGCTACAACGCCTGCCGCTGGGGCTAATAGGCCTGGCGGGCGTGAAGTGATTGACGCAACATTTGGGGACGGGCCGCAAGCCCGTCCCCATTTTGATTGGCACCCTCGGGCGATCACGGCTACTATCGATGCTATATTTATGTAGCGGGCGCCGATGCCGTCATCCGTCGAGATCCAGCGTCTGATAGACCTTGCCGATGCAGACGCCGTGTTGCCCGGCATCGACGCGATCTTCTTCCAGTCCAGTAATACGCAGTCGTTTGCTGACGCGGCCGCGAAAGAGCAGTTCCGCGAGCGTTGGCTTGGCCGGTATTTGATGCATGACCGGCGCTGGGCCTACGTTGCTCTCGCGGCAGACGGCACTGCTGCTGGATATCTGATCGCCAGCCTCGATGACCCGGCCTTGACGCCGCGCTTCGCGGACATCGCCTATTTCGCGGATTTCAAACATTTGACGGCGCGCTTTCCGGCCCATCTGCATATCAATCTGGCACCACACGCGCGCGGCCAAGGGACCGGCAGTGCGCTGATTGCGAGGTTTGCAAGTGACGCGGAAGATGCTGGCGCGCCCGGCGTCCACGTTGTTACCAGCCGGGGTGCGCGCAACGCCGGTTTTTACGCGCAGAACGGCTTTACGGAGCGCGGCGCAACCGGACAAGGGCCGCGCGAAATTGTGTTTCTAGGCCGCGAACTTTGATGCTGGCCGGGCGTTGACCACCATGTTCTCCACAGCGCCGTCAATTGAGCCTTGAAAGCGACCGGCGAAGCAGGGAAGGTCGCGGCCCATGACCTTCCGATTTATCCATACAGCTGATTGGCAGCTTGGCCGCGCATTCGGCAACCTGCCGCCAGAACTGGCCGGCGAACTCTCGGGCGCGCGGTACGCGGCGATTGCCAGGATTGCCGGCATTGCCAGCGCCAACGGTGCGCGCCACGTGCTGGTAGCGGGCGACATTTTCGACGCTGAAGATCTATCAAATACCATGCTGCGCCGGGCGCTCGAACGGATGGCGGAACAGTCTGCGGTGACCTGGGTGCTGTTGCCGGGCAATCACGATCCGGCGCGCACTGGTGGCGTGTGGGACCGGGTCATGCGCTTCGGCGTGCCCGCAAATATCATCTGCGTGCGGGAGGATCAGCCGCTCGCCCTTGACGGTAACGTGTTTGTTTTGCCGTCGCCGTTGACATCAAAAAATCCTGGGCGCGATCCAACGCAGTGGATGGACACCGGCGCAACGCCTGCGGGTGCCGTTCGCATCGGCTTGGCGCACGGTTCCGTGCAAGGGTTTGGCAGTGACGGCGAGAGTTCGGTTTTGATCGCGCGGGATCGGGCCGCAACCGCAGGGTTGTCCTATCTGGCGCTTGGCGATTGGCACGGCGCTTTGCGCGTTGGACCGCAGACTTGGTATTCCGGCACGCCGGAGCCAGACCGTTTTCCCAACAATGAACCGGGCCATGTGCTGGCGGTTTCGGTTGATGGGCCGGGTGTGGCGGCATCGGTCGAAAAGATTGCGAGCGCGCAGTTCACCTGGGCGCGGACTACAGCGGCACTGAGATCATCGTCCGATCTGGCTGGATTGGAGGCGTCTGTCGCATCGCTCTCAACGTCTCCGGGCAAGCTGCTCCTAAAGCTGGTGCTGACAGGAAGCCTGTCGCTCAGTGAGCATGCGGACCTCGATGCGTGGCGGGAAACGTGGCAAGCGCGTCTTGCCCATCTTGACGTCGATACGGCGGCACTTGCCGTGCGTCCCGTGGACCAGGATTTCGAAAATCTAGGATCAGACGGCCCGCTTGTTGAGGCCGCCCGGAGTTTAGCAGACATTGCCTCGGACCCAACGCGTCCAGATTCAGCGGTCGCGGCGCTTGCTTTACAAAGGTTGTTCGGGTTTGCGGCGCAAGCACGGCGCGAGGGTGGAGCATGAAAATCGATGCGCTCCGCGTCGCGGCATTCCGCAGGTTTGCCGATCCAGCGGCGATTGAAGATTTTGCAGACGGAGTCAACGTGCTGACTGGACCCAACGAGATGGGCAAGTCGACGTTTTTTCATGCGCTGGAAGCGGCTTTTGTGGTGCGCCACAAAGTCAGCGGCACGGTGCTCGATGCGATGCGTCCGTTCGCCGGCGGCGAGCCACTTGTCGAAGCTGATTTTTCTTTGAACGGCAATCGCTGGCGTATCCGTAAACAATTCGGCCGTGGCAGCGCTGCAATTCTGACCGACCTGACAGCCGGGCGGGTCGCCGCGCGTAATGCGGAAGCTGAAGACCAGCTTGGCCGCCTCATTGGCCGCGCCGGTGATTTGCAAGGTCCAATCGGACTTGTCTGGGTCAAGCAGCAGCGCACGCTGCACGCGCCAGATCCCGATGTCGACTATGTCTCGGGAAAGGAGAAACCGCGCGGCGAACGCAATGCGCTGCAGGATGCGATTGGCCGCGAGGTTGAAACGGCGGCGGGTGGCGAAGCGCTAGAACGTGTGCGCCAGCTGACAGAGGCGGCGCTCGATCTGTATCTAACGCCGACGCGCAATGCGGCCAAGAAAAACGGACCGCTGGATAGTGCGCGCCGTAAGCGGGACGAAACGCGGGCAGCGCTCGACCTTGCTGAGCGCGCGGCGGCGGCTGCCGAACAGCGCCTGCAGGCGATTGCTGCGGCGTCAGCAGAGTTTGCGGCCTTGAGCGCGCCGGAATTGGCCGCCCGGCGCCAACACGACCTGGCTCAACTTGAAGCCGAACTCGCCAGCGAGGTTCAGCGCCGCGCTGAGTTCGATGTGGCGCGTGAGGCTTTGAAGGCGCGGCTTTCAGAAGCCGAAAGTGCGCGGCAATCGCTGGCGGCAGAGCGCGCGCGGGCTGAGCGGCTGAGCAACCTCGATCAGCAGCGCAGCCTGGCACTCGACCTGGAAGCACAAATTGCAGCGCTTGCCGCAAGCCTCAATTCAGATGGCGCAACGCCCGCGCGTTTGCAACAATTGAGCAGAGCCGCGCACGCCCGCGATGTTGCGGATGCGGGCCTGCAAGGCGAAGCCGCACGAATTGAAGTTCGCGTTGAGCCGGCTGGTGCTGGTCTTGTCCGCATCGATGGGCACGTTATTGCCGGTCAAGCGCGGCATGACGTGCCGGAAAGCGCTGACATCGTCATCGACGGCATAGCGGCAATCCGCGTGACGGCGGCAGGTGCCGAACGCACGGCTGCGGCTCGCCAAAGCCGCGACGCTGCCGGGCTGGAAATCGCTGAAATTCTGGTGGCGATTGGCGCGGCGGCAATTGGCGAGGCCCGCGACCGGGCTGAAGCGCGCAGCCGGAAAGCCGAAGAGTTGGATCGCATGCGCGCCAAACTCTCGGGGGTTGCACCTCAGGGCTCGGCTGCGATTGCCAAAGAATTTGACCGCCTCCTGGCCTCAATCCCGCCGGAGGGCGGCGTTGCAGCGCTCGAGGACAACGTCAACAGCCGTGCAGCGGCGGCACACGTCATGCGCGAACGCGTCGATGGTTTGATGTCCACGATTTTGAGTGACGAGGCGTTCCGCGCGCGGTCGGCAAAACTTGATGCCGCACGCAACGCAGAGGCCAGCACGGCCCGCGAACTCGCGCGGCTGACCATGCGCATCGAAAATCTGAAAAGCGAACAAGCCGGCGCCGATGAAGATGGCCGCGCCGGACAAGTGGCGGCGCTGAGCGGTGAATATGAGCGCCATGACGGCGAAGTGAAGCGCTTGGAAGCTGAAGGCAAAGCATTGCTGATGCTGGCGCGGACATTGGAGGCGATAGAGGCCAAGGCGCGCGACGCGTTTTTTGAGCCGGTTACGCGGCGGGTGCAACCCTATTTGAATGAGGTTTTCGGCAGCGCTGGACTTGGATTCAAAGATGCGTTTGCCATCGACGGTTTGACGCGCGACGGGCAGCGCCAGGATTTTGCGGTGCTGTCGGATGGCACGCGCGAGCAACTGAGCGTTCTGGTGCGGCTCGGTTTCGCGGAACTGTTGGCCGCGCGCGGCGTTTCCGTCCCGCTCGTGCTCGATGATCCGCTGGTCTATTCCGACGACGAACGCCTCGGCAAAATATGCCGTGTGTTGCAAGCGGCGTCGCTCAGATCGCCAGCCGCCGGTTCCGAGCCGCGTGGCTTGCAGATCATTGTGCTGACCTGCCGCGCAACAGCCTTCCAAACGCTTTCCGGCCGCCGCGTGTCTGTGACAGCGTGGCGGCCGGATGTTTAGGCAGGTCCCGTTGCCGGCAATTGCGCCAGAGAATTAGTTGGCAAGCTCCGGAAGCTGTGGCGGCAAGCCATGGACTGTTGCTGTTGGCAGAACGGTGGCGCGCGGATCGCCACTGGTGCGGCGTGATTTGCCTTCGAACAATGCGCCCTGCTCGATCGACAGCGACTGGTGATAGATGTCGCCTTCGACTTGGCTGGTCGCCTGCAGCATCACCCGCTTTGAGCGGACCGAGCCGACGACATGGCCGCGCACAACGACTTCGTCGGCGACAATGCCGCCGTTGATCGTTGCTGTTTCGCCGATGATCACGTGACTGCCGTGAATGTCGCCGTCAACGATGCCATCGACTTGAACTTCGCCTTTGGAAATCAGATTGCCGGTGATTGTGAGATCGGGACCGATCATCGAGACCGTCCGGTCGGCGGTGCGCGGTGCGGCGCCGAGAGGTGCGGCACCAAGGAATGGCCGCGCCTGAAAGGCGGCGGAATCGACCGCTGGCGAACTGGTCTGAATTTTGTTGAGTTCCGGCTCGGTTCTACGGAAGTTCGGCAACATGTAAATTTCCCCCTCGTACACAACAGAAGCAACAAAGTTCCCGCATTCAACCAACAAACACACGCCGGACGATCCCGCCGGCGCCGGGTGATTCGCAATACCAGATGAAGACCGGTCAGGCAGCCTACCGGAACAGGCTATCCACCGAAAATCCAGCGTTCGACATCGCTTAGTATGACGTTGTGCCAGTAGTGTGGCAATGGATCCACGTACATCCTTAAGTGGCATCAATTGGTGCAGGTCTGCTCTAAGACAGGGCTTTGACAGCCGCGAGGACCTCGCCAGCGTGGCCAGGCACCTTAACCTTGCGCCAGCTCCGGGCAATGCGTCCCGCCTTATCAATCAGGAACGTTGAACGCTCTACCCCCATGTATTTGCGGCCATACATCGATTTTTCCACCCACACGCCATAGGCCATAGCGGCTGCCTTTTCCTCGTCGGCCGCGAGGCGGACCGCGAGGTCATGTTTGCTTTTGAACTTCTTGTGGCTGGTGGTGCTGTCGGGTGAAATGCCAATGATTTCGGCGCCGGCTGCGGCGAATTCATCAACAAGACAGGAAAAGTCTTTCGCCTGGGCTGTGCAACCCGACGTATCGTCCTTTGGGTAGAAATAGACAACCACCGGCCGGCCTTTCAATTTGGCCAGTTGGATGGTCTGTCCATCGTCGCCGGGCAGCTTGAAATCCGGCGCCTTTTTGCCATCCTCAACCATCTGTAAGTGCCTTTCTTTTGTCGCTTTTAGACTCGCACGTGCTGGGCTACGACCAGGATCGGAAACAGGATTCCGGTGGTCGCATCGGGGTACGATTGCAGACCGGCACAGTCCCGGCAACAGGGGACTGAAGCGGGATGTCCGTGACGCAGTTTGGGCTGATTGTCGACGGGTTCGAGGGCTCAAGGAGCGACGTTGAATAATATTCCTGCAGGCAACCGCCCGGGTGAACCGCGGACGCAGCCGGGAAGGTCGGTTCCCCCGCCTTTACCAGCCGGCTCGGTGCGCACGGTCGCGGTTGGCCAGGGGCCCGCGCAACCGGCGCCGGTCAAAGCTCCTGCCTATTTTCGAATTTTTGGCGCGTTAGGCGGTCTGGCAAAGACGCTTGTTTATACGTTTGTCCCCGTGATCATGCTGGCTGGATTGGCGGCCGGTATCGTCTATGTGCGCCTGCGCCATGGCCCGATCAGTTTTAATTTCGTCGTCACACCGATCGAGCGCGGCATTAACGCGGAACTCGTCAACAACTCGGTCAAAATTGAAGGCGCGGAACTCTATCTGACCGAGACGGGCGCGCTTGAATTCCGCTTGCGGCAGATGACGGTGTTTGATGCGGATGGCGACGCAATCGGCGGAGCGCCACAGGCGGCCGTCAATATTTCAGCCGCGGCGCTCTGGAATTTGCGGATCGTGCCGGCCCGTGTCGAATTGATCGATCCGGAAATCAACCTCGTCTACACCGACGCCGACGGTTTAGCGCTCGATCAGGTGGTGCGGCCTGCGGCTGGCGGCGAAAGCCGGCCCCGGCAAGACAAACTGTCGTCTTCCAGTGATATCCCGGCTGAGAGGCCCATCAGCGCCGTTGGCGTGAGCGAACAATCGAAGGCGCCACCGCGCCAGTTGAACATCGCAAAGATGATGAGTGATGCCTCGCGGCGGGCTCGCAAACGCTTGGATGCAACGTCCTATCTGGTTGAATTCGGCGTCCGCAACGCCACGATAAATTTGGCCTATGGCGGACAGAAATCGTCTTGGGTTGTGCCCGAAGCCAGTGTTGACTTCGACCATGCTCGCCGCCGCAGCGTGATCTCGGGGCGCGCCAGCGTTGCGTCGCCGCGCGGACCGTGGGCCGTCTCATTCGTGACCGATGAAACGGAAAAATCGGGCCGCTTGGAAGTCAAAGCGACGGTGCGCGATCTGGTGCCGTCGTCGCTGGCGGGTGCGGCGCCGCCGTTAGCGCTTCTCAAGATGATGGATCTTCCGATTGCGGGCGACGCGACGGTGGAACTGTCAACGGATGGAAATGTCGAAGGGGCGCAGATTGCGATTGAAGCCGGTGCAGGGCGCATTTCCCACCCGGATTTGGGCGAGCCATTCAATCTGACCGCAGCACTTTTGAAGTTGGCGTATTCCGGCACTGAGCGGACATGGCAGATTCAACCGTCGCCGATCAAATGGGCTGAAGGCAATGTGCTGTTATCGGGTGATGCCAAGGACGTGGCAGCGGCCGGGCAACCAGCGCAGTGGCAGTTTGCAATTGACGGCAAGAATGGCGTGATCGAACCGCTCGAATTTTCGGCTCCACCCGTCAAGATCGACGTGTGGACCGCGCGTGGCGATATCGTTCCGCGCCGCGGCTTGCTGCAGATTTCAGAAGCCCGCTTTACCGGCGGCGGCGCCGACATCGCGTTGAGCGTTGTCAGTCAACCAGGCAAAACCGGCCAAAGCACACGCGCCGATGTTGCGGTGTCACCGATGCCGCTGGAAACGCTGAAGGCCATATGGCCGCGCGCACTGGCACCGGGCGCGCGCTCGTGGGTTGGCGATCGCGTCACCGCCGTCACCTTCAAAGGCGGCAACGTCAGCTACCGGACTGGCGACTACCTTAAAGACGAGGCGCCCGCGCTTGGTGATGACGGAGAGCGGCTGTCGGCGACTTTCGAAATCAATGACGCGATGTTTATTCCGCTGACCGGAATGGCGCCGATATCAGCGCCACGCGGCTTGGTACGGCTGGAAAACAATGCGCTTGAGATATCCGTGCCGGAGGCGGCTGTGATGCTGCCCGGAAACCGGCGGCTGCCAATCAAGTCTGGGCGGCTCGTCGCGGCCAACGTGCTGATGCCGAGACCGGAGAGCGAAATTTCATTCACCACGCAATCGCCGCTCGGGCCGTTTCTTGAAGTGGTCGAGCAGTTACCGGTGCGCGCGGTCCGCGAAGCGGCGCCGTTCCCGAAGGCCGGCGACGGCAAAGTCGATGCGCAGATGAAGATCAAGCTGCCGCTGGTGTCGAAACTCAACGTCGATGATGTGATTATCGAGGGCAAGGCCAAGATCACGGATGGCCGCTTCGGCAAGGTTGGCGGGCAATTCGATATCCAAGGGTTCACGCTTGCACTCGATCTGACAAGTACGGCGCTTGACGCCAAAGGCGATCTGCTGGTCAACGGCGTGCCGGGCAAGATTGTCGGGCAACGTATCTTCGGGGTTGAAGGCGATCAGCAGCCGCCGATGAAAGTGACCGCCAATCTCGATGACGCCGACCGCAATCAGCTTGGTCTCGATATCAACGATATCGTGCGCGGCGTGGTGCCGGTTGAGGTGTCGCTGCAAAAGGCCGGGCGGCCTGAGCCGGTCATCAAGCTCAAAGCGGATTTGACAAACGCCGAAGTCGTCTTGGAGCCGGTGGCATGGCGCAAGCCCGCCGGCAAACAAGCGTTTGTTGAAGCCGACATCGCCAATGGCAAGACGCACAAAACGGAACTGCAGAATCTCAAAATATCAGGCGACGATATCGCAGTTGAGGGCTGGGTCGGGATCGGGGCCGACAGCCGGATGCGCGAATTCTATTTCCCATCGTTCGCCTTGAACGTGGTCTCGCGCCTTGAAGTGCAAGGCACGCTTGGCGACGACAATATCTGGGCAATCAAGGCCAATGGGCCGAACTTCGACGGCCGCGATGTCTTCAAGTCGCTTTTCTCGGTCGGCGATGGTGCGCAACCGAAAGTCAAATCAGCCAAGTCGTCGAAAGGCACCAATCTCAACGTCGAGATCGGCAACGTGATTGGCGGCAACGATGTGTCGCTGCGCAATTTCAAAATGAAACTATCGACGCGGTCTGAAAAATTGTCGGCGTTCGACGCCAAGGGCACATTGGACGGCGGTGCGCCGCTCGCGGCGGTGCTCGATTCTTCGACAGGCACCCGGCGCTTGCTGGTCGATTCAACCGATGCAGGCCAGGTTTTGAAGCTGATCGATTTCTATCCCAATATCAGCAGCGGCCGCCTGCAGCTGGAAGTCAATCTCGACGGCAAGGGAGCAGCCGAAAAGACCGGCGTGCTTTGGATCGAACGGTTCAAAGTGCTCGGCGATCCAATCGTCAGTGAAGTCGTCGGCAGTGCCGACGATGGCCGGCCTGCGATCGGCGGCAAAGGCAAGGTGACGCGCGAAGTGTTCGAGTTCGACCGGATGCGCGCGCCGTTCTCGGTCGGCTATGGGCAATTTGTGCTTGAAGAGTCGTACGTCAAAGGCCCGGTTGTGGGTGCCAACCTGCGCGGCAAGGTCGATTTCAAAACGCGCCGGGTCAATATCGGCGGCACCTATATTCCGCTGCAGGGTTTGAATGGTGCGCTGGGCGGCATTCCGTTGCTTGGCCAGCTTATTTCCGGCGCGCATGGCGAAGGCATTTTCGGCATCACCTTCGCGGTGCAGGGGCCGATGGCCGATCCGCAGGTGCTGGTCAATCCGCTGTCGCTGGTGGCGCCCGGCATCTTCCGCGAAATGTTCCAGATGACGGGGCAGAACCCAAGCGTGCAGGTGCGTGAGGAACGCGCGCCGTCGAAGCCGGTCGAGCAGCGTGTGCGGGCATCAAGCGTGCCAGCGGGCGCGAGTGCAGCGGCGCCAACAGGCGCGGTTCCGGCGACGCGCACCAAGCCGGCCAAGACGGTTGCGCCGCCGCCGATCATCGTCGATGGCTGGTCGTCATCGACATCGGACGGGCAGAAGAAAACTAATTAAGTTTGGCGACAGAGGTGGCTGTCGCTCGCATGGCGCGGAACAAACAAAGCGGAGACATCTAGGGCAATAGTAAGAGCTCACCGTATTGTGACCGGTGGTTACACCACGAACCACTTGCGTTCCCGGGCGAGCAAAATGCGTGGATCGCGTTTTGCGAAGACCCGGGATCACGTTCCCGCGGGGCCCTGGAAAATACGTCCCGACGCGATCCCGGCTCTACGATGTGCTGGCCGCACATCTCCGGCCGGGAATGCAAGCGGGAGGGAGCGTTCAGCAATTCGCCGCCAGCTCGCACGTCTCGCAAACAAAACGAACGTTCGTTCACAATCGAAATTGGCTGCTAACCATACAAAAATCTGGCCAGCGTGACGCTGGTGTGATAGTATTTTTGTATGGTCGGAATTGAAGGCGGTTGCGGGCAAAAGCCCCAGCGGCCTTTTTTGTTTTCGGGATTTTTGTTTGTGGGGCGTGATGGCCGGTTGTCATCGTCGTCGGCATCCGGCATCGGACAAGCCGAAGAAAGCCAACTAGAGTATTTCCTGGTCTTAGAAAGTCGTGTGAGCCGTCCTTCTCCCTTGGGGAGAAGAGCCTGCCCCGGACCTCGTCACACAGGGACGAGAAATGATCCGGGGTGGTCCGCCCGGCGCGATAGCGCCAACTTATGCGGACCGGATGAGGGGCTGACCACTGCGCCATTGTAGCCGGAGCCCCCTCACCTGTACCTTCGGGACATCCTCTCCCAAAGGGAGAGGAAAAATGTGCACGAGGTTGCTAGATCGGAAAATGCTCTAGAAACTGACTAGACCGGCTTCAGCAGAACGTGTTTCTTTTTGCCGAGCGAGAGCTTGATGACGCTGTCGCTGGTGATGTCGGCGGCTGATACTTGCGCTTTGTCATTGGCAACCGTCACGTCGTTGATCTTGAAGCCGCCGCCTTGCACATGACGGCGCGCTTCACCGTTTGACGCGGCAAGCCCTGCATTCACGAATGCCATAGGCACTGCAAGTCCCGCTTCCAAATCGCTCCACGAAATTTCAATCGTCGGCAGGTCGCTCGCAAGCGTGCCTTGCTCGAACGTTTTGCGGGCGGTCTCGGCGGCGGCTTCCGCTTTGTCGCGGCCGTGGATCAGGGCGGTTGCTTCGGTCGCCAGAATCTTTTTGGCGTCGTTGATTTCAGCACCAGCGAGTGCTGCGAGTTTTGCGATCTCGCCCATCGGCAATTTTGTAAATAGCTTCAAGAAGCGCTCGACATCGGCGTCCTCGGTGTTGCGCCAGAATTGCCAGTAGTCATAGGCGGACAGCTGGGCGTCATTGAGCCAGATCGCGCCAGATGCGGTCTTGCCCATCTTGGCGCCGGATGCGGTCGTCAACAGCGGGCAAGTCAACGCGAACAGCTGATCCTTGACGCCCATGCGGCGCGCAAGGTCGGTGCCGGTGACGATGTTGCCCCACTGGTCGGAGCCGCCCATTTGCAGATTGCAGCCGTAGCGGCGCGAAAGCTCGACGTAGTCGTAGGCCTGCAGCAGCATGTAGTTGAATTCGATGAAGGAGAGTTCCTGCTCGCGTTCGAGACGCATCTTGGCGCTGTCCATCGTCAACATGCGGTTGACGGAAAAGTGCCGCCCGACGTCGCGCAGGAAGTCGATGTAGTTGAGGGGGGCCAGCCATTCGGCGTTATCGACCATCACGGCGTCAGACTTGCCGTTACCGAATTTCAGGAAGCGTGAGAAGACCTGCTTGATGCCGTCCTTGTTGGCGTCGATTTCCTCAATCGTGCGCAGCTGGCGCGTCTCGTCCTTGCCGGACGGATCGCCGACGCGGGTGGTGCCGCCGCCCATCAGCGCAATCGGCTTTCCGCCGGCTTCTTGCAGCCACGACAGCATCATGATCGAAATCAGCGAGCCGACGTGCAGCGAGGGGGCTGTGCAGTCATAGCCGACGTAGGCGGTAATGCGGCCTTCGCTCGCGGCCTTGTCCAAGCCTGCGAGATCTGAACATTGATGAATGAAGCCGCGTTCGCTCATGACTTGGAGGAAGTCTGAGGCTGGCTTGGGTTGGGCTGTCGTCATGGGCTGTCGCATGGCTCGCAAAAAGTGAAAGGGCTTCCCGATGGGCGGCGCGCGGCGTAGGGTCCGCGCCTCGACACCGGTTGGGCTAAACTCGCCAACGGCGTACACGGGAAGGCAACAATGGGCAAGGTTATGCGGGCGCTGGGGCTGATGAGCGGCACCTCGCTCGACGGCATCGATGTGGCGATGATCGAGACCGACGGCGAAAGCCAGGTTGTGCGCGGGCCGGCGATGACGTTCGCCTATGAGGCTGAGATGCGTCAGGTGTTGACGGCAGCGATTGCTGACGCGCGCGGCCTCCAGGACCGTTGGGCGCGGCCTGGATGCCTGAAGCAGGCCGAACGCCAGATGACCGAAGCCCATGCGTCCGCCGTTGACGCCTTTCTTGGCCAGCGGGGAATTGACCGCGGTGCGATTGACGTGATTGGATTCCACGGCCAGACGGTGCTGCACAGGCCGGGCGGCCAATTGACCGTGCAGCTTGGGCTCGGGGGGGTGCTGGCAGACCTGACGCGCGTGCCGGTGGTTTACGATCTTAGGGGGGCTGACGTTGCGGCTGGCGGGCAAGGCGCGCCGCTGGTGCCGGTCTATCATCAAGCGCTGACGGCAAAGCTGTCTCAACGGCCAATGGCGGTCGTCAATATTGGTGGCGTCGCCAACGTCACTTGGATCGGGCGCGACGGCCGCTTGATCGCCTTTGATACGGGGCCTGGCAACGCGTTGATCGATGACTGGATGATGAGGCGGACCAATCGCGCGTGTGATTTGGATGGCGCATCGGCTGCTCGTGGGCGTGTGCTTGACGATATTCTGCACGCCTATCTCAATGATCCGTTTTTCGCAGAACCGCCGCCGAAATCGTTAGACCGCAATGCGTTTACGCTTGAACCTTTCCAGGGGGTGAGCCTTGAGGACGGTGCGGCAACGCTGGCCGCATTCACCGCGGGCGCCATTGCGAAGGCGCGTGAACATATGCCGGAGGAACCGGCGTTGTGGATTGTCGCGGGCGGCGGGCGGCGCAACAAGACGATCATGCGGTTGCTTGCAGGCACCGTGCAGAACGCGGTCATTCCGGCAGAAACAGCGGGACTTGATGGAGACAGCTTGGAGGCGGAAGCCTGGGCCTATCTGGCAGTCCGCTCAATGAAGCGATTGGCGATTACGTTTCCGGGCACCACGGGCGTTGCGGCACCGATGACGGGCGGCACTTTGGTGTTGCCAAAGACTGTGGCCATCAAAGCCTCAAATGATGATTGAAAGGTCTGCAAGATGAATATGCTGCGTGCCGGATTTGCTTTAGGGGCAATGTTCATTGGCGGAATTGCCGCATTTCTGGGTGCGGTGTTGCTGCTGAGCGCGCTCAAATCGGGAAGCATCAATTTCAGTTACGGCACTGGGCCAACGGCTGTCACGGAAACCGTGACACTGGCCGGCGACGCGTATCGTTATTGGAAGCTCGTCACCGGGCTTGGCGTGCTGCCGGTTGTGCTCGGCATTGCGGCGGCGCGTTGGGGCTGGCGCACGATCAGCCCGAAGTGACCGCGCGCCCGTCCCCCTTTTTATGGACTGTCGTTTATTCGTCGTCGCCGTCATCGGCTGCAGGCGCCGGCGCGCTCTGGCTTTCCATGCGTTCGACTTCACGCTGACGCTGGCGCATGAGTTCGCGTTCGCGTTCTTTTTCCTTGTCGCGGGCGCGATCCTTCTCAAACTGGATCATGCGTTCATCGACGTAGTCGCCGACCAGCTTGCCGAGTTCTTCAGTCTTATTTTCGAAGAAGTGGTTGGCGCCGGCAATGACTTCGTGGGTGCTCTTGATGCCCTTCTGCACTTTGACCTTGGCGGCCATGTCGGCAACCGACGCGGTTGGCACGACGCGGTCCTTGTCGCCGTTGAGGATCAAACCTGACGACGGGCAAGGCGCGAGGAACGAGAAGTCATAGAGGTTGGATGGCGGCGCCACGCAAATGAAGCCGTCGATTTCCGGGCGGCGCATCAGAAGCTGCATGGCGATCCAGGTGCCAAACGACACGCCGGCGATCCAGCAGGTCTTGCTGTCGGGCTTGACGAGTTGCAACCAGTCGAGCGCGGATGCCGCATCGGCGAGTTCGCCGGGGCCGCCGTCCCACACACCCTGGCTGCGGCCAACGCCGCGGAAATTGAAGCGCAGCACGGAAAAGCCGCGCGCCGCGAAGGTGTGATACAGCGAATAGACCACCTGATTGTTCATCGTGCCGCCGAACTGCGGGTGGGGATGGAGAATCAGCGCGATCGGGCTGTCGGATTTTGGTTCGTGGTGGTAGCGCGCTTCGATGCGTCCGCCGGGTCCGTTGATGATCAGTTCAGGCATCGGTTTGGGTCTCGGCAACTTGGGTTGTGCGCGGGCCGCGCGGTGGTTGTGCGCAGGCCGCGGTGTTCAGTCTCGGGTCGCGGCCTCACGGGCCATCACATCAGCGTATGCGGGTCGATTTAAACCTTGACGTGGCCGCTCAGGATTTCCATAGTCGTAACAGTTTAGAACTGTTCAAAAGGCAGGCCGGGCGTGCTAAAGCCGCGCAACCTGCCGGGGCCGGTCTCTTAGCACAGTCCGGGGTGGCAAAAGCAAGCCTTGGATGATGTCGGCAAGGATTTCGTCGCCACTTGGGGCGGCGCCAGTCCGGAGTGTTGCAACGTGGAACTGACGACCAAAGGGCGGTATGCGGTCACGGCTATGGCGGATATCGCTGGGCAAAGCGATGCGCTGACCGTTCCATTGTCGCAAATCGCTGAACGCCAAGCGCTTCCCCTCGCTTATCTCGAACAGATTTTTGTAGGGCTGCGCCGCGCTGGGCTGGTTGAAAGTGCGCGCGGCCGGTCCGGTGGCTACCGCTTGGCGCGTCCGGCTGCCGAAATTTCCATCGCCGACGTTATGGCCGCGGCTGAGGAAGATACGCACTTTACGCGGTGTGCGAATGGCGAGGCGTCGTGCCTGCGGGATGCGCCGTGTTTGACGCATGGGCTATGGCAGCGTCTCGGCGCGGTGACGAGCGCGTTTTTTGCGTCCGTTAGTCTGGCGGATGTTGTCGGCGGCACACTTGCTGGCATGGCCAGGGCTCAGGCCGCTCCAAGTGCCGGGCTGCGACGGGTGTATCTTGACCATAACGCCACCGCGCCGCTGCGCGGCGAAGCCAAAGCCGCAATGATCGCCGCGCTCGATGTCGATGGCAATCCGTCGTCGGTGCACAGCGAGGGGCGACGAGCGCGAGGGGTGATTGAAGCCGCGCGCGAACAGGTGGCTCGTCTGGTCAACGCCAAGCCGTCTGAAGTGGTGTTCACCAGCGGCGCGACGGAAAGCAATGCCTGGGTGATGGCGCAGCCGTGGGACACGATTTTCGTGTCGGGCGTCGAACATGATTCGATCCTGGCACCGGCGCGCGCCAATGGTGCCGAGGTTATCATGGTGCCCGTCGCCCGTGATGGCCGCGTGCTGGCCGAACAGATCGCCGCACGCGTTTTGTCCGGCGCGCCTGTTGGCCGGGCTTTGATCGCCCTGCAATTGGCCAACAACGAAACGGGCGTCATTCAAGATGTGGCCGCTGTGACCGCGTTTGCGCGCGAGCACGGGCTTCGCGTTCACACAGACGCAGTGCAGGCGCCGGGCCGCATCGCCATCGATTTCGCAGGTCTCGACGCCGATACGATGAGTTTGTCGGCACATAAGCTCGGCGGACCAAAGGGCATCGGCGCGCTGATTATTCGCGATCACTACGATCTGGCGCCGCTGATCCGTGGTGGCGGCCAGGAACGCCGGCGGCGTGCGGGCACTGAAAATCTCGCTGGCATCGCCGGCTTTGGTGCGGCCGCAAAAGTGGCTCTGGCCGCGCTTGCGGATGCGCCGCGCATCGCTGGTCTGCGCGATCAATTGGAGCGGGATGTGTGTGACGCCGTTCCAGCGACCGTCGTTATCGCCGGTTCCGCACCGCGTTTGTGCAACACCGCCACGCTGACACTGCCCGGGAAGTTGGCTGAAACGCTGGTCATCCGCCTTGATCTGGCTGGCTTCGCGGTCAGTGCCGGGTCTGCATGTTCGTCCGGCAAAGTTGGTGTCAGCCACGTGGCGGAGGCGATGGGCCTGGAGCGTGACGTTGCAGCCGGGATGATCCGCGTCAGCCTTGGACCCGATACGACGCAAGACGACATCGCCGCATTTGCCGCCGCCTGGAAGCAAATCTCTGGCAACGCGGCTTTGGCCGCATGACGATCAGTTATTACCGCCCGCGTGGCGCACGTTTGGAGACGAAGTACGATGGCAGCCGTTAAGGAGACGATCGATCAGGTCCGCCAGATTGACGTCGACCAATACAAGTACGGGTTTGAGACCAAGATCGACAGCGTGAAAGCGCCGAAGGGCTTGGATGAATCGACCGTGCGTTATATCTCGGCGCAAAAGAACGAGCCGGCGTGGCTGCTCGAATGGCGGCTCGACGCGTTCCAGCGCTGGCAGGCGATGACGGAACCGGCGTGGGCCAAGGTTCACTATCCGAAAATCGATTTCCAGGATCAGTATTACTACTCGGCGCCGAAATCGACGGCTGGCCCATCGAGCCTCGCCGAGGTCGATCCGCAATTGCTGGAAACCTACAAGAAGCTCGGCATTCCGCTGAAAGAGCAGGAAATCCTCGCGGGCGTTACGTCCTCGCGCGTTGCGGTTGACGCCGTGTTCGACAGCGTGTCGGTTGTCACGACCTTCAAGGAAGAGCTGAAAAAAGCCGGCGTGATCTTCTGCTCGTTTTCGGAAGCGGTGCGTGAGCACCCAGAGCTTGTGCAGAAGTATCTGGGTTCCGTCGTGCCGCAATCCGATAACTACTATGCGGCGCTGAATGCGGCGGTGTTTTCCGACGGATCGTTCGTCTACATCCCCGAGGGCGTGCGCTGCCCGATGGAATTGTCGACCTATTTCCGCATCAACGAAAAGAACACCGGCCAGTTCGAACGCACGCTCATTATCGCTGAGCGCGGCGCTTACGTGTCGTACCTCGAAGGCTGCACGGCGCCGATGCGCGACGAACATCAGCTGCACGCAGCCGTCGTCGAACTCGTGGCGATGGATGATGCTGAAATCAAATACTCGACCGTGCAGAACTGGTATCCCGGCGACAAGAACGGCAAGGGTGGCATTTATAACTTCGTCACCAAGCGCGGCGATTGCCGTGGCCATCACTCGAAGATTTCGTGGACGCAGGTTGAGACCGGCTCGGCCATCACCTGGAAATATCCGAGCTGCATTCTGCGCGGCGATTATTCACGCGGCGAATTCTATTCGATTGCTGTGTCTAACGGCTATCAGCAGGTCGATAGCGGCACCAAGATGATCCATCTCGGCAAGAATTCGTCGAGCCGGATTATCTCGAAAGGCATCGCAGCCGGGCATTCGCAGAATACCTATCGCGGGCTTGTTTCGGCGCATCGCAAGGCGACCGGCGTGCGCAATTTCACGAACTGCGATTCACTCCTGATTGGCGACAAGTGCGGCGCGCATACCGTGCCCTACATCGAAGCCAAGAACGCGTCGGCGCATTTCGAACATGAAGCGACAACCTCGAAAATCTCTGACGACATGTTGTTCTATTGCCAGCAGCGCGGGCTTTCGAAGGAAGAAGCGATAGCGCTGGTCGTCAACGGCTTCGTGCGCGACGTGCTGCAGCACTTGCCGATGGAATTCATGGCGGAAACGCAGAAGCTGATCGGGATTAGTTTGGAAGGGAGCGTTGGGTGATGCATCTGTCCGCTCACGGGAACACCCGTCATCCCGTGCGCGGTGCAGCGTTCTTACGGTGCGCCGCAGACACGGGATCTTACGCGCACGCCGAAGATCCCGGATCAGCGCCGCATCATGAAGGATGCTGCGTCGCATCCGGGATGACGGGTGGCTGGTCCATGGCGGAGGTGCCGCAGCTGATTGGGATTAGTTTGGAAGGGAGCGTGGGGTGATGCATCTGTCCGCTCACGGGAACACCCGTCATCCCGTGCGCGGTGCAGCGTTCTTACGGTGCGCCGCAGACACGGGATCTTACGCGCACGCCGAAGATCCCGGATCAGCGCCGCATCATGAAGGATGCTGCGTCGCATCCGGGATGACGGGTGGCTGGTTCATGGCGGAAACGCAGAAGCTGATCGGGATTAGTTTGGAAGGGAGCGTTGGGTGATTGATTTCCGTAGAGTGTTTTCTTTGGGCCTCATTGCTGTGCTTGCTGCGGTCTTAGTAAACTTCTATGCCGCGCCCACGATTGCTGAAATGAAAAAGATCATACCGAATGACCTTAAAAGCGTAGTCATTGAAATGGAATCGGTCCGCCTTCTTCCCCTGATCGACGGGTCGAAATTCGGCGAGGTTTCCTTGAACACCGCTGGCGTCACCAACCCGGGTGACGTGGGGAGCTATATCTTTGTTGTGCCAGTGGGACGTTCGTGTCCTGTACGGTTCTTCGAAGAGTACACCGGGTTCGTGTTGACTGGCTCTGGCCAGTTCATTCTTCCAACTGAACATCACTCTCTGAAAGAGCACAGCTTTTTCATCAAGCCTCTGGCGGCTGCAACCCAAGCCCAGATTGTAAATACGGGAAACATAGAACTCAAGATCCTGGTTTTTCGATCGCTGAGCATTTTGAGGTTCAAAGAGCGAACAGATAGAGCGCAGCAGATTGTGAGCGCGTATATCGAAAGGTCCTGGAAACGGCCGACGATGAATTGGGAAGGTTACAGCTACGACGGGCGGCTGGTCGCGATGTACTATCGTGAACTTGAATATGTACTCGTCAGTGATGAGCAGGGTTTCATCTATTTCAATGGTCAGAGAATTCGGCAAAGCGACGCTGATTCAGTCGATAGTGCCGTTGACAAAATCCTTGCAGCAGAAAAGGCCCTCAGGGGCAACTTCGAAAAAGAGCGCGCAGAAAAACTGAAATCCTCGGCCCCCTAAAATAGTAAATAGACAGTTGGGATTTGAAAAATGCTCGAAATCAAGAACCTGCACGTGAAGTTGGCGGACGAGGATAAGCAGATCCTCAAGGGGCTTACGCTCACCGTGCCCAAGGGTGAAGTGCACGCGATCATGGGGCCGAACGGCTCTGGAAAATCGACGCTGTCGTATGTGATTGCCGGCCGCGACGGCTACGAGGTGACCGAGGGCGATATCCTCTGGAATGGCGAGAGTATTCTCGAAATGGCGCCCGATGAGCGCGCCGCCAAGGGCGTGTTCCTGGCGTTCCAATATCCGATGGAAATTCCGGGCGTTGCTGGCCTGACGTTCCTGCGCACCGCCGTCAACGCGGTCCGCAAGAAGCGCGGCCAGGATGAAATGACGACGCCCGGCTTCATGAAGTACGTCAAGGAACAGGCGGCCAAACTCAATATCGATTTTGAGATGTTGAAGCGTCCGGTCAACGTCGGGTTCTCGGGCGGCGAAAAGAAGCGCTCTGAGATTTTGCAGATGGCGATGCTTGAGCCAACGCTGTGCGTGCTCGATGAAACCGACAGCGGTCTCGATATCGACGCGCTGAAAATCGTGTCCGACGGCGTCAACGCGCTGCGCTCACCGGATCGCGCAACACTGGTCATCACCCATTATCAGCGTCTCCTCAATCATATCGTGCCCGATAAGGTCCACGTGCTGGCTGATGGACGTATCCAGAAGACGGGCGGCAAGGAATTGGCGCTTGAACTCGAAAAGTCCGGTTACGCCGGCTACACCGGCAAGGCGGCTTGAGATGAACGTTGCGATCCCAAAGACCAAAGCCGAACAGAGCTTAAGTGAAGCGTTCGAAGCCAATGCGGCGAAGCTTCCAGGCAGTGCCGCCGTGCAGGCCGCGCGCGCCACGGCTATTGGTGCATTCAACAAGCTCGGATTGCCGCACCGCCGCGTCGAGGAATGGAAATACACCGATCTGCGCGTCAATCTTAAAGACGCACTGCCGCCGGCTGTCAGCGACGCGGCGCTTGTGACGGCGGCGGATCTGGCTGGAGCGCTTGGTGGGCTGGCCGGGCTCGACGCGACGCGGATCGTGTTTGTGAACGGCAGCTTCCGCGCTGAACTGTCAGACGGCGCGGCGATCCGCGGGCTCGAAGTGCAGCCGCTGTCGCGCGCGTTGACGGCGGCGCAGGATAAGGTTGCCGAGGGCTTGATGCGCACATCGGGCCCGGAAGGCGACGCGACCATCGCGCTCAACACCGCCTTCATGACGGACGGCGCGATTGTCCGCGTCGCGGATGGCGCAACGCTCGCCAAGCCTTTGCTGATGGTTTTCGCAACCGCCGGCGCGGCAGCTCAGCTGACCTCCGTGCGCAATATCATTGCCACCGGTGACGGCTCGGCTGCGACGGTGATTGAGGCGCACGTGGTGCTCGACGGCGCGGCGGCGTCCGGCCAGACCAATGCGCTGACGGAACTGACCGTTGGGCAAAGCGCCACGCTTGCCCACGTCAAGATCGCTGCAGGCAGCGGCAAAAGTGTGCATCTCGCCAACTGGAACGTCAGTCTCGGCCGCGACGCGACGTATCGCGGGTTCCAATACACGTCGGGCCAAGCGCTGGCGCGCAATCAGATCAACGCCGTGTATGCAGGCGTTGGCGGCAAGCTCGACCTGTCGGGCGCGTACCTCGTGCGCGGAACGGAGCACGTCGATACAACCCTGGTGATCGATCACGCGGTGCCGCAGTGCGAGAGCCGAGAACTGTTCAAAGGCGTGCTCGATGATCGCGGCCGCGGCGTGTTCCAAGGCAAGATCATCGTTCGGCCAGACGCACAGAAGACCGACGGCAAGCAGATGGCGCAGGCGCTGATGCTTTCACCCGACGCGGAGTTTGATTCAAAACCCGAACTCGAAATCTATGCCGACGACGTGGTTTGCGGCCACGGCACAACCTCAGCGGAATTGGACGCCGATTTGCTGTTCTATTGCATGTCGCGCGGGATCCCGGAAAATGAGGCGCGCGCGTTGCTGATTGAGTCGTTCATCGGTGAGGCGCTCGACAAGGTGGAGCACGACGGCCTGCGTGAGGCGCTGTCACGATCCGCAAACGCGTGGCTTAGCGCGGCGAAAGGCTAGAGGAATCGATATGGGCAGCGAAGCACGCAATCCGGAAAGCCGCAGCGGCGGGGCAACCACCGCGCTGACGGGTGCTGCCTATGACGTAGAGCGCATCCGCGCCGACTTCCCTATCCTCTACCGCGAGGTCCACGGCAAGCCGCTGGTCTATCTCGATAGCGGCGCGTCCGCGCAAAAGCCGCGCTCAGTGCTGGAAGCGATGGATCACGCCTATCGCTTCGAATATGCCAACGTGCATCGCGGGCTGCATCATCTGTCGAACGTCGCGACCGATCACTTTGAGGCCGCGCGCGAAACCGTGCGCCGGTTTTTGAATGCCGGCAGTGCGGATGAGATCATTTTCACGCGCAATGCGACGAGCGCCATCAATCTGGTCGCCCGTTGCGTGGGCGAAATCGAGATCGCAGAGGGCGATGAAATCGTGCTCTCGATCATGGAGCACCACGCCAACATCGTGCCGTGGCATTTTCTGCGCGAGAAAAAGGGCGCGGTGTTGAAGTGGCTGCCGGTCAATGATCGCGGTGAACTGCTGATCGATCAGCTCGATAAAATCCTGACCTCCAAGACCAAGATGATCGCCATCACGCATATGTCGAATGTGCTCGGCACCGTCAATCCGGTCAAAGAGATCATCCGCATCGCGCACGCCAAGGGGATCGCGGTGTTGGTCGATGGCAGCCAGGCGGCCGTGCACATGGGCGTCGATGTGCGCGATTTGGATGCCGATTTTTATGTGTTCACGGGCCACAAGACGTATGGTCCGACCGGTATTGGCGTGCTGTACGCCAAGAAGCGCCATCTGGAAGCCATGCCGCCTTATGAGGGCGGTGGCGACATGATCGAGACCGTTGCCGTTGATCGCATCACCTACAACAAGCCGCCGCACAAGTTCGAAGCGGGCACTCCGGCCATTGTCGAAGCTATCGGTCTTGCCGCCGCCTTGAACTATATGATGCAGGTGGGGCGCGAAAAAATCGCCCGCCATGAAGCTGAAATCGCGGTCTATGCAGGCGAACGCTTGGCCGCGCTGCCGTGGCTGAAGCTGTACGGCACGGCGCCAAACAAGGGCGCGATATTCTCATTCACCATGGACGGCCTGCATCCACACGACATCTCAACCATCATCGACCGCTCCGGTGTTGCGATCCGGGCCGGCCACCACTGCGCGCAGCCACTGATGGAACGGCTCGGCGTGACGGCCACCTGCCGCGCGTCGTTTGCGATGTATTCAACCAAGGCTGAAGTTGATGCGCTTGTTACGGCGCTCACCAAGGCCCATGATCTGTTTGCGTGAGGACTTGTAAAAATGGACGACCCACACAAGCCAAGCAACGCCGCATCAGCGCTCAAGGCGGCGGTCGCGGCGCTTGATGCGCCCGCGGAGACGCCGGTTGACGCAGCGCCTGCAAGCGTCAGCACTTCGCCCGCGCTGCCGCCGGAAGAAATCGAGCGGCTGACCACCGACATCGTCGCCGCCTTGAAGACGGTGCATGACCCCGAGATTCCATCCGACATTTATGAGTTGGGCTTGATCTACAAGGTCGAGATCGACGACGACCGCAATGTGGCGATTGATATGACGCTGACAGCGCCGGGATGCCCGGTTGCCGGCGAAATGCCGATCTGGGTCGAGAATGCGGTGAACGCGGTGCCGGGCGTGGCGGGCACAAAAGTAAAAATTGTATTCGATCCGCCGTGGGACCAGAGCCGCATGTCAGACGAAGCCAAGCTCGCGGTTGGCATGTTCTGAGGCAGCACTGGTTTTATTGCGGGCGAATGCCCATATTGCCGAGACGTTGAACAAGGATTGAGTGCCAATGCCGTCGCTGCGCATGATGCCCAAAGTGATGACCCTGACGGACGCCGCAGCGGCTCGTGTCAGCGCGCTAATGGCCGCCAAGCCCGGCGTCAAAGGGCTGAAGATCGGCGTCAAGAAGGGCGGCTGCGCCGGCATGGAATACACGATGAGCTGGGCCGAAGAGGTCGGCAAGTTCGACGAAGTCATCGAAGACAAGGGCGCAGTGGTGCTGA
This sequence comes from Hyphomicrobium sp., assembly GCA_013141015.1. Lineage (GTDB taxonomy): Bacteria > Pseudomonadota > Alphaproteobacteria > Rhizobiales > Hyphomicrobiaceae > Hyphomicrobium_B. Next base: position 13,562 of record JABFRT010000023.1, on the reverse strand, counting down.
TCGACCCGGCAGCCGTCATGTATCTTCTCGGCACCGAGATGGACTTCAAGACCGACAAGCTCGCGTCGGCATTTGTGTTCAACAATCCGAACCAGAAGAGTTCGTGCGGTTGCGGCGAGAGTGTGAACCTTGAGCCGGCTACACCCGCGGGCTTTGCGCCAACCGATCACTGAGTCTCGCGGCCAAACGCGATGCCCGTCAGTCAAGCCTATCTCGATATGGTCCGCGAGTTTCTCGCACCCCTCGGCGCGATTTCCGTGCGCCGCATGTTTGGCGGGGCCGGCATCTATAGCGGCGGCGTGATGTTTGCGCTTGTTGAAGACGACGTTCTCTATTTTAAAGCCGATGACACGACGTCAGTGCGTTATGTCGACGAGGGCATGACACCGTTCACGTTTGAAGGTCAGACGCGGACGGTCGAGACGTCCTATTGGCGCGCGCCGGAGCGGGTGTTCGATGAGCCGGACGAAATGCTGGACCTCGCGCGTGAGGCAATTTCCGTGGCGGCCAATGCCAAGAAGGCCAAACGGTCTCAGCCGGCCGGCAATGGCGCGTTGAATTCAAAGCCCGCAAAGCGCGGCGAACGCCCATCTGCTGCGGCGAATCCGGGAACACTGTCCCGGGCAAAATCCAAGCCCAAGACCACCTAAGAGCCACTGGCCCACCCAAAATGACATTGGGATGACGATTTGCGATGGTGCGCGGCCAATCGGCACAATGAATGTCAGGTTCTGGTCAGCTGCGGCGACGGATGTTGTAGGGAGCATACGTTTTATTGGTATAGGCTGCTCGTCTCATGGAGGAGAAAATATGCTTCGCAATACGGAAACGAGTTGGGGCTCACTGGCCCGGATTTTACATTGGGGACTGGCAATCTTTATCGTTGCTATGTTTGCTTACGGGCTGTGGATGAAGAGCCTGCCGGTGCGCGAAGACCGCGTCTATCATTATGGCATCCACGCATCCGTCGGCATCAGCATCCTTGTCATGATGCTGCTGCGCGTATTTTGGCGCGTTGCAAACCCGACGCCACTGCCGCCTAGAAATTCGCCGGCATGGGAATTGACGGCTGCGCGCCTCGGCCACCTGGGGCTTTACCTGATCGTGTTCGGTGCCCTGCTGTCCGGGTGGTTCCTGGCAGGATCCGGTAAAGCTTATCTTGATTTCTATTTGTTCGGCGTCGTGCCGGTGCCCAACCTGCTGGGCGTCAATTCGCCATATCACGGCTTCTTCGAAGAGGCGCACGAGCTGACGACCTACGGCGTGATCGCGCTGGTCTTAGTGCATATCGCGGCGTCCGTCTGGCACGACAAGTTCCACAAGCATGGACTGATCGCGCGCATGATAACGGGCAAGCCGAGCGCATCGGTTTAACCGGCGCGCCCGGCCTCAAGTCTCGACTTAACCCCGCCCTGGCTGCTTCAGCGGCCGGGGCGGTTTGCGCATGAAGGCCGGCATGCTGTCAGCGAAGCCGACCCGGTCGCCCTGCTGCTGCGGGCCGGGTTTAGATTGCGGCTTCGGCGCGCCGCCGCGATCCGGCTTCGGCGTATCCGTCCAGCTATCGGCACGCGGTTGGCGCGGCTGTTGGGCTGGACGATCACCGCCGCGCGGCGCGGTACGTTGCCCATCACCCGGGGTTTCTCCGCGATCTGGGCGCGGTTGACGTTCGGTGTGGTCGGCGCGTTGTGGCCGGTCCTGACGGTCTGTGCGGCCAGGGCGGTCAGATCTTTCTTGACGTGCAGGCCGGTCTTCACGAGCAGGCCGGTCTTCAAGAGCAGGGCGGTCTTCACGAGCAGGGCGGTCTTCACGAGCAGGGCGGTCTTCACGTGTGGGCCGGGCTTCACGTGCGGATGTGTCTTGACGTGCGGGTGTGTCTTGACGCTCTGGCCGGGCCGGGCGTTCGCGTTCAGGCCGTGGCTGACGCTCCGCGCGATGCTGACGCAATTGCCCGTCCGGCTTGAGGGCCGGTGGCTGTGCGGCGCTTGCTTGGTCAGGCGATGCGCCAAGTCCGGCTGCTGCCGTGTCTTGGCGTTCCGGACGTGCGGGCCAAGACCGTTCCTTACGTTCGGGCCGGTCAGGACGTTCTTGACGTTCTTGACGTTCTTGACGTTCTTGACGTTCTGGGCGGGCAGGACGGGCGTCCGCTCCGCCGCCACTTGCTCCGCCCCGCGCATCGCGGCCACGCGGTGCGGGAGCGCCCTTGCCGCCACGGCCACGCTTGCGTTTGCCGCCGCTTACGAAATCTTCGTCGGTCGGTGCGTCGCCGAGCCAGATCGCCGGTTCACCGGTGATCTTTTCGATGTCTTTCACGAACTTCAAATCATCCGGGCTGACGAGCGATGCGGCATACCCTTCCTTGCCGGCGCGGCCAGTGCGGCCAATACGGTGCACGTAATCATCGCCCGCCCACGGCAGATCGAAGTTGAACACGTGGCTGACGTCAGGGATGTCGAGGCCGCGGGCCGCCACGTCAGATGCCGCCAGCAACATGATTTCGCCAGCGCGGAACTTATCAAGCGTTGCCGTGCGCGCGCTCTGTTCCATGTCGCCATGAAGAGCACCCGCATTGAAGCCGTGCTTAGCCAGCGACTTGTGCAGCACGGCCACGTCGCGTTTGCGATTGCAGAAGATGATCGCGTTCTTGACGTTGCCGGTCTTGATCAACTCGCGCAGCACTTCGCGCTTGGCGAAGTCTTCGCCATCTGGGCAAAACTTGAAGCGCTGGGTAATCGTCTTGGCGGTCGTGGCGGGCTTTGCCACTTCGATGCGCACGGGATCGTTGAGGAACTGGCTGACAAGCCGCGTGATTTCCGGCGGCATGGTTGCCGAGAAAAACAGCGTCTGGCGGCGCGGCGGCAGCAGCTTGCAGATCTTCTCGATATCCGGGATGAAACCCATATCGAGCATCCGGTCGGCTTCGTCGATCACCAAAATCTCGACGCCCATCAGCATAATGCGTCCGCGCCCGAAATGATCGAGCAACCGGCCCGGCGTCGCGATCAAAACGTCAACTCCGCGGTCGAGCTTTTTGACCTGCTCGTCCATCGACACGCCGCCGATCAGCAGGGCGACGGTCAGCTTGTGATTGATGCCGTATTTATCGAAGCTCTGTTCAACCTGTGCCGCAAGCTCACGTGTCGGCGCCAAGATCAGCGAGCGTGGCATGCGGGCGCGCGCCCGGCCGGTTTCGAGCCGCGTGATCATCGGCAGCACGAACGACGCGGTTTTGCCCGTGCCGGTTTGGGCGATGCCAAGAACATCACGGCCTGTGACGGCAACAGGAATGGCGGCCGATTGAATGGGGGTCGGGTTGGCGTATCCGGCGGCAGTGATAGCCGCCTGCACCTTGGGCGAAAGCCCTAAGTCAGCGAAGGTCGTCGTTTCCAAAAGACATCGTCTCCATCTGCATACTCAATCGCTCCCGGAGCATTGCGCTGGCGGGGGCATTAGACGAGAGCGCAGGGGGACACGTGCCGAAAAGGACAAAAGCCAAATGGGGAGAGATGGATCAAAAAAGCATAAAAAAGATCAAATCGATCCCCTGCGCTCCGGCACGCTTGGGTGCTCGCATACCTCAAGCCCTGACGCAAGGAAAACTCAGATTTTGGCTTGAATTCGGCGGGGAGTATTGACGCAGGCCCTGCCTCGCTGGTCACATCCGGATTTTGCCGGACTACGGCAAAAGGGCGGCTTTGCAGCCGCCCTCCTTGATAGTGCACAATAAAAGCGCGCTCTCTATTCGCCAAGCAGCCAATTGCCGAGTTTGCCGCCGATAACGCCGCCGAGGATTGGCGCCACCCAGAACAGCCAAACCTGAGACAATGCAGCCCCGCCCGCATAGAGCGCCGGGCCCATTGAGTGCGCCGGATTAACCGAGGTGTTCGAGATGGGGATCGACATCAGATGGATGACAGTCAGTGTCAGGCCAATGGCAACCGGCGCCAGCAGCGCTGGACCATTTTTCCGCGTCACGCCCATGATCACCAGCAGGAAGAACGCGGTCAGCACGGTTTCGATAACGAACACCTGGCCCATCGTGGCATCAAGCATCGAGAACGGCTTGCCCCAGCCATTGGCGGCAAAGGTTTCACCTGTGTGGCCGATCAGGGAGAACACCCCGCACGCAGAGCACGCACCGATAACCTGAGCTGCGATGTAGCCGGGTGCATCGGCAAGCGGGAAACGTCCACCGGCAACGAGGCCGAGCGTGACGGCTGGATTATAGTGGCCACCTGAGACGTGGCCGATGGCATATGCCGTTGCCATGACAGCCAGGCCGATCGACAGCGCCACGCCAACGATGCCGGCGCCGCCGGCAACACCGGGCGCTCCGCCAAACGAATAGAACGCCGCGCCGAGCACGGCTGCCGTGAGCATGAATGTGCCGGTCACCTCGGCACCAAGCGCTTTGAAGTTCATGTTTGTCGTCCCCTGTTTGAAGTCCTCCTCGGCTTCCCGGATGGCGTGGTGCATTGATCTGCGCACCTTATGTACCCGCACGGATGCCGGCGGTGCCGAATCACGCGAAGCCTGAAGCCAAAGGTAATGGCGGCGCTTGGGAAGGGCGATAGATTACAGCCCCTGTAATTAAGAAAGACAATTTTCCAAATCGACGAAGTCAGCTTGCGGATGGATAATCGAAGCAGGTATTCTGTATTGGTCTGTTATGGCGGCATCGCTTTGAGCGGTGGCTAGAATCCGGAGACGAGTGACGTGCAAAATGCCTTGACGATGCCGCCTGTTGCGGCGTCAGAAAACCAACCGCTGCAAAGCCGGGTTGATGGTCCCGCTGTGTTGGCGCTGAAGGCGCGCGATAATGCGACAAACTGGAAATATCTGGCCATTGTCTGGGGCATTATCGGCGCCACAACCGGTGCGGCGCTCTATGTGGAATCCTTGATCCTGGCGTCGGGTGCCAGTCTGTGGTGGATGGTGCCTGTCGTTGTGCTGGCCGCCATCGTCACGGGCGGTTCGCAGCATCAGTTGGGCGGCGTCATTCACGAAGGTACGCACTTCACGCTGTTTGAAAACAAGCGTCTCAACGAACTGGCCTCCGATTGGCTGGGTGCATTTGCGATATATACATCGACCTATCAATATCGCGTGCATCATTTGGCACACCACCAGTTTGTCAATGACCCGGAACGCGATCCCGACATCTCGCAATTGAAGGACAGCGATCACTGGCTTGATTTTCCAGTCGCCCATATTGATGTTCTGAAGAAACTAGCCAAGCAATTGTATTTGCCAAATCTGGTGCGGTTTACGCTGGTCCGGGCGCGCTACAGCGCGGTTGGTCATGACGATAATCCCTATGTCGACAAGTCGGAGACGCGCAGCAAATTGCCGGTTTATGCGGGCATCTATTTCGCGGTCGCCATTCCCTTCATCGTCTCGACGCTGTTGAAGGGCACTTCCGCGGCAACTGCGTGGACCGTCCTGATCGCTTCCTATCTGGCGGTCATTGGATATTTTGCACGTTTGCCCGAAAGCCAGTTCCCGCAGACCCGGTTGCTGCCGGTGATCTCGCATCGTGCCACAGCTATCGGCCGGATGACGTTTCTATTCCTGCTGTACGCGGCCTTCACGGCCTACGATTCAGCGGCGGCCGGCACGGGTGTTGCCTGGGCGTTTGATCACTACGGACTGTTCTGGGCCATGCCGTTGTTCACGACCTTCCCGCTTTATATGATGATGCGCCAGTGGGTGCAGCACGGTAACGCCGACCGTGGGCGCTACACCAATACGCGCGTATTCCTGACAGGGCCACTGTTCCGCTACTGCGTGCTGCCGTGGGGCATGGACTATCATCTGCCGCACCATATGATGGCGTCTGTTCCGCACTACAATCTGAAGGCGCTGCACGAATTGCTGTTGGCGGACCCGAAATACAAGGCCGAGGGACTGGTGGTCGAGGGTGTCATTGGCCACCATCACCACGATGGCAAACAGCGCCCGAATATTCTCGACGTAATCGGGCCGGACTTTGCGCCCAAACAACGGTCTGCGGCTCACGTTGATAACAACACTTTGGAATACGCTGAGGTGCGCGGCGCCGCCGCGATTGCCCGTGAAGCGGCGCTATCGGCCAGCGGCCGGCCCAGCAGCTGATAGACGCCGCACACGTGAACGGACGAGGGCGATGAACGCGGCACGTGCCGGCGCGTCGATGCTATGGTATAGTCCAACCTTGAACCTGCTTTCATTTTGCGTTCAAGGAGGCAATGCCATGCACTATGCGGTTGGCTTGAGGCTCAATGAGCGATCCGGCCATGTGGTCGTCGATGCAGAAGACGCGCTGTTCGCGGCGCTTAAAGTCAAGCGCGATCAGCCTGACGCCTTCATCACCTACGTGCGCCGCCAGAACCGCCGCGGAGACGCGCGCCATCCGCCGGTTGCCGCGGAATAAGGCTGCCTCAGGGGAGCGCAATCGTCGCGATCACTGGCAGGTGATCGGAGCCGGCCGGCTGGCCCGTGGCGAATGATACGGCCTTGATGTCTGGCGTCGTCAGCACATTGTCGATCAGCACAAAGGGAATGTTGGGGACAAAGCCCTCCACGGGCCAGCTGCGCTGGAAGGTGCCGTGGCGGACGAGGCCCGTCGCGCTTTGAAAGCGGCTAAGCAAGGCGGCCCACGGCGTTAAATTGAGATCGCCCGCCAGGACGAGTGGCCCGTCCCAGATGTTACGCCTTGCGATCAGCCAATCGATGTCGATGACCTGCTTTGGCGCATTGCCTGGGTAATTGATGTGAACACCAATGATCCGCAGACTGCCACCACCGGGCGTCTCAGTTCTCACGGTCAGAAGCGATGGGGTGGATTTGGTGTACGCGGTGCTCTCAGCCGGGCCAAGTAAACGCCGCTTCGAATAGATGCCGATATCGCAATGCGCGCGTACCGTGTGGCAGCTCGTTGCATGTGGATAGCGGGCGGCAAGGGCCGGCTGCAGGGCCTGCTCGTGATGCCTTTCAAATTCAGAGAAGACAATAACGTCGGGATCGCCGGCCGTTATCGCATCTGCAATTTTGCCGTAAGCGTCATTGTCGTAATAAACGTTGATCGACATGATCTTAAGGCGCGATGAGTTGCCCGCGTGGCCGGTGGCCGCTGATGTGGCAATTGGTGCAGCGGCCAGCACGGCATTGCCAGCAAAGCCCAAGGCGACTGCAGCAAGAAGCCATCGTGAATTTGCGAAATATGAAAAACCAAGCAACGCCGCAAAGCCGGCGAGGATGACTAAGCGGAGCTGATTGGCGATATCGAAAGCCGGATCAAACGGTGTCAGCAGGCCAGCAAACGTCAGTGTCCCGCCAACCGCAAGGCCGGCCCAAAGCGCCGCCCGCCAAATTCCAATGAGCTTCACCCAATCCCCCAAGATGCAGCCACCCAGCCGCCGCCGATAAGGACCTGCAACTTGGGCAACATCATGGGGAAGGCGGATGATGCCCTTAAATGTCCAGATCCTTGGCGAATGCGGCGCGGTCTTGGATGAAGCGGAAGCGGGCCTCGGGCTTTGATCCCATCAGTGCATTCACGACCTCGCCAAGCCCTGACCGCTCGCCCTCGCCGATGGCGACGCGCAGCAGCAGCCGCTTCTTGATATCCATCGTCGTCTCTTTGAGTTCCGACGCGTTCATTTCGCCCAAGCCTTTGAAGCGCCCAACCTTGACCGGCGGATTGGCTTTGAATTCTTTGGCGATCAGTTCATCGCGGTGCTTTTCATCGCGCGCGTAAAGCGATTTCGCGCCTTGCGTGATTTTGTAAAGCGGCGGTACGGCCAGATACAAATGACCATTTTCGATCAGGTCCGGCATCTCTTGATAGAAGAAGGTGATCAGCAGTGCTGCGATGTGGGCACCATCGACGTCGGCGTCGGTCATGATGATCACGCGTTCATAACGCAGATCTTCGTCGCGATATTTTGTTCCCGTTCCCGCGCCAAGCGCCTGGATCAAATCGGAGATCAACTGGTTGGCGGAAAGCTTTGCAGCGGTCGCGTTGGCGACGTTCAAGATTTTGCCGCGCAGGGGAAGAATGGCTTGGGTTTCGCGGTCGCGCGCGCTCTTCGCGGAGCCGCCGGCCGAGTCACCCTCGACGATGAAGATTTCGGTGCCGGCGGCCTGCTGGATCGAACAATCCGAGAGCTTGCCCGGCAGGCGCAATTTGCGCGTTGCCGACTGGCGGCCGACTTCTTTTTCACGGCGGCGCTTCAAGCGCTCTTCCGACTGGTCAACGCACCATTCCAGCAGGCGTGTCGCCTGTTGCGGTGAATCCGCCAGCCAGTGATCGAACGCATCGCGGACGGCAGTCTCAACGATCTTGGTCGCTTCGACGGTCGCAAGTTTATCCTTGGTTTGGCCCTGGAATTCTGGCTCGCGGATGAACACCGACAGCATCGACGCCGCGGTTCCCATCACGTCTTCGGACGTGATTTGCACGGCCTTCTTGTTGCCAGTCAGTTCGCCATAAGCGCGCAAGCCTTTGTAGAGCGCTTGCCGCAAACCGTTTTCATGGGTGCCGCCCTCGCCGGTCGGAATGGTATTGCAATACGAGGTCGAAAAGCCGTCTTCATCCGAAATCCAGGCGCACGCCCATTCAACAGAGCCGTGGCCTTTTTCCTTGCTGATCTTGCCAGCGAAGATGTCCTTGGTGACGCGCGTTTGGCCTTCGATGGTCGAGGTCAGATAATCGCTGAGGCCGCCTGGGAAATGGAACACGGCTTGCGCCGGTGTGTCATCTTTGATCAGCTCGGGATCGCACTTCCAGCGGATTTCAACGCCGCCGAACAAATAGGCCTTCGAGCGCGCCATTTTCATCAGGCGTGCCGGGCGGAACGCGCAGCCTTTGCCGAAGATTTTCTCATCCGGCTTGAAGCGCACTTTGGTGCCGCGCCGGTTCATGGTCGGGCCGAGCTTTTCGAGCTTGGTCTGCGGTTCGCCGCGCGAGAACACCATGCGGTAGAGCTGCTGGTCGCGCGCCACCTGGACTTCGAGCAATTCCGACAACGCGTTGACAACCGACACGCCGACGCCGTGCAAGCCGCCCGATGTCGAATAGGCCTTGCTGTCGAACTTGCCGCCGGCGTGCAGCACGGTCAGCACGACTTCGAGCGCGCTCTTATTCTTGAATTTGGGATGCGGGCCAATCGGAATGCCGCGGCCGTTGTCGGTGACCGTCAAAAAACCGTCGGCCGCGAGTTCGACCTCGATCCACGAGGCGTGGCCGGCCACCGCTTCGTCCATCGAGTTATCGATCACTTCGGCGAACAGGTGGTGCATGGCCTTTTCGTCGGTGCCGCCGATGTACATGCCGGGGCGGCGGCGCACGGGCTCCAGGCCTTCAAGCACCTCGATGTCGTGTTCACTGTAGCCGGCCGATTCAACGGACTTCTTCGCACGCGACGATTTATCGGTCATTTCGCTCTCAAAATCAGAAAACAGGTCATTCAGCGGACGAGCCATAGCGGGTGTTCCCGGTGATGCGCGGAGTGATAACACTCTCGATGCGCAATCTGTGAAGACTGTGCATGCGGCACGCGCAACAAAGCCGGACAGGCCGCGCAGGCGAATCTGGATGGCCGTCTTATAGCGCGCGGCGAACCGCTTTCACTACCGGGCAAAGCGTCTTGTGGCTACCAGAGCACAGGCACAACGCTGCAACGTCCGCAACTCTTGAGGAAAACCGCGCCGGGCGTGCGCGCCAAAGCACACAGGCACGAGCATATTTGCGGCCGGAGCGGCACCCTCAGGTTGAGCACCCCTGCCTAGAATTGGTCCTTAAAACAACCACAAATGGCCGCCGGCACGGGTTTACTAAGCCATTGGCGTTCATGACCAATCAGCCTGGTGCTGAGGTTTTTAGAAAATTCTATTGGGGATTTCTAAGCCGGGTCCTTGGGGGATCGCTGCAACGCCAATGCGGGAAAGTCAGTGGGCTTTGAGTGTCGAGGCTATGCGCTTGGCAAATCGAGGCTCAATTGTTGCGTCACGGGTTGGGAGGCGTTGGTATGTCAGGCGTTAGTGATGAGGCTTCCACACACGAACGGGTCAGTGAATTCCCGCGTTTTTTGAACCGCGAGCGGCCCGAACAGCTGGCACAACCGCCGCCGTTGCCGCGCGTACCGTGGCGGCGCGGCGTTGGCGTTGTGCGCGCCGCCATTGCAGGCGCTGCGTCACTCAGCGCGATTGCCGTGACGTCGGCTGCGTTGATGACGGCCGCGCCAGCGCCAAATGTCATCGAGCCGCCACCGCCCGCCAGTGATGTCGCCGTTGGCCCGCACGACGACGTTGCCGATGCCGTCGCGGTCGTCGCCGCGTTCGAATCGCGCCTCGGCTTCGGTGTCAACATGCCGTCGCAGTACGAACGGCTTGACGACGGTTCGGAGGCGAACGGGATAGATGCCGCGTCGCAAGGCATCGCCACAGATTCCTTGGCATCCATCATGTTGCACCCATTGCCGGAGGCTGTCGCATTTCCATCGGGTTCAATCGCAGCCCAAAGCCTGTGGGTCGCGGCCGCGCCCGATGATGCAATGGTTGCCCTGTCGCTTGGCGACGGCGGCACGCATCCAGTGATCACGGACGCAGACACGTTGGCGCGCACCGGCCTTACGATCAACGTGGTCGAGGCCGCTCCCGGTTCACGGCCAGACGTGTCGCAACCGGCGCCCGTCAACGTGGCGGCCGTTGTTGCAGATGAAGGCAACGATGAGGAGGCCAAACCCGCCAAGCGCCGATACCGCGCGCACATTCGCAAAGCCCTGAAAATGGCTGGCGCAGAGCCGCGCCCGAAACGCCGGATCCGCCGCAATAACGATGCGTTCAAGGCGCGTAGCCATGAACCCTCGGTAAAAGAAAACGATCCCCCCGCCGTCGCTGAAGCAAACGAACCGGAAAAACCAGCCGGGCCAATTTCCAAGTTCTTCGCGTGGCTCAAGAGCGGCGCCAACAAAACCGGTGCGGACGGAGAAAAGCCGTCAGCACTCGGTCTCGCACCTCAGGAATAGGCAGGATAGGCAGTACACCGCAAGGGCGCCGGGATCTCAGCGGTGCAGCAGTATTGCGCGTGTCTCGCTGAGCGCATGCTTTGCCGCGGCGTGAAGCGCTGCGAATGCTCAAAACGATCAAATCCGAAATGAAGCGGCAACCAAGAATTGGTCAACCACTTTTTAAGTAAGTGCAATCGTTAATCAACGATTGCCCTATAGAATAGAATTTGCGCGGCAATGTTGTGGGTTTTCGAACGTTAATTCCACCCTCAACCGCTGCGCGCTAGAGCGGGAAAAGTTGAAGTTTCGCTGGCGGCGAGGGTTTTGCCGCCAGAGGAGAGCGTCTGCGTTTTTTTGTTCTGGAGTGATGTTATGTTTGGCGGTGCCTTTTTCGGGCGAATACAGCGCGCCGGTGATATTTTGGGCTTAAGCGTTGCGGCCTTTCTGAATTTCCTGCGTTCGTTTGATGAGCGCACCAAGGACCGCTCGATCAACTTCAGCGGCACTTACGGTGCAGACACATATGTTGGTGGCGAACGCCTGGATAAACCAGCGCCCGAGACTCCGGTTCTCAGCGCCGATAGAAGCAATTGGTCGTCGGCGTTAGACTTTTCAGGGCCCCCGCCGCTCAGCCATCGCCAATTCCCACGCTTTCTTGACACGCGTGCAACGTCGATTGAGGTGGCGGTTGGACGGCTGCACAGCGCCAACATCCCGCATGATCGCCAGTCTCCCCGGGTGGTCACACTCCTCGCCGCTGTCATCATGCTCATCACATGGATCGGGACGGGACGGGGTAATCCAAGTTTGCCGCCGCGCAATCCTGCAGCCGATAGCGTCGCTGAGAAATTCTCAGGATCAAGTTCCGGCTTTATTGACAGCACCGCTTCCAGTCAGAATGGTGATCTCGGCAATGGTCGCAATACCTATGATTTCGGCGGCGGCTCAGGGATCATTGCAGCGCGTTTCGAATTTGCGCCACGGCTCAGCGAATTCTTTGAGGCGGGCGACGACGTTCGGACCGGCGGCATGGTGACACTCGAACCTGCAGCTGAGCACGGCGATCCACCCCTCGAGACTGGCTCTAATCCGCAAGGGCCTGCCAATGAGAAGCCTGCCAGAGACGCCGGAGTGGTGATGATCCGTCATTTGCCTACCGGCAGCATCTTATCAACCGGCACGCAGGTTTCGCCGACCGATTGGGCGCTGGCGCGAAGTGACCTCAAGTCTGTGATCGTTACGCTGCCGGCTGGGCGGCGCGGCACACTCAAAGCGGATATCGAAGTCTATGGCATCGCGGGCTTGACCGCCGGATCGATGGCCGTTGAAATCCGCGAGCAGAAAGTGCGCCAGCCAGCGGCGCGGCACGTCCGGGCCGGGCATACTGCCGTCCGCCGCACAGCCATTCGTGCGGCCGCAGTGAAAGTCCAAAATCCCGCGGCTGCAGCACAGGCGCCGCAACAGGCGCCGCAAAGCGGTCAAGAAAAACCAGCGCCAGCACTAGCGAACGGCGGCGCGATGGCACTGATCGCCAAGCCAGCGGGCAAGCCGTTCTTTCTACAGCTGCCGTTTTTGCCAGGGCCGATGAGCGCGACTCCGCCACCGCCGGGCGAGTCCCCCAGCCAGCAAATCATGCTGAACCTTGGCGTTAAACCGGATGCCGCTGCAGCGCCTGCTGTGAACAAAGAGTAACGTTCAGCGTTCGCGCCGCGCTGCTCTATTTGGCGCCAACATTGTCAATCAGCCGCGTTTTACCGAGCCGGGCGGCGGCCAGCACGCGCAGCGGCGTTTGCGTGGTGCGGTCGACCTTGGCCAGAGTTCCCGCATCACGCACCTCGATATAGTCGACGGATGCAAAGCCAGCCGCCAGCACGGCGCGTTTGGCTTTGGCAACGCCGGCTGGAATGTCAGCACCTTTGGCCACGTCACGGGCGAGGGCTGAAATGGCCGCATAAAGTGCCGGCGCAATTTTGCGCTCTCCGTCCGTCAGGTAAGCGTTGCGCGACGACAGCGCCAGGCCGTCCTTGGCGCGCTCGGTCTTGGCGCCGACGATTTTGAGCGGCAGATTAAGGTCGTGGACCATCTGGCGCAGTACGGTCAGCTGCTGATAATCCTTCTCGCCGAAAATCGCGATATCGGGCGTCACTTGCGAGAACAGCTTGCAGCATACCGTCGCCACGCCGCCGAAGTGATGCGGGCGGATCGCGCCTTCCAAATCTTCAGCAGCACTGCCCGGCACAATGCTGGTTGAAAAGCCCTCCGGGTACATCTCCTCGACGGTTGGTGCCCAGACGAGATCGGCGTCGGCGGACGCGAGTTTCGCCAGATCGCCTGATTCGTCGCGCGGATAGCGGGCGAGATCTTCGGTCGGCGCGAACTGAGTCGGGTTGACGAAAATCGAGACAACGGCCCGGTCGCATTTTTTCTTGGCCAGCCGCACCAAGGCCAAGTGGCCGTCGTGCAATGCGCCCATGGTCGGCACCAGCGCGACTGTCTTTCCTGATTCGCGCCACTTTGCGATTTGCTTGCGCAAATCTTTGACTGTCCGCGATGTCTTGACCGTCTTGCTCACGT
>JABFRT010000004.1 GCA_013141015.1 Hyphomicrobium sp. | reverse complement strand
GCCCCATTCGCCGCCCCGGTCATAATCGACGGCGTGGACGTAGAAAAAGCGGCTCGACAGAGTGCCCTTGTAAAGCGTCTCGCAGGTTTGTGCAGCGATATTCCACCAGCCCTCGGTCGCCCAGCCGGTGGCGTCCTGATAGCCGATGGCGACGCCGACGCGGCTTTGCCGTTGAATTGCACAGTTTCAGGTCGGCACGTGCGGCGGCCAGCGCCAACACATATCAAAAACCAATGTGGACGCCGCCCCTCGGGTGGCAGCCACCAAACGCGCGTCTCAATTTCACGCGTTCAGTCCTCAAGAAATCGTTCCAGGCACCAACCGGCAACATCCCCCTGCGCCGCGTCAACGTTGACTCTAGGGTTCCTTACGGATCCACGAGGATGACGCGGAAATCGTTGACGTTGGTCTGGGTCGGGCCGCACAAGATCAGATCGCCGATGGGACGGAAGTATCCGGTCGAATCGTTGTTCTCCAGGAACTTGGCGGCATTGAGATTTTGAGCGGCCGCACGTTCAAGTGTATCGGGGAAAACCATCGCGCCCGCTGGATCGCCCGCACTGCCAGCTCCGCCATCGGTGCCATCAGTATCACCTGCAAGTCAAAAGATGCCGGGCGCGCCGTCAAGCGCGATGGCGAGGCTGAGCGCATATTCCTGGTTGGGACCGCCCGCTCCGTTACCGCGCACGGTGACCGTCAGCTTCCCGCCTGACATGATGGCGACCCGTTCGCCGCGGCCTTTGGCGTCCAGCGCCATGGCGGCATGTTCGGCCGCCACCTCGCGGGCTTCACCTTCGAGGCTGTCGCCCAAGATGTCGACGCGGTAGCCTCGTGAGCGCGCGATTTTTGCAGCGGCTTCAATTGAAGCTTTCGGCGCGGCGACGATTTTATAATCGGACGACGACAGTTTCGCGTCGCCGGCTTTCAGCGTCTCATTGGCTGGGTTGTTGAGCGCTGCCGCAATTTCCGGCGACGGCGTGATGTTCCAGCGGGCCAGCACCGCACGCGCGTCAGCGAGTGTCGAGCGGTCGGCAACGGTCGGGCCGGAACCGATTTCATCCGGGTGATCGCCCGGTACGTCGGAGATCGAGACCGTCAGCAGACGTGCTGGGTGGACGGCGGCGGCGAGCTTGCCGCCCTTGATTTGCGAGAGATGCTTGCGCACGCAGTTCATTTCGGAAATCGGCGCGCCGGAGCGCAGCAGCTGTTTGGTCAGTTGCTGCTTGGCTTCAAACGTCACGCCGTCTACGGGCGCCGACCAGATCGCGGACGCCCCGCCCGACAGCAAGCATAGCACCAAGTCGTTGGGGCCAGCGCTTTTGGCAAGCGCGATGGCTTGCTTGGCGCCTTCTATGGAGTTGGCGTCGGGCACCGGATGGTAAGCTTCGAGGATCTTGATGATTTGCGTCGGCAAGCCAAAGCCGTGGCGCGTTGGAGATCATGCCGCTGATTTTATCGCCGTGGCCTTGAGCGATGTAATGCTGCTCAGTCGCGACCGCCATCGCAGCTGACCCCTTGCCGCCGCCGATGATGATGATCCGGCCGTTGGCTGGCACAGGCGGCAGGTATGGCGGCAAACAGGTGGACGGATGGGCGGTGGTGTAGGCGGCTTCATACAGCGCCATCAGTGTTGCCCGTGCGCTGCTGTTTGCGGTTCCGTCCGGCATGTCGCTTCCCCAACCCGTTATTCTACGACTTTATGATTAGGCTGTTGGTTTGCGCAATCGTATGGCGCGCGTCAAGGCTCGGCACGCTCCAGAAAGCGCGGCGTTTGCGATCATCGCGCGCAATGCCTATCTAACTCTACTCAATCGGGCAGGGTGCATCCTGCCCATAGGAGGCGGCACATGAAAACATTCGATCCTCAGACCACGTTGGAACTGGAAGCCGCAGCTTACCGCCGGCTGCGCGATCATTTACGCGGGCGCACCGGCGTGCAGAACATCGACCTGATGAACCTGGCCGGCTTCTGCCGCAACTGCCTGGCCAATTGGATGATTGATGCGGCTTCAGACAAAGGCCTCACGCTCACGAAAGATGAGGCGCGCGAGATCGTCTATGGCGAACCCTACGCGGAGTGGGTTGCCAAACATCAAAAAGAAGCCAGTGCTGAAAAGCTCGCGGCGTTCGAGATGAATAGGCCGAAGGATTAGGGGCGCGCGGCGGCAAACAAAACGAACGTTCGTTCTGATTCAAAATTCGCCGCTAACCATAGAAAATTCTGGTGAGCGCAACGCTGGTGTGATAGGATCTTTGTATGATCGGAAATCTAGGCGGTTGGTGGTGAATAGCCCCAGCGGCCTTTTTTGTTGCTTGGGGCAGATCGCGTAGTCTGCAATAAATCGGCGAAGATTTTTCGCAGCGGCCAGCCAAGCCGCATCGAATAAAAAAACGCGCGGCGATTGAGTGATCGCCGCGCGCATTCAATTTTCAGACGAGCGAAACTTAAAGCGTGGCTTCGAGCATCACCAGCATCGGGTCGTTGTCGATTCCCTTGGCGATGAAGCCCATGTCGCGTTCAAGTTCGATCATGCAGTGGTT
Source organism: Hyphomicrobium sp. (assembly GCA_013141015.1). Lineage (GTDB taxonomy): Bacteria > Pseudomonadota > Alphaproteobacteria > Rhizobiales > Hyphomicrobiaceae > Hyphomicrobium_B. Next base: position 274,818 of record JABFRT010000004.1, on the reverse strand, counting down.
TTCGCGCGACTCGATGGCCTGCAGCTTCTTGATGCCGCGCGCCTTGGCAGCCTTGGAGACGTAATCGAGCAGCGCCGATTCAATGCCCTTGCCCTTGAAGTCGCTGTGCACGGTCAGCGCCACTTCGGCTGTGGTCATGGTCTTGTCGGCGGCCAGCATGGCGTTGGCGATCATCTGCTGGGTATCGCTGGCGAACACCAGGAAGTCCTCGGTCTGACGGTGATCGACGTGGGTCATGTCGGAGATCTGCTTGTCGGACACCCTCTGGATTGCGCTGAGGAAGCGGAAGCGCAGATCGTCCTTGGTGACGTGGCCGAAGAAATCTTTGAGCGCTGCGTCATCGGTTTCAGCCGCCGGGCGCACGGCAAAGCGGAAGCCGGTGCGGGTGACGAGGTCGACTGTTGAATGGATGGTCATGGGGATGGTCCTTCGTAATGGGCGGGCTTCGATATTGAAAACCCGCGGGAATGCTGGGTGAAAGTTGGGCGAACGGTACAGACGCGCGTCTTGCAGTCCGTTTGCGGCCTGTGCGAACGCTACATACCTTCATGTAACGCTCTGATATGGATGCAAAAAGAGCAGTTATTGCATGGCAGCAATTATGATTGTGCAGCGCGGCCTTGCCGCGTCCCGGGTTTGATCGAGCGCAAGGCGTGATGAAGCTTTGGGCATTCGGGTGCAGTGACCCGGGTCAGACACAGCGGCCGGCATTGCGTCGCGCGGTTGCCGCGGCTGAGCCACGTCAAGCGGTACATTCAACTTATCCCAGCCAATCCCTGGGGATTGCGCGCTGGCGCGGCTTGTTGGGCCCCAGCGACGCCGTTAGCGTCGAACCAGAACATCAGGCCATCTAAGGAGTTATCGTATGAGCACGCTTCAGGCTTCCGCGCAGAAGCAGTTGCGCCAGTTGGTCGAACAGATCGAACGGCTGGAAGAAGAAAAAAAGCAGCTCGCCAGCGACATCCGCGACAAGTATCTGGAAGCCAAGGCCGTCGGCTTTGACGTCAAGGTGCTGCGCCAGATCGTGCGGCTGCGCAAGAAGAGCCAGGAAGAGCGGCAGGAAGAAGAAACCGTGCTTGAAGTTTATATGCATGCGCTCGGCATGCTCGATAACAACGCCAGCAAGGAAGCGTTTGCCGACGCGATGATGGCGGCTGAAGCGGCGGAGTAAGCCCGGCAATCGACGCACTGAAAATCAAAACGCCAGCCCCTCGCGAGGCTGGCGTTTTTTGTTGGGTTTCGTGTGACGCGGCAAAAGAATGCCCCGGGCAAGTCGGCGCTCGCCCGGGGCAACATACGTGGTGTAGGACGTGGTGGTCTTCCTACTCCGCCGCATTCGCGATTGTGATGTCTTTCTCGGTCAGGCCCATGCGCTTGGCTACGCCGAGGCCGTAAGCCGGGTCGCACTTGTAGAAGTGGCGCACCTGACGCTTGACGATCTCAACGGGAACGCCCTGCATGGCGTCGCGAATGTTATCGCACAGCCGCTCCTGGCCGTCCTTCGAGAGGAGACGGAACAGATCGCCCGGCTGCTTGTAATCGTCGTTGCCATCACGGTGATTGAAGCGCGCCGCGTCGCCCGAGATTTTCAACGGCGGCTCAAGCAACGCTTTGTTTTCAACCGGGCCGCCAAACGAGTTCGGCTCGTAGTACGCGTCTGACGGCGCGTTGTTCGAGAAGAACCGCATCGGGCCGTCCTTGTGGTAGTTGTGAACCGGGCACTTTGGAGCATTCACAGGCAACGCTTCGTAGTTGGTGCCCAAGCGATAACGGTGTGCATCCGCATACGAGAAGATGCGGGCCTGCAGCATTTTGTCGGGCGAGAAGCCGATGCCCGGAATGATGTTCGACGGCGAGAACGCCGCCTGCTCGATTTCCGCAAAGTAGTTATCGGCGTTGCGGTTCAGTTCGAACACGCCGACGTCGATCAGCGGGTAGTCGCCGTGCGGCCAAACCTTGGTCAGATCGAAGGGATTGTACCAGTGCTTACCGGCATCCGCTTCCGGCATGATCTGGATCTGCATCTTCCACTTCGGGAAGTCGCCCTTTTCGATGGCGTGGAATAGGTCGTCCTGTGTGGTCTCGCGCGATTTGCCGACGACGCCTTCGGCTTCCTTATTGGTCCAGTGCTTGTGGCCCTGCACGGTCTTAAAGTGGAACTTGACCCAGAAGCGTTCGTTGGCGGCGTTGAGGAACGAGTAGGTGTGCGAGCCGTAGCCGTTGATGTGGCGGACATCGGTCGGCAAGCCGCGATCCGACATCAGGATTGTGACCTGATGCAAGCTCTCCGGCGACAGAGACCAGAAATCCCACATCGCCGTTGGTGAGCGCATGTTGGTGCGCGGATGACGCTTCTGCGTGTGAATGAAGTCGGGGAACTTGTAGGCGTCGCGGATGAAGAACACCGGCGTGTTGTTGCCAACCAGGTCCCAGTTGCCTTCGTCCGTGTAGAATTTGAGCGAGAAGCCGCGCACGTCGCGCTCGGCGTCGGCGGCACCGGCTTCACCGGCAACGGTCGAGAAGCGCGCCAGCATTTCGGTCTTCTGGCCAACCTTCGCGAAGATTTTGGCTTTAGTGTATTTTGAGATGTCGTGAGTGACGGTCAACGTGCCGTGCGCGCCCCAGCCCTTGGCGTGGACCGTGCGCTCCGGGATACGCTCGCGATTCTGATGTGCGAGTTTCTCCAGAAGCTGATAGTCTTGCATCAACAGCGGGCCGCGTGCGCCGGCAGTGATGGAGTTCTGATTGTCGGCGATGGGTGCGCCGGCTGTGGTCGTCAGAATTGGTGCGGATTTACCCTGCACCGGCTTTATCGTCTTCGTCATGGAGACTTCCTTTCGTTCAACGTCGATACGGTAGGGGGTAGTTTAAATTAGTTCTAATTGTACTTTTGTGGCGCTGTGATAAGAATTACTTATGGCACATGTCACGCTCAAACAGCTCCGCTACTTTGATGCGCTCGCGCGTGAGCTGCATTTCGGCCGTGCGGCGGATTCTTGCGCCGTCACCCAACCCGCGCTGTCGATGCAAATTCAAGAGTTAGAGGCCTCCCTTGGTATTGCTCTGGTCGAGCGGACACGATCTGGCATCAAGTTGACGCCCAAGGGTGAAGCGATCGCGCTTCGGGCGCAAAAGATGCTCAACGATGCCCGCGATCTGATCGACTATGCCAAGCAGACAGCCGGAGTGCTATCGGGCTCGCTGCGGCTTGGTGTCATTCCATCGGTTGCACCCTACGTATTGCCGCCCTTGCTGCCGCTGCTGCGCGAAAAATATCCTGATCTGGAACTGCATGTCCGCGAAACGCAGACGCAACCGCTGACCGAAGAGTTGGTGGAGGGCAAGCTTGATGTGCTGCTGCTTGCGTTGCCGTTGAAGCATCCGGATATTGAGATGCTGCCGATTTTCGACGACAAGTTTCTGCTGGCGCTGCCGAGTTCAACAAAGCTCACAGGCCGCGTGCGGGCGACCAAAGATCTGATCCAAGGCGACCGGCTGTTGCTACTGGAAGAAGGCCACTGTCTGCGCGATCAAGCGTTGACCTATTGCTCGCTGCAGCAGGTCAACGCCGTCAATACTTTCGGTGCGACGAGCTTGTCGACGATTGTTGAAATGGTATCCGCGGGCATGGGCATGACGCTTTTGCCGGAAGTGTGTCTGGCTGTTGAAAGCCGCAATCGCACCATCAAGCTGGTGCGCTTTGCCGATCCAGAGCCGTCGCGGTCGCTTGGTCTTGCGTGGCGCAAATCGAGCCCGCGCGGCGAGGATTTCAAGGCGCTGGCGTCGCTTGTTGCAAAGGCTGGCGTGATCAGCCTGAAGCGCGCGGCGGCGACGCTTGCGAATGGGAATTGAGCCGGATTAGCGCGCGCTGGTTTTGACTTGGCGGTTCTCAATACCGCCGGGCAGCAGGCGGCCCTGATCGATCTCTTTGAGCGCGTCGAGATACACGGCCTTGCCCTGGAATTGCTGAGCCCAGATGACTTGGGCGACCTGCTGGCCGGGGCGGAAGCGCATTGGAGCAATCGCGCCGACATCGTCGAGCACGTCGAGCGTTGCGGCGACGTCTGGATGTTGCAGCGTGCCAGCCAAGCTCGGGTCATGCGCCGACGCGGTCTCGGTCAACAGCGGCGCCAGCGGGAACGGGCGATAGGCCAACTCGTCGGGGTGGTCTTCATCGAATTCCGGCGCCTGAACCCAACCGGTGCCCAGGCTATCGGGGCTCATGTCGGTGATGCTGGTGGAATTTTTATCCGGCGTCAGGCTGGCGACCTGGGGCCCTGAAAGTTTGGCCGTTTCACCAGCGCTTTCGGCAGCAACTGCCGCCATCTGCTTCTGCGGCCGCTCAGCTGGCTTTGGCCCAGCCACCAGCTTGGGTTCCGGCATGTTGGCGGCTTGCTGGAACAATTGGTCAAGCTTGCCGCGATCCGACTTCGACGGGGCCGGCGTGAAGCGCGACGGACGTTCGACCAGCTTCGGTTCTGTCACAAGCTTTGGCGCTTGCGGTTTGGCGATGGGCGTCAGGCTGGCGACGACCTGGTTTGAACCTGGTGTGCGCACATCTGGCGCGCCGCGACGGGCCGTTGCCGTCTCGTCGAGCGGCTCAGACTTCAAATCGATTTTGCGCGCCGTATCCGTTTTCGCCGGTGCAGGGCCGCCGCCAAGAGACGCCACGGCGTAGCGCGGCGCTTGCGGTGCGTCCGGCTTCGATGGTGCAGTGGCGATTGCCGCCGGTGCCGCAGATGCAAGCAGCGTCGGCGTCTTCAGGCCTTTGCGGGTGTCGTGGAATTCGGCGATCTGCACAGCGAGGTCGCGATATTTCGATTGGGCGACGCGCACGTCAGCCGGTGTGATCGGTCCGCCATCGGCCGGCATATGTTTGGAATGGCCTTCTGGAAACACCAGCGCCAATTCATAGCGCGGCAGACGCGGCCACGAGCGCACCCGGGCGGTGTCGACATGCACGAATGGAATGCCGGATGTCGGGTAGTAGCCGACGCCGCCGCGTTCGCGGATCAAGGCGGAATAGCGCATCCGCTTCAGAGGTACGTCGGGGAAGGTGATGTCGATGGCCTTGCCGGTGATGTGCTGGCTTTGGCTGGCTTGTCCACCGACGGTGCGGCGCAGTTGTTCATTGGTGCCGTGCGAGCGGTAGCCGCAAATGATGTGGATCGGTTCGCGCGATCCGAGTTCCTGATGCATTTCCCAAGCGAGGTCGATGGTCTGCGGATCAATCGGCGTCGCTTGGTTCTTGCGCCAGTCGCGCATGATCCAGTTGATCTGTTTGAGCGCCTCGGGGATGAAGTTGCCGGCCCGCTTGTAGGTGACGGTGATCCGTTCCTGGGTATGGATGTGATAGAACGAGATGGTGCGTTCGCCGTTCGGCCCGGCGGCGACGATGCGATCCGCCGACAGTCCCGCCGCTGCCGCGACGGCCAACATGCCAACAACGATCCTCGAGCGGCCAAACGCCACAAAAACCCCCGTCCCTGCAAAATGCGTCGCGACGACGCTCGTTCGACGTAACCCCGGTGCCGTGATCGAAACCCGTGATCGTCCGGTAACGGTCCAAAAAGGGTTAACCCCTAACCCTTAAGACGTCGTAACCGGCGATTGGGCTCATAAGACAGCGCCGAGTGGGCGATAAAGGGGCAGGGATGCTCACGGGCGGCGAAAAGGGTGGGGGATGGCGGGATGGTTTGAATATCCTCTGACCGGAAGTTCAGTATGCAACTTGCCTGACCATGCTGCGGATTTTCCTGGTGCAGGGGTGACTTCGTAACAAAGTCGCGTTAGCTTTTCGGCGGGCGGGCGCGCTAAGAACTCCTGGGAAACCGGGACTCTCTGGGGTTACCCCAGGGGACAATATCACCACACGCACGACGCAGCGTGGGCCTCGGGTAGGCAGAACCTACCGGCTGCCCACGCAAGACACGGTAGGTTGGCGCGCTCGCTCCAAAAAAGTCGTCGAAGGTATCCATTCAGTCGATGTTCAAGTCACGGCACAGATTGGTGGCCCGCAACATTGCCAACGTTTTGCTGTCGGGGCTGTGGGCTGAGCGGGCGATGTTGCTCCGGTTGCAGACGGCGCTCGGCAAAGCCACCGCCAAGTCGCAGCGCGCTCTCATTGCCGAAGTTTTGAAGGCCAATCCGGCATCGTATCCGCCGCCGGCTGCGGAACTCGTCAGGACAATTTTTTCAGCGCCGTCATTTGAGAAAGCTGCGGCATCCGCGTTGCTCAGTAAAGCGCCGCTTCACATGGCACTGCGCCCGCCGAAATTCGCGCCAACAGCGGACCTCAGCGACTGTGATGTTCCGGCCCTGCCGACCTCGGGCGATGTTGCGCGTTGGCTCGGCCTGCCGTTGGAACACCTCGACTGGTTCACCGACGAGCGCCGTCAACACGGGCGCACCGCAATTCCAGATCTGCAACATTACGTCTATGCGTTTCGTGCCAAGCCGCACGGCCCGCCACGCTTGATCGAAGCGCCGAAGCCGCGATTGAAGACCATGCAGAAACGGATTTTGCACGGCATTCTTGATTCAGTGCCGGTGCATGAAGCCGCCCACGGGTTCGTTAAAGGCCGCTCTTGCAAGAGCGGGGCCGAGCAACACGCCGAAGCTGCTATTGTCATTTGCTTCGATATTGCCGATTTCTTTCTGACGTCGCCGCTTGGCCGGGTGCACGCGCTGTTCCGCGGTCTCGGTTATCCGCACGCGGCAGCGCGCGTGTTGACCAGGCTATGCAGCACGAGCACGCCCGAGACGGTATTCGACCGCATCTCGAGCCCCCGAAAGCATACGCGCGCGGCTTTGCAGGCTTATTGCGAACCGCATTTGCCGCAAGGTGCGCCAACGTCACCCGCATTGGCGAACCTCGTCGCCCGGCGGCTCGATATCCGGCTTACGGGTCTCGCACTGTCGCTCGGCGGCAGATATTCGCGCTACGCCGACGACCTGACGTTTTCCGGCGATGCAGCCTTTGCGAAAAAGACCAATTCGTTGATGGCCGCTGTTGCGGGTATCGTGGAAGATGAAGGCTATGCGCTCAACGAGCGCAAAACGCGCGTGATGACATCGAGCAGGCGTCAGCAAATCACCGGCATAGTCGTGAATGCCCGCACGAACGCCCCGCGCGATGCTTACGACCAACTGAAGGCGACTTTACACAATTGCCGGAAGACTGGCCTCGCCGCTGAAAACCGCGACGGTCATGCGGATTTCCGAGCTCATCTTGCCGGGCGCATCGGCTGGGTGGCGTCGCTTAATCCGGCGCGCGGCGACAGATTGCGCGCGATGCTGACGGAAATTGCTTAGGGCTGGAGCGCTACTCGCTGGCCGCTGCCGTCAATCGGTTGTTGAGCAGTGCCTACGTTCCGAAAATCTAAGTTCGTCATTAGGCTGGCTCGATCGGTCCCCCTCCCATGGATGGGGAGGTTAGGTGTGGGTGAAGGGTTGGGCAGGATGGCCGTAGTGGCGCATCTGCCTCCGCAACGCAGGCTTGCTCAGATAGGTAAAACCGGCGCGGGACCGGACGCTGCTGTGTTGCGTGTCACCGGGTCTAAAGCTCAAGGGCGGTGCGGGCGGCAGTCTGGCCCGACAGAACGGCCCCATGAGCCGTGCCAAAGTACAACGGCTCGCAGGCCTCGCCAGCGAAAATGAGGCGGCGGTCCCAGTCTGTCCCTGCAAGGTCACTGCGGGTTGCGGGCGTGGTTCCTACGGCGTTGAAGGAATACGCTCCGTGGGCGAAGGGGTCCTGCGACCAGCGGGTGATCTGTGCACCAGAGGGCTTTGGAAAATTTGCGCCGAACATGGCTGCCAGCGCCCGGTGCGCTTCGAGCGTCATGCCGGCATCGCTCAGCATTTCCATATCGCGGGCCGCGTCACCTGCATGGAAGGCCAGTAGTACCGGTGCGCCGGCAGTCCGGGTCAAGCTTGCCCATTGCGACCAGTACCCGGGTGTTGGCCCAAGCCATTCGATCCAGTCCACGTCAGCGGGCCAAGCGATCCGGTCGAAGCGCAACCAACACTTGTTCAACACGCCCATTCCAATCGTCTCGATTGCTTTTTGCCGCTCTTTGCGCAGCGGTGCCGCAAAGGTGATACCACCCTTTTTCAGCACGCCGAGTGGTACGGTGACGATCACATGATCGGCTTGCAGAATCTCGCCATGCTGAAGCGTCACTGTAACGCCTTTGCCAGCCGGAGCTAAGGAGGCGACAGGCGTTGCCGTATGGATCGTCACGCCTTTTGCCAGGTGGTCGATGATCTGATGATAACCGTTCGGGAAGAGAACATCTTCGCCGCCGAACTCTTTGGTCACATCGAAAGACCTAGCTGAAGTCTCGGACCAAGCGCCACCATACTCTGCCTCAATGGTGCCGTTGACAAAATGACGTATCAGGCGCCGCCCGGCAGCATCGGCGGACGTCCACTCGATTGACGCTTCGATGGCCGACTGCAAGGACAGGTCAGAAGCGCGCCCTTCGGCCATCCTCTGCGCGGCCTTGATTATTTTTGCAGTCGCGCGAGCCGGCGCGGCCACGTCGATTTGGGCGCCCTTCGCGTCGAGCGCTAGGGATGCATCGTAGCTGGTTGCCAACCGTTTGGCCCCGCTCGCGTCCGCGAGTGCGGTCAGTGGGTTGCCTTTGGTGCCATGAATCCAACTGGCGCCGAGATCCATCGGCAGGCCGGGCCAGACGTTTGACGTCCAGATGCGCCCTCCGATCCGGTCACGCGCTTCGATGACTGTGACCTCAGCTCCGGCTTGCGCAAGCTTTTTCGCCGCCGTCAATCCCGCAAGGCCGGCACCGATGACAACAACGGACCGCCGCGCCGCGCGCGCGTGGGGCACGTTCCGCAGGGTGGACAAAGTTGCCAAGAGAGTAAGTACCGTTCGCCTATTCATGAGGCATTGTTCACCTCGGCCCACCCTTGGGTCTGTCAGGCTTTAATGCAAACATCGACAGACCCTAGAACCCGCCAAAGACTTCTTGGATGATGTCGCCGACCGTCTTTTGCGGCTTCTTGTAGGGCGGCGGGGGCGGCGGTTCGCGATAGGTCAGGCGCGGCTGGCGGCTGCGGCGGTATTGGCCGCCGCCGTTGTCGCCCCAGTCGTCGCGGTTGCGGGCCACCGGCACGTCATCCATGTCGGGCGGCAATAGATGATCGCGGTTCTTGACGATCTCACCCCAGCGGCCTTCAAGCCCGAGGATGATACGCTTCTGATGGCCGTAGACATCTGGGAACGACTTGAGCTTGCCAGCCTCATCGACCCAGGCCGTGAAATAGGTGACGTGCACCGGCATCGGCTTATCAAGCGCGATGTCGTTGTCTTCGGGGCCGGTGGTGATCAGCTCGTTGATTTTGCGCTTATCCCAGCCTTTGTCCTCGGCCATAATGACTTCGGCCAGCTGCACAGGGTTGCGCACGCGCATGCAGCCGTGGCTGAAGGTGCGGACTTTCTCGTTGAACAGCCGCTTCGACGGCGTGTCGTGCAAATAGACCGAGTGCTTGTTGGGAAATAAGAACTTGACGATGCCGAGCACGTTGGCGTCACCCGGCGGTTGATAGATGTGATACTGGCGGATGTCGGCTGTGTCCCAATCGATATCCCACACGCCGATGTCGCGGCCGTTGCGCTTGATGGCGAGGCCCTGGCCTTCAATCGGGTTGCCGCCGGCGCGCAGCTTGGGCAGCAGTTCATTGACCTTGATGCTTTCCGGCACGTTCCATGACGGCTGGAACACAACCGTGCGCATGCTGTCTGAGAAGATCGGCGTTTGTGTTTCATATTTGCCGGTGACGATCCGCTCGGCGTGGATGATGGCGTTGTCTTTGACGACGCGAACCATGAATTCGGGAATGTTGACGTAGACATGGGTGCTGCCCAGGTCTTCTGGCATCCAGCGCCACTGTTCCATGTTGGCAATCAGCGCGAGTTCACCGACTTCGTTGCCGGCGTTCAAGGCCTTGCGCAGGTCCGGCGTGATGGTCGTATTGACCGGATCGAGTTCGTTTTTCTCTTTGAACTGGCGAACGGCTGTGGCAAGCGCCGCGTCATAGAAATTCTCGTCGGCGGCCGTGCCGTCGGGTTTGAGACCAGGATCGGGAACCTTCAGGCGGCGGCGGACAAGGGCCACCTGCCAATGGCTTTTGCCGGGTGTGATTTTCGGCCCGTCTGGAATTTTCTCGAATTCTTCCTTGCCGGCGTTGGCGCGGGTCTCGATCAGCTTTTGGCGCAGAAGTTCGAACTGCGGGTGCTTGGGGTGCAGGCTGCGCAGGTAAGCGCCCTTGTCGGGCGCGGCAACCAGTGCCTCGATGACCTTGGCGGGCTCAATCACCTGGGGCTTGCGGTCGATATAGGACGAGAGCTGCTCGGTCGGATTGTAAATGCGGAAGCCGCGGGCGTGGCGGGCATACTGCATGGCGATCAGCGACAGCTTGACCTCCGTATCGACCAAGTCTTCGTCAAGGAACGCTCCGTTGCCGATTTTAGCGAGGCCGGGAACTTTGTAGTCGTCGTGGGCAAGGCCCCAGTCGTCGGCCTTGGCCAATTCAGCGATCAGATTTTGCGCGGCCGGATTAAAGCCGTCACGCGTGACCCAAAGGGCCTGCCCCATGCGCGCTTCATAGTGCTGCAGCAGCGCGGCGCGATCCACCTCTTCAAAGTCTTTAAGCGTCACCACGGCCTTGGTTTCGAAGTAGGCCTTGACCGGCAGGAACAGTTGCTCTGCGGACGACGCAGGCGCGCTTGCAACGGCGGGTGCCGATTGCGTTACTGCGGGTGTGGCAGGTGTAGCCGCCTGCACGGGGGCAGGTTGGACGGCGGGAGCGGGGGCTGGCTGCGCGACCGGCTGTGTCTGAGGTGCGGTCTGAGTGGGGGCGGATTGTGCCGGCTCAAGCCGCGCGGCGGTTGGCGGCGTTGGGCGCATTGACCGAAGAATTGGACGGCGCAACGGCGGCAGGAGCGGCTGTTGTGGTTGTTCCGGGTGCAGCGGCGGGCGGCGTTACAGGGGTGGCAGGCGCTGCCGTCGCTGCCGTGGCGGCCGGTGCTGCAGAGGGTGCCGCAATAGGCGCGATTGTTGGCGCGACCGTTGGCTCAGGATCGTCGAACACGCCGGGAGCCGCTTGCGAGGTGTTAGAGCCGGGCTTCGGATCGGCGGCAGCATTTGGCGAGGCTGTGCTATCGCTCTCAGCATCGCCTGCGGGCGCGCCTTGATCACCGGCTGGCGCACCGGGCGCTTCCTTCAGAATGCGGTCGATCTCGTCCCACGGTAAATCATCGGGCTCTACTGCGAACGCCGGTTGAAACCACAAACTCGCGAGCACAAGGCCTAACACCAGCCGGCTCTTACGACGCATCACGTGTACCCTCTTCATTGGCCCGGCGCCAAATATGGCTCAGTACGTCTTAACGTGTGCCCCGCCGCCTGACCAGTTGGATCGCACGGCGATATGGCAAAACTGTTGCTGGATAGCGACGTCAAAATGCTGGGAAGGTCCAACGGTTTGCCGCGCCGCGCTGCAAGTGCAGCCCAGAATTGGACATGCTTCCCGGCACGCGCAATGCCAAGCCGGGCCATCTAACCCGATGATAGTTAATCAACTTGTCATGCGAGGGGTTTTGCGGGGGGCTTGGACGGCATTTTTTCGGCGTGCCGTTGGTACAACTTTAAGCCCACGCATTGGTTCCCCCGCATAAGTCTTTTGCCAAGGCATTGAACCCTTGCGGGCGCTGCGGCGACAGACCCTGCAATGGGCGGGTGTTGAACATTGCCGCCTGGGAAGTTGGAGCGTTGGAACTTCTGGGAACTTCTGGGAACTTGTGTGGACTTGGAGATAAAAGCCATGCGCACCGCCACCCTTACGAGTAGATTTTTGGCCATTGCTCTTCTGGCCGCTGGCGCCGGGTGTGCCCTGGCGGCGTCTGCACAGGCTCAGACACTGGGTCAGGATCGCGTGCAGCTGGCGATATCGCAGGCCGATACAACGCCAGAGCAGAGCGCGGCGCAAATTGTCGTTCAAGGGCCGGCGGGGCGGTATGACCGGATCGTGCCGGCCGCAGTGGTGCTGCCACTGCACCTGACTGTGCAATTCAAGCCTGAGGCTTCAGGCTTCAAGGTTCTCAAATCCGAACTGCATTTCAAGACAGAAGGGATCAATCCCGGTGCCCCGGCAGTCGATACGCTGGCAGGTGCGCCGCCCGTTGCCGCTATCGACGATGCGCGGTCTCACGCACTGACCGTTTCAGCCCAAGGCCCGGTTGCGCAAAATGCCGTTGCTGCGTGCAACGGACTTGCAACGGGCGAACCTACTGGCGCACGCATGCTCGCAATGTCTTTGCCGGTTGTGTGGCGTGTGACGACCGGCAAGTCGACCTTTAAGTGGACCAACTATGATCACGTCGCGCCGTCGGACGAGATGATCAACAATCGCGATTTCTATGGCGAACACGACGTCGCGGAAATCGAAGCACCGTTGAACGCGACGGTTGTTTGCCAACCGCTCGAAGGCGCGAAAGTTGCGGCCGCAGCTGCACCTCAGAAGGCTGGCGCTGTTACGCCGGAACCTGCCGTTTCACCCGTGTCACTGCCGGTGTCATCGCCTGAGCCTTTGCCGCTGACGGCTAAACTGAATAGCGACCGCAACACTGAAACCAAGGTGAAACCGAACGCCGGCGCCGCGCCGCTGACAACCGCTGCTCTACCGGTGCTAAAGCCTGCCGTCACGCCGGTCTCTCTTGCGAAGCCTGTTTCTGCGCCGGTCCGTCCGCAGTGTGATGGCGGCATGGTGCGCGAAGTCTCGACGAGTGACGCGGGATACGTCTGCCTGTGCCCGGGTAATACCCGGCGTATTGAAACCTCGGTTAACGCGTTCAGTTGCGAAAAGCGTGGCCGCCGCTGATGACCGGCAGATCTCTCAAACGCAACAAAGGCCCCGGATTGCAGCCGGAGCCCTTGCTGGAGCGTGAATTTTAGTCCCGCTCCCAACGCCGCAGGAATCGTATCAGGAGTTCACCAAGGCGTCGTAACTGGTGGTGGCACGGTCTCTCCGGTCATCGCCTGCTGCCGTCCCACCGGACCTGCAGGCGTTTGAAGCGCAGCCCATCCGGCAACAACGCCGGTACGCAAGGCCGCGCTCAAATTCCAATTCGTTAGTTGGGTCTCGGTTCGAGCCCGTATTCCTGCATTTTGCGGTACAGCGTCGAGCGGCCGATATTCAAACGCTTGGCGACTTCCGTCATATGGCCGCGATAGCGCCCGAGCGCCAAGCGGATCATGTCGGCTTCCATCGCTTCGAGCGAGCGGATCTCGCCGTCTTCAGCCATCGCCGGAATACCAAGCGACGAACCGTTGGCCGACGAGCGCATCTCGATTGTGTGTGGCACGGTGTTCTCAGCGCCGAGCAACGCCGGGCCGGTATAGGCTGGCGCCTTCTGCAACAGCGTGGGTGCCGCTGGAATTTCCGTATCAAAACCGTCAACGTGGGCAGCGATCTGCGGGAATTCAGCAACCGTCAACTCGGCACCATCAGCAAGCACGACCGCGCGGAACACGGCGTTTTCAAGCTGGCGGACGTTGCCGGGCCAGGTGTAGGTTTGCAGCAAGCGCATTGCGTTATCAGTGAAGCCGGCGATGCGCTTGCCTTCTTCGGCCGCAAAGCGCTGGGCGAAGTGGCGGGCAAGTTCCGGCACGTCGTCGATGCGCTCGCGCAGCGGCGGCACAAAGATCGGGAACACGTTCAGGCGGTAGTACAGATCTTCGCGGAACTTGCCATCTTTGACCTGCTGGATCATGTCGCGGTTTGTTGCCGAGATCAGGCGGAAGTTGACCTTGACCGGCTTCTTCGAGCCGACCGGATCAATCTCGCCTTCCTGCAACGCGCGCAGCAATTTGACCTGCGCTTCAAGCGGCAGTTCGCCGACTTCGTCGAGGAACAGCGTGCCGCCGTCAGCTTCCTGGAATTTACCGATGCGCTTGTCGGAGGCGCCGGTGAACGAACCCTTTTCGTGGCCAAACAGGATCGATTCCACCAGGTTTTCCGGGATCGCACCGCAGTTGACGGTGATAAACGGACGGCCTGAGCGTTCGCTTTCGCCCTGGATGGCGCGGGCAATCAATTCCTTGCCGACACCGCTTTCGCCTTCGATCAGCACAGGGATGTTGGAGGCCGCAGCGCGTTTGCCGAGCAGGATGACCCGCTGCATCGCGTCGCCGCGCAGCACCAGATCGCTGAACGTCAGCGTGCCTTCTGCCTTCTTTTTGATGCGGTTGATTTCGCCAGCCAGCGCTTCGATTTTGAGCGCGCTTTTGATGGAAACGTCGAGCCGCTCAGGAGACGCCGGTTTGACGACGAAATCGACAGCACCAGCGCGCATGGCGTTGATAGCGGTTTCAATCGAGCCGTGCGCGGTCTGCACGATGATGGGTGGCGTGCCCGGCTTATTGCCGATGCGCTCAAGAACGGCCATGCCGTCGACGCCGGGCATAACGATATCGAGGAGCACCAGCGAAATAGACGACTTTTCGTCGCTTTCAAGAAACTGGAGAGCCTGCTCGCCAGACCCGCAGGTCTTGGTCTCGAAGCCAAGACGTTTAATGGTCTCTTCGAGAATACGGCGCTGGGCCGGATCGTCATCGACGATCAAAACACGCTTGGACATGAACACAAACTCAACTGAACTGATACGCATCGGGTCTGGGGCAACTACCCCTGCCGTGATCCAGGATCGGACACTCAGGCACCTGACGCTTACTCAACGACGCTGAGAATGCCCTACAAGGGTAAATGGAAGGTTTCGCCGTGGTACTTTTTTGTGCGTAGTTTTTTGGGACATGCTCTTTTTGCGCCTTGCGGCACGCCAAGAGGCGCGCCGGCCGCAAGGCGCGGTGCATGTTCCGGCCGATGTGCGCCGCGCGAGCCTAACGCCAACAGAATAATGCCGTTTTTGTTTCGTTGTTAAGGAGTGTGACGAATCTGCAGATCCGGTTAGTCTGGCACGAGTTGGCTTTTTTGAGTCGCGCGCACCACAGTTAGCGGCGGCACAGCGTTTTCAAGTTTCAAGTGTGCGTCTTGTTTCACGAGTAGGCCCGCGCGGCATTCTTCGCGTCGAGCTTTTCTTCTGTCTCAAACAGGAGCCCACTCATGGATGCATCCGTTATTGTGATGATCGTGACGCTGGCTATGCCGAATGGCGACAACTCGGTCAGCGTCAAGCCGATGGTCAGCGTCGACAAGTGCCGCATCGAAGCACAAATTGAAGCGAGCGACCCTTATGTCTCAGCGGTCGAATGCTCGGAACTGACCGACGGCAAGCTGGAATTGATGTTCAAGCGCTTGGATGGCGCAGAAGAGCGCAAGATTCCCGAAGCCGTAGTTGAACGCTCAACGGGCTGATGGGGTGGCGGCTGCGTGGTTAAGCGGGCTTACTTCTTCCGGAACTGATCGAGGCTCAGGATTTTGGCGCCACCTTCGGGTTGCGCGGGCGCGGTGTCAGCCGCGATTGCGAGTTCCGGGCCAGCGGCCGCTGAAGCCGGCTCCGGCTCCGGCATCGGCGCAGCTGGGATTGCTGGTGGTGTGGCGTTGGATGCCGCAGGTGCCGCCGCCGCTTCCTTGTCAGTTTTCGGCTTGCGCGCGGGGCGCGGCTTCTTGGCAAGTGTTGCGCGCGGACTGTCGGCGCGGGCTTCACCAACTTGGTCGAACGCTGCATCCATGGTCATCGACCGGCGCGGCGCCGGCGTCTCGCGATCCGAACTCGCATCTTCGAATTGCAGACCAAATCGCACGCTTGGATCAATGAACACCTTGATCGAGCGATACGGAATAACCAGACGCTCAGGGATGCCGTCGAACGTCAGCTTCACTTCAAAGCGGTCTTCCGAAATAATCAGATCCCAGAAGCGGTGCTGCAGCACGATTGTCATTTCGTGCGGATATTTTTCCTTCAGGCGCTTCGACAGGATCACGCCCGGCGCCTGGGTGAGGAATGATATATAGAAGTGATGTTCGCCGGGAAGACCGGTCTTGACGATCTGGCTGAGCACCGCGCGAACCACGCCACGCATGGCGTCTTGCTGCAGCGCTTCGTAATCAATTTCCGGCACCGTCGTCATTCTGGTCCTCTGGCCGCGCCTGAGATCACGCTGCTTCACCTTCTAGCGCAGGCCAGCGCCCAAGAGAAGTGGAGGGCTTCTGTTGACCGGTGCCCTCCGGACCGCGCCTTACCCGGCTAGGGGCAAGGACTTAGGTTCAGGCAACTCGCACCGCATTAAGCAGCGAGAGCAACCTCAGCATAGTTGTCATTTGCAACTACTCTGTATGACCCGATGACGGTGGTATCATGCCGGGCAAAAGCTAAGTCCTTTACACGTTCGTCGATCCTAGTTCGCCCCCATTCCTGTTGCGCTTGGCGACTCCCCTTCGGGGAGCCGGCCGCCAAGCGCGCAAAAGAAAGTGGTGGAGGCGCCGGGTACCGCCCCCGGGTCCGAACCGCTTATTACGACCGCGTTTATCGCCATAGCCGGACGAATCCGGCACACCCAATATAGGGGGCATTGTGCTCAAAAAAAAGCGTTTAGCGTGCGGCCGTGGCAGGAAGGGGTGTGTTGCATTGTCCGCGCACCGGCATGCGGGCGGCAGGGCTGACCGTGTCCAGGCGGACGGGAGCCCTGGAACGGGGCAGGGGTTGGCGCCGGAATGGTGTAATGGCAATACCAATTGCGCCGCGCGTTGACAGTTTTGGAAAGGGCAGCCGTGGACAGCAGTGAAGGCGGCAAAGTGGACTCCGGCTCAGCGCGGGATGGGGCAAAATCGTCTTGGCTTGCGGCCATCGGCGTGCTTGGCGCTACGGTTGCAATTCTTGGCGCCGCAACGGGGGTGGCGGCCGGCGTGGCGTCGATTTTCGACGCTGTCAGCGGTTCAGGCGCGGCTGGCGCCCATGCTCCTCGGGCCTTGGAGAATGTGATTACCGCCCGGCTTGGCGTGTTTCTGCTGGCTATGCAGGCTGCGGCGCTGGTCTTGACGCATGCCACTGCACGATTGTTCTGGGGAAAGGCCGTCCGCGCCGGTCAGCTGAGCCTGGCGATTCCGGCGGGCGGTGTTGCGGTTGCTGCGCGGAGCATCGCTGGGTTGCTGGTCTTAGCCAGCCTCTATTGTCTGGGTGTGTATCTCCTCGACCCCAATGCATTGATCGCCGATGTGCAGGTATTTGGCTCCATGATGCGCACAGACACCTGGTGGGTGGTGGCGTTGCCGGCCATCATCGGCGCGCCGCTGGCTGAGGAAACGCTGTTTCGCGGGCTCGGCTATGGCATGCTGCGGGTGTCGCCTTTGGGGCTGACAGGCGCGGCGCTGGTGACGGCGTTCGTTTGGGCGGCCGTCCACGGCCAATATTCGGTTTATGGGCTGCTGGCGATTTTCCTGATTGGGCTCTATTTGGCTTATGTGCGCGAAAAGACCGGCAGCCTGTTGGTGCCGATGCTGTGTCACGGTGTGTATAATGGGGCGATAGTGCTGCTCATGCTCTGGTTTCTGCAACCTGACGGTAGTGTGCCCGCCGCCGGGCTGTAGTGGCGAAACATTGAGGCGCGTGCGGCGCGCGGAATCGGATTAAGAAGCGGAATGGACCAATATCTCGATCTGTTGCGCCGGGTGCGCCTGGAAGGCACAAAAAAGACCGACCGTACCGGCACCGGAACGCTCAGCGTGTTCGGCCATCAGATGCGGTTTGATTTGTCGCAAGGCTTTCCGTTGGTGACGACTAAAAAGCTGCACTTGAAATCGATCATCCATGAGTTGATTTGGTTTCTCAACGGCGACACCAATATCAAATATCTGAAAGACCACGGCGTCGGCATCTGGGATGAGTGGGCCGACGCTGCTGGCGATCTCGGCCCGGTGTATGGCAAGCAATGGCGCAGTTGGGCGGCGCCGGACGGGCGCACGATTGACCAGATTTCAGACGTGCTCGCAACCTTGAAGCGCGATCCGGACTCGCGCCGCATCATTGTTTCAGCGTGGAATCCGGTGGATATTCCGAAGATGGCGCTGGCGCCGTGTCACTGCCTATGTCAGTTCTATGTGGCGAACGGCAAGTTGTCGTGCCAGCTGTATCAACGCTCGGCTGATATTTTTCTGGGCGTGCCGTTCAACATCGCGAGTTATGCGTTGCTGACCATGATGATGGCGCAGGTGACAGGCTCAAAGCCCGGCGATTTCGTGCACACGTTTGGCGATGCGCATTTGTATTCAAACCACTTGGAGCAAGCGGATTTGCAATTGTCGCGCAGCCCCCGCGCGTTGCCGGTGATGACGATCAATCCATCCGTTACCTCGATATTCGATTTCAAGTTCGAAGATTTTACGCTGGAAGGCTACGACCCGCACCCGCACATCAAAGCGCCGGTGGCTGTGTAGAGGGGGCTGTGAGGGGGGCTGTGTAGAGGGGGTAGGTGCAGACGCGGGGCAATCTGTCCCGTGCCATCCGGCCCGCAGTACCGGCCCCAGGAGTGCCTGCAACCTGATTTGTGGCCGATGGTTGTCACCATGACCCGCAGAACAGATGTGAGTTGTGCTTTTAGGGCCCTTTACAATCATCGGGTCATCTCCCTACTGATCACCCCCAAGAGTGGGGTTCCAGGTGGGGCGGGATATGCGCGTAGGATTGTTATCGGTTTTGATTGCCTCTAGCCTCATGCTCGCGGGTTGCGCCTCGATTGCCAAGGGAACCACGCAAGCAGTCGCTCTCGATACGCCTGGCGCGCCGGGGTCGACGTGCACGCTGACGTCCGAAGGCATTGGCGGCACCAAGACCGTTCAAACCCCCGCGTCACTGGTCCTCGACAAGAGCCAGCACAACATCGCGGTGTCGTGCAAAAAGGAATGCTTCCAAGACGGCGTTGGCATTATTCCCTCGCACACTGAAGCAATGGCTGCCGGCAATATTCTGGTCGGCGGCGTGGTCGGCTTGGCCGTTGATGCAGCCAGCGGTGCGATGAACAAATACAACGACAGCAACCAGATCGCGATGGTTGCCATTCCCGGCTGCAAGCCAAAGCCCATTTGAGCTTGGCGCGCTGATCCGTTACAAGCGTCGCTTGGATGGATCCCCGCCTTCGCGGGGCAGACGGGAATAGAATGATCCTCTCACTTATCGTTGCAGTTGCGGAAAACGGCGTGATCGGCCGCGATGGCGGGTTGCCGTGGCGGATGTCATCTGACCTCAAAACATTCCGCCGCTTGACGATGGGCAAGCCGCTGATCATGGGGCGGCGCACGTTCGAAAGCATCGGCAAGCCACTCGATGGGCGCGACAACATCGTCGTGACCAGTGACCCGTTTTTCGAGGTCGCCGGTGTTTCGGCCTGTTCGACCATTGCCGACGCATTGACGCTGGCCCGCGTGCTGGCCACAACGCGGGGCGCTGACGAGATCATGGTCATTGGCGGGGCGGCGATCTATGACGCGGTGCTGGCGCGCGCGGACCGCATCTATTTCACGCAAGTTCACGCCAAGCCCGCAGGCGACAGGACCTTCCCCAAGCCTGATCCGGCCGAATGGCGCGAAGTCTCGCGCGAAGCGCTGCCCAAGGGCGAGCGCGATGATTTTGCGTCCACGCTGATCGTCTATGAGCGCGCCCCCGTAAAGGCGAGCCAGCCCACTTAAGACAGCCGTTCCGGCTCTATTAAGTGCTCTGCCCCTTGAAGGTTTCGCCCCTCGGGCCAATGTGTTGGCCAATGACTTGGAACGCCTGAGACAGAATTTGCGCGAGATTGACCCCTGCCCTATAAGCATCGGCGACGTGCTATCCGCCCCCTGTGGATACAACCCAAAGAGTTTGCCGGTATGACCGGGATGCGAGCCATGTTGAGTGGCCGGTCCCCGCATGTATTTCAAATGATCGAACCAAAGAGGCTCACCCAATATGCCCTGGAGTAATCAAGGCGGTGGCGGCGGTAAAGGCGGCGGCGGCAACGGCGGCGGCCCGTGGGGACAAGGTCCCTGGGGCGGCAAGCCGGGCGGCGGCGGCGGAAAAGAGCCGCCCGATCTCGATGAAATTCTGCGCCGTGGCCAGGATCGGGTCAAACGCGCCATGCGCGGCGGCGGCGGCCCGGGCGCGCCCGGCGGCGGCTTTGAAGGCGGCGTGCCCAAGCCATTTATATTTTTGCTCGGTCTGCTGATGCTGTCGGCGGTCGCGTTCTACGGTTTCTATTATCGCGTCAACCCAGACGAGCAGGGCATCGTGCTGCGCTTCGGTAAGTTCGACCGCTGGGAAGGGGCGGGGCTGCATCCGCGCTGGCCGTACCCGATTGAAGAAGTCTTGAAGCCAAAAGTCACGCAGCAGCGGACCATTGAAGTTGGCGCGCGTAGCGGCAGCACGGGCGGCCCCGACAGTGGCTTGATGCTGACCGGCGATGGCAGCGTGGTCGATGTCCGCTTCACGGTGTTTTGGCGCATCAGCCCGGAAACCGACGCGGTGACCAAGCAGACGGGTGTCGAACAGTATCTGTTCAATATCGCTCAGCCGGAAACGACGGTGAAGGAAGTCGCCGAAAGTGCCATGCGTGAAGTCGTCGGCCAATCGGATCTGCAACCCCTGCTGACGGCGGGCCGTCAGAAGACCCAGGAAGACGTGCAGAAGCTGATGCAGAATATTCTCAACTCGTATGGCGCTGGCATCAAAATCGACCAAGTGCAGCTGAAGGAAGTGGCGGCACCCGGTCCGGTTCTGCCGTCGTTCCGCGACGTTGCCGCGGCCGGACAGGACAAGGTCCGCTTCATCACCGAAGCGCAGACGTATGCCGACCAGATCGTGCCCCGCGCCAAGGGTGAAGCCGACCGGATCTTAGCGGGTGCCGAAGGCTTCCGCGACCAGACCGTCGCCGAAGCCAAGGGTCAAGCCGCGCGCTTCCTCAAAGTTTATGAGGAATACAAAAAGGCGCCGGACGTGACGCGCCAGCGCCTGTTCCTCGAAATGCAGGAACGCGTGCTCTCGGGCGCCGATAAAATCATACTCGATCAGAAAAACGGTAACGGCCAGGGTGTCGTGCCATTCCTTCCGCTCGATCAATTGCAGCGAACCAAACCGGCAGAAGGAGGGCAGCCATAATGCGCGCCTTTATCGCCTTCATTCTCACGCTGATCGGCTTTGGAGCCCTGGCGTTATATTCGTCGGCCTTTATCGTTCATCAAAACGAGCAGGCCTTGGTGCTGCGCTTCGGCAAACCGCAGCAGCCGGTCACCACGCCGGGTTTGAAATGGAAAGTGCCGTTCATCGATACGGTCGATTATTTCGACAAGCGTATTCTTGATCTTGACACGACCGAACAGGAAGTGACCGCATCCGACCGGCAGTTGGTGATCGTTGACGCGTATGCGCGTTACCGCATTACCGATCCGCTGAAGTTCTACCAGAACATCCGCAACGAAGACCGCGTCCGTGTGGTTGTTGGTCCGCTGATCGAGTCTGAAATCCGCCGCGTGCTTGGTTCGTCGACGTTAAAGGACATCGTCAAGGACAAGCGCGAAGAGCTGATGAAAGAGATCGCCAAGCAGGTCAACAAGGAAGGCAAGGACTACGGCCTCGAAGTCGTCGACGTGCGCATCAAGCGTGCCGACCTGCCGCAGGAAAACCTAGTCAAGGTGTTCGACCGCATGAAGGCCGACCGCGTGCGTGAAGCGACCGAACTTCGTGCGCAAGGCGAAGCCGAGAACAATAAGATCCGCGCCGACGCTGACCGCCAGGTCACCATCATCAAGGCAGAGGCGACGCGCCAATCGGATACCATCCGCGGCGAAGGCGAGGGCGGACGCAACGCCATCTTCGCCGAAGCGTTCGGGCGCGACCCGGAGTTCTTCGCGTTCTACCGGTCGATGCAGGCCTATGAGGCATCGATGAAGGCTGGCGATACGCGGATGCTGCTGTCGCCCGACAGCGAGTTCTTCCGCTACTTCCAGGACCCGATGGGCGGCAAACCGAAAGCCGCAGCGGCGCCGCAGCGATGAGCGACCTCGTCGCCGGGCTTGGGATTGCGCTGGTGCTTGAGGGCTTGCTCTGGGCGCTGGCCCCAAGTGCTGCCAAGAAAATGGTGGCGGAAATGGCGACTTTGCCAACCCGCCACCTGCAGGCCGTCGCCTGGGGGATCGTGGCGTTGGGCTGCGTTTTGGTCGGCGTGACCCGCGGCTAGACCTATTTTTTCGAGATTTTCGCGAACTTATCCCCGCCCTCACCGGCCGTGCTACGATGGCGCTCGTTGACGGCTGGATTGCCCGGCCGTTAGCGTTAATTGGTTAAGGCCGCGGCGGATCTGCGGCCCCGTGATTTTGGCGGCGCTGGTTCAAGGAGTTCGGTCGCATGCGCTTGACGATCCAGTCTTTAGTGCTTCGCGCAGTTGTGGCGGGCTTTCTCTTTGCGCCGGTGCTGAGCACGGTCGCGCTCGCGTTCGGTGAAAGCGGCCCCACATCGGTCGCGCCGCTGGCAAAGCGCTTGAGCGACGCAGTCGTCAATATCGCCACATCTCAGACCGTCAAAGGCCCGCAGGGCGTACCGCTGCCGAAGGTGCCGAAGGGCTCGCCGTTTGAAGATTTCTTTGAAGACTTTTTCAATAAGCGCGGTGGCGTGCCGCGCTCTGACCGCAAGGTCTCGTCGCTCGGCTCGGGGTTCGTGATCGACGGCAAGGAAGGCTTGGTCGTCACCAACAACCACGTGATCGACGGCGCGGAAGAAATCATCATCAACTTCCACGACGGCACAAAGCTGAAAGTCGATAAGGTGCTGGGGCGCGATACCAAGGCTGACTTGGCGTTGCTCAAAGTGACGCCCAAGAAGCCGCTGCCTGACGTCAAGTTCGGGTCGTCCAATGAGATAGAAGTTGGCGATTGGGTGATGGCCATCGGCAACCCGTTCGGGCTTGGCGGCTCGGTCAGCATGGGCATCATCTCGGCGAAAAGCCGCGACATTAATTCCGGCCCCTATGACGATTATTTGCAGACCGATGCGGCAATCAACAAAGGCAACTCGGGTGGCCCGCTGTTCAACATGAAGGGCGAAGTCATTGGTGTAAACACGGCGATCATTTCGCCGACGGGCGGCTCAATCGGTATTGGCTTTGCAGTGCCGTCCGACACGGTTGCGGCAATCATTGAGCAACTGAAGCAGTTCGGTGAAACCAAGCGCGGGTGGCTCGGCGTCAAAATTCAAACGGTCACCGAAGATATCGCCGAGACGCTTGGCGTGCCCGAAAACACCGGAGCTCTGATTTCAGCGGTAACGCCCGACAGCCCCGCGGCCAAGGGCGGGTTGGAAGCCGGCGACGTGATTATGAAATTTGACGGCAAGGACGTGACGACGATGCGCGGCTTGCCGAAGATCGTGGCGCAAACGCCGATCGGAAAATCCGTCGATGTCGAGGTGCTGCGCAAGGGCACGCGCAAAACGGTGCAGGTTGCTATCGGCCAGCTTGAAGAAGACGACGCGCCATCGGCCGTGAACAAGAAAGAACCGGAAAAGAAAGAAGCGCCCCCAGCGGCTCCGGCATCTGCAAGCGTAATCGGTATGAAGTTGTCGCCGCTTTCGGAAGCATTGCGCAAGAAGTATGGCATCGACGCCAAGGTCAACGGTCTCATCGTTGAAGAGGTCGATGGCACAAGTGCTGCCGCCACCAAGGGCATTAAGGAAGGCGACGTGCTGGTCGAGGCCGGCCAGGATGTGCTCAGCAAGCCGGAAGATCTGGCTAAGAGCGTCGATAAGGTCCGCGCCAGTGGCCGCAAGGCGGTGCTGCTGCGCGTTGAAGATGGCAAAGGTGATTTGAGATTTGTCGCGGTGCCGCTGCAATAGCGGGTCCGTGTTGAGAACCCCTGACGGGGGCAAGGGATAATCGGAGGTTTGTGTGTCTGAACGTCACTCGATACTAGAGACGATTTTCGAGCAGTTGGCGCCGGTCCATCAAGACGGCCACAAGTTCGTGGCGATTGGTGCGATTGCGACGCTGCTGTTCTTTGTGCTGTGGCAGCCACTCGGCTGGCTGTTGGCCGGCGTCACGGCATGGATCGTCTACTTCTTCCGCGATCCGCCGCGCGTCACGCCGCTGCGCGATGGGCTGGTAATTTCGGCGGCCGACGGCCGCGTGTCGGGCATCGATCTCGTCAAGCCGCCAGCGGAGTTGGGCTTTGGCCCGGAGCAGCGGGTGCGCATCTCGACCTTCCTGTCGGTGTTTGACGTCCACATCAACCGCTCTCCGGTCGCCGGTAAAATCATCCGCTCGGTCTATATCCCGGGCGCGTTTTTCAACGCCGCGTTGGACAAGGCGAGCGAAGAAAATGAGCGCCGGGCGATTGTTGTGCAAACCGCAAACGGCACCGACATCGGCTGCGTGCAGATCGCAGGTCTCGTGGCGCGGCGCATTGTGACGTTCGCGGGCGAAGGCGATGCGGTCGGTGTTGGCCAAAGGTTCGGCTTGATCCGGTTTGGTTCGCGCACCGATATCTATCTGCCGCCCGGCAAGACGGCACTGGTCAGCGTCGGCCAGCGCATGGTCGGCGGCGAGACGGTGGTTGCCGATTTGAAGTCGGATGAGCCGGAACGCGAAGCGCGCCGCGATTGATTGCGTCGCATTGGTCTTGGAACAATGGAGGGCGTCATGGACCCCGAAGTGCCAACACTGGAAGAAGAAACCATCCGCCGCCGCAGGCGTCCGCTGTTCCGGCATAGCCGGGTTCCGGTGCGCATGCTGGTGCCGAATTTTTTCACGCTGCTCGGTCTGTGCGCAGGCTTGACCTCGATCCGCATGGGCATTGAAGGGCGCTACGATCTGGCGCTGGCGGCGATTGTATTTGCTGCCTGTCTGGACGGAATCGACGGGCGCATCGCCCGGCTGCTCAAAGCGTCGTCGCGGTTTGGAGCTGAACTCGACAGCTTGGCTGACTTCGTCAACTTCGGCGTGGCGCCAGCCTTCCTGGTGTTCAACTGGGGGCTTGGCGATTTAAAAAGTGCCGGCTGGATATGCGTGATGATGTTCGCGCTGGCGTCAGCCTTGCGCCTTGCCCGCTTCAATGCGGCGATTGATGACGATAAGCCGAAGTGGCAGTCGAATTATTTCACCGGCATGCCGACGCCTGCGGCCGCCATTGTCGTGATGCTGCCGGTCTATTTGCATCACTTGGGGCTTGAGAGTTTGAAGTCACCGTTGGCCCTGAAGTTCGTGCTCGTCTACACGTTGTTCATTGCCTTCATGATGGTTTCGACAATCCCGACGTATTCAGGAAAGCTGCTTGGCGAGCGCATCGGACGCGAATGGGTGCTGCCGATGTTTTTCGTGGCGCTTGGCGGCGTCGCTATGCTGGCGACGTACCCCTATGAAACGCTGGCGGCCATCTCAATTGCTTATCTGGCGATGATTCCGGTGAGCTGGAAGCGGTTTCAGAAAAAGGTCGAGGAGACGGCGCGGGCCGTTGATGCTGGCGTGCCGTCACCAGCGCCAGCGACGGCAGCGGGCGTTCCGCCAGCGCCTGCTGCTGCTGCGCCCACACAGGACGCGCCCGTCGCTGCAGGCCCGGCGCCGCCGCAGCCGGCACCGCCTTCCGGCAAAGTTTTCCCAATCCGGCCAGGAGATCCGCCGCGGTGAAAATCGAGAGCCTTGCCATTCCCGACGTCAAGTTGATCACGCCGCAGAAATTCGGCGATGATCGCGGTTTCTTTTCAGAAGTCTGGAAAGAGAAAGCCCTGCTGGACGCCGGCATCAACGTGCATTTCGTCCAGGATAACCACGCGTTTTCGGCTGCCAAGGGAACCGTGCGCGGCCTGCATTTTCAGCTGGAGCCGGCAGCCCAAGATAAGCTGGTGCGGATCACGCGCGGCGCGGTGCTTGATGTGGCTGTCGATATCCGCCGCTCGTCACCGACGTTTGGCCGCCATGTGTCGGCGGTTCTGTCGGCCGCCAACTGGGCGCAGCTGTGGGTGCCGAAGGGTTTCGCGCACGGCTATTGCACGCTGGAGCCTGATACCGAGATGATCTACAAGGTGACCAACTATTATTCGCCCCACCATGATCGCGGCATTCAGTTCGACGATGCAGCGCTTGGCATCGCGTGGCCGGTCACGCGCGCTGAAGCGCAACTGTCTGATAAGGACAAGTTGCAGCCGGCTTTGGCCGCCGCACCGCAGGTCTTTGATTGAGGCGTTGGCTTTGGACGCACGCGGCAACAATAAAAGCCCCGGCATCGCACGGGGCTTTTATCGTATTTGCGGCAGTCCCGCTGTTACTTGGTCTCTTCCGGTGCGCGGTGATAAATGTCGTCGGTGCGCAGGATGTCGTCTTCTCCGAGGTATGAGCCGATCTGCACTTCGATGATTTCGACCGGAACCTTGCCCGGGTTTTCCAAGCGGTGCCACTGGGTCGCGAAAATATAGACGCTCTCGTTCTCGCGCACGAGTTTCTCGATATCGCCGATCACAATCTTGGCCGTACCCTGCACGACAATCCAATGCTCGGAACGGTGATGGTGCATTTGCATCGAAAGCTTACCGCCCGGCTTGACGTGCAGCAGCTTAACTTGGAACCGCGGTCCGACGTTGAGCGTTTCGAAATAGCCCCACGGACGGTAGTTGCGCAGGTGCTGTTCCTGCTCTTTGCGGTTCGACTGCTTGAGGCGCGCGACGATTTTCGAAACGTCCTGCGTGCGGCTCTTGTCGGCAACCAGCAGCGCGTCGGGTGTATCGACGATCACAAGATCGCGCACGCCGATCGTTGAGATAATCGACTTTTCCGAGTGCACGTAGCAACCGTTGGTGTCTTCGAGTACCGCTTCGCCGTGGATGTAATTGCCCTTGTCGTCACGCGGCGCGATATCCCACAGCGACGACCACGAGCCAACATCGTTCCAGCCGACATCAAGCGGCAGCATGGCGGCGGTGATTGTCTTTTCCATCACGGCGTAGTCGATGGAGATATTCGGCGAGGCGGCGAAGGCCGCTTTGTCGAGACGCAGGAAGCCGAGATCGTCGGTGGCTTTGGCAAGCGCCGAGCGGGCAGCTTCAAGGATTGCTGGCTCCAAGCGCGCGACTTCCTCAAGATAAGTGCGGGCGTTGAGCACGAAGATGCCGCTGTTCCAGTAGTAGCCGCCGTCTGCAAGGTAGCGTTCTGCAGTTGGCAGGTCAGGCTTCTCGGAGAAGCGTTCGACTTTGAAGGCCCCGCCGTTGAAGCCTTCAATCGGTGCGCCCTGCTTAATGTAACCGTAGCCCGTGTGGGCTTCGGTCGGCTTGATGCCAAACAGCACGAGCTTGCCGGTGGCGGCCACTTTGGCTGCGCGCTTGACGCCTTCCATGAACTTGACGTCGTCTTTGACCACATGGTCCGACGGCATGACCGCGAGAATGGCAGCAGGGTTTTCGCGCAACGCTGCTAGTGCTGCGACGGCGATTGCCGGCGCGGTATTGCGGCCGACCGGTTCGAGAATGATGGCACGCGGCTTGATGCCGGCGCGTTCGATTTCCTCGCGCACGAGAAAGCGATGGTCGTTGTTACACAACAGGATCGGCGCTGAAAACCCGGCCTCCGCGGTGAGCCGCGTCATGGCCGCGCCGAGGAAGCTCGTGTCTTGACCGGCGAAGAAGCGAATGAACTGTTTGGGATACATTGCCCGCGACAAGGGCCAGAGGCGCGTGCCGGAACCACCCGATAGGATGACTGGAAAAATCGCGTTCATTGGTCGCCGGTCCCTCGACTGAAAATGGGTGCTGCGATGGCTTGTGATTCAGCCCACATACTAACACGGATTGCTGCGCGGCAACCGCTTTGCCGCGTCTCATGCCACGGTTGTCGACTGAATTTATGACGGCCGCAAGCGTGCGCGCCTTATGCGGGGTGGGCTTATTGACCCGCCGGGCGCATCAGGCGTTCCCGCAATGAGCGCAGTGATGCTCCTGCTGGAGGGGCGGCAACCGGTTCCGGCGCCGGTTGGGTCATGCGCGAGGACGGTTGCGGGGCCGCACTTAATCGCGAACTGAACCCGCTTGCCGGTGTTGCTGACGCATCCTTACGCATCAAAGGCGCGGACGGGCGCACGGCGCCAGCTTGAGATGGGTAGTTTTGGCTGGCGGATTGCTGCGGTGCATAGCGTGGCGGTGGAACTTCGGATACCGGCGCGGCGTATTCGTCGGCATCATTGGAGCCTATTCCCATTGCGTCGGCCATCAGAGCCATCTGCGAGCTCATGTCGCCGCCGCTGCCGATGCCGGACATGCGCCAGCGATCAACAACCTGCTCAAGGAAGCCTTCGTCTCCCATCGACTTTTGCCATTTCTCCGAGAAGCGGGCCGTTGATGAGCGCGGTAAGCAGTGCTTGGGCAACTCGTCGAACTTGATACGGACCGGAAGCGACATGCCGTCACCAAAGGCGATGGCTTCGCGCTGGCCGAGTGAGGGGAGGAATTCGAGCAAGCCCGAACCTGTATCGGCAACCGCCGATTGGACGATCGCTTGGTCTTTGTCGTTGGCCATGCGCAGCGCGAACACAGTATTGCACTGAGACAGAATGGTGGGATCGATTTCAGCCGGGCGCTGCGTGACGATGCACAGAGACGCGCCGTATTTGCGGCCTTCCTTGGCGATCTTGGCGATGGCCCGCTTGCACGGCTCGAAGCCGAGCGTGGCGTTGGCTGGCACGTAGCGGTGGGCTTCTTCGCAGACCAGCGTGACCGGCACCTGGCCCTCGCTCCATAGCGCGAAGTCGAAGGTCATACGGCACAACACCGAGACAACGACGTTGACGATTTCGGTCGGCAGGCCGGTCAATTCGAGGATGGTGATCGGCTTGTCGTTGACCGGAACGCGGAAGATGCGGCCAAGCACCTGGGTCATGCCGTCATAAACAGTCAGCGAGCCGAACATGAAGCCATAGCGGCCGTCTTGCGAGATGTTTTCAATGTGGTTCTTCAGCTGACGGTAAGGCGCCAGGTCGCGCTTGTTCTCAAGCTTGCCCATGCGCTCATCGATCAGACTGGTCAAGTCCGAGATGCGGTAGGGGACAGGCGTATCAACTGTATAGCGGGCGCTATCGAGCACACCGCGGCGCAACTTATTGCTCTCACCGGTGCGGCCTGAGTTATAGCGGCTCTTGGCGATCGGAATCAGTTCCTGCAGAACTTCGATTTCCGCCTTGCGTTCCTGGTCGCCGACCAGAACTTCGACGATCTCTTCGAAGTTCAAAAGCCAGAATGGCAGCTGCATATTGCGCGGAGAGATCACTTCGGCCATGTCGCCGAAAGCGGTTGCATACTCGTTATGGGGATCAAGCAGAACGATATGAGCTGCCGGGTTCTTCTCAAGGATCGAGCGCAGGATCAATGCGGTGGTGCAAGATTTGCCGGTGCCGGTTGTGCCAAGGATTGCGAAGTGCTTGCCGAGCAGGTCATCGACGCGGACCATTGCCGGAATTGAGCTGTCCTGGCGGATGCAACCGACGCGGACGGCAGCGCCGCCGTCACCACAGAAGGCAATTTCGAGTTCGGCTTTCGATGACACGCGGACACGGTCACCAAGAGCCGGATAGATTGTCACGCCCCGGTTGAACTTGGCGCCTTGGCCTTCTTGGCTCTTCCACAACTCGCCGACGAGGCCGAGTTCAGCGATCCAGATTTCCGAATCACCTTCGCGCTGGGCCGGCACCGGAACGCTCAATGCCGAGACGATGGCCAACACGATTGTGTTAGCGGTATCGATGGCCAGCAGTGTGCCCATTTCAGGCCGGTCATTGATTGAGCGCACCCGGCCTTCGGTCTGGCCATCCAGAAGCACAATGGCTTTCGAGCCCGTGACTGAAACGATACGCCCGATCGAGCCATCGGTGCGGCCTTCGGTGGCGTGCGCACGTGTCAACGAATTCATAGCAGGGTTCCTAGGCGACAATGGATTGGAAGGAAGAAGCTTCATTTATCGGAATTGCGGAGACGCTGTTTCGTGACGGCAAGATCACCGCGACTTCAGTGCCCTCGCCCTTCTTTGAACGGATTTCGATTTGACCGCCGTGCAATTCGACCAGCGCTTTGGCGATCGGCAGGCCGAGGCCGGTGCCTTCGCGCCAGCGGGCGCGGCCAGCATCGACTTGACCAAATGGTGTGAGCGCGACTTTGACTTCTTCGGCCGTCATGCCGACGCCGGTATCGCGAATGAGCACGGTCACGCCGCCAGTGTTGGTCCGCAGCGCTTCAATGGTGACTGATCCGCCGCGGGGTGTGAACTTGATGGCGTTCGAGACGATATTGGTGAAAATCTGCCGCAGCTTGACGGCGTCGCCGCGGGCAACCGGCAAATCGTAGGCGATCTGCGGCGTCACCGACACGCCGGCTTCACTGGCCATCAGGCGGAACGAATTGATGCACGCCTGAATGATCTCTTCGACGTTCACTTCGCGGCTATCGAGTGTGTATTTGCCGCTTTGGATTTTTGAAATGTCGAGAATGTCGTTGATGACTGAGAGCAGATGTCCCGCCGCATCATTGATCAGCGTCGCGTATTCAATGATGTCGGCATCGGGCAAGCGGCGGCGCTCGTGTTCGGTCAGAAGTTTGGAAAAGCCAATCACGGTGTTGAGCGGTGTTCTAAGCTCATGGCTCATGTTGGCGATGAACTCAGACTTCACCTTGCTCGCAAGCTCGGCTTCGATCCGTGCCGAGTGTTCGGCGACGCGGGCGCGGTGGCGCAGCACGGCATCGCCGAGGAGCGAGGCGTACTCGTTCATCAGCGAGTTGCTTTTATTTCCGAAAGCGCCGTTGAGCATGGACCGGCCAGGTTGGTTGATATGAAGACAGCATCATCCAACTTAGGATTGAGGTGCTAATCCGAGGTTAATAGATGCGCCAAAAACGTGATTGAGCCGTGCACGATCTATTCTGCCGGCAAGCGCGGCATTTTCGCAACGCCCATTGCGCGCATCGGTGTGAGGTGCAACTCGCGCGGGGGCGCCAGACGCGGCCAAGCCGCTCGCCCGGAATAGCCGGGTGCTCCCAATTCCGCGACAGTTGTTAGGCGATGATGTCGGGCAGAAGCCGGTCCTCAATGGACGTGATCTGGTCCTTGAGGGTGAGTTTCTTCTTCTTCAACCGCTTGATCAGCAGCTGGTCGGCGGACGGATTGTTTTCAAGAGCCACAATCTCGCAATCGAGCTGGCGGTGTTCCGCTCGTAAATTGACCAGTTGGTCGCGTAGTTCGCGTTCGTCGCGACGCTGCATAAGAGATGCCTGCCCCACTATTTGGCCGCTCGCAGCGTTTGTCTTCTATTGTCGCCGCCTTGGCAACAGGCAAAAGAACAAATGGGAGTCTTGACGCTAATTATCTGAAAAGCGGAGTATAATTCCACCGTCACGGGCTGGGACGGCCGCTAACCCGATGCTTAGCACGAGGTGATCAAATCTATCGTGAGTCATTGGACAAGGGGTGCGGCGTATGGCACCATCTCACTGTCAGAAATCTTTCATGGAGGTACTGATGGCAATGGCGTCTCATCTTGCAGAACTTGAATTGAAGCACCGCAACTTGGACGAACAGATTGAAAAAGCAGTCGCAAGTCCGGGCGTAGACGATGCCCAGATCCGGCGCTTGAAGGCGGAAAAGCTGAAACTGAAGGACGAGTTGGAGCGCTTAAGCAAAGCGACGCGGCATTAGCCAGCAGAACTGATTTCCAAAACGTGTATTCCGATCCCAGCCCTGCCCCGCGGTTCCCAATGCCGCCCGGCGGGGCTTTTATGTCTTGGGGGCGCCGATAATTCCCGGGTTCCGCAATTTTCGGGCGCTCTGGACATCGAGACGGCGCCGCCGTCCAAAAAAATAGCGTGTGGGCCGCTCAATCCGGACAGGACCGGGCGTCACTTGATGGCGCCCGCCGAACCGCCTAGATGTGCGGGCAACAGATAAGGAGCCCGCACGTGAACGATATCGCGCCCGCCACCACACTGCCCGACCGCCTTTGCGTCAATCCGAAAAGCCCGCACTACAACGAGGCTGTGCTGGCGCGCGACGTCGGCATTCTGTTCAATGGCGTCGAGAAAACCAACGTCGAGGAATATTGCGTCTCGGAAGGCTGGATCCGCGTTTCCGCCGGCACCGCCAAAGACCGCTTCGGCAACGCCATGACCGTCAAACTCAAAGGCAAGGTCGAGCCGTTTTTCAAGGGTTGATGGTCTGGCCTCAGAATGACATTTTGCGAGGTGGGCGATGACGTGCCCTCACGCTTCCTTCGCCATATCGCGCAGTTTGAATTTCTGGATTTTGCCGGTTGAGGTTTTGGGCACCTCGGCGAACACGACGTGGCGCGGGACCTTGTAGCGGGCCATACCTTGGCGGCACCATTCCAGCAATTCGTCGGCCGTGGCGGTTGCGCCGGGGCGCAATTCGACGAACGCGCACGGCGTTTCGCCCCACTTCTCATCCGGCTTGGCGACAACCGCACAAAACGCGACCGCGGGATGCTTATAGAGGACATCCTCGACTTCAATCGACGAGATGTTTTCGCCGCCTGAAATGATGATGTCCTTGGAGCGGTCTTTCAGCTGAATGTAACCGTCGGGGTGCAACACGCCGAGGTCGCCGGAGTGGAACCATCCGCCTTGGAAGGCTTCGTCGGTCGCCTTGGGGTTTTTCAAGTACCCCTTCATCACGTTGTTGCCGCGGAACATAACCTCGCCCATCGTCTCGCCGTCGGCGGGCACGCGGATCATGGTCTCAGGGTCCATGACGGTCAGGCCTTCAAGCGACACGTAACGCACGCCCTGGCGGATTTTCTTAGCGTCGCGCTGGTCTTTCGGCAGGTCATCCCAGGCCGGGTCCCACTCGTTGATGGTGGCGGGCCCGTAGGTTTCGGTCAGCCCGTAGAGATGCGTGAGTTTAAACCCGGCATCCGTCATGGCCGACAGCACGGCCGCGGGCGGGGGAGCGGCGGCATGATTGAACGCAACGATCTGTGGAATGTCGCGCTTTTCATCTGCGCTGGCATTGAGCAGCGTCGACATGACAATCGGCGCACCCGACAGGTGGGTGACTTTGTGATCGGCAATCGCGTCGTACATAGCCTTGGCGCGCACCCAGCGAAGGCAGACATGCGTGCCGGCCGCCAGCGTGACCGACCACGGGAAGCACCAGCCGTTGCAGTGGAACATTGGCAATGTCCACAGATAGACCGGGTGTTTCTGCATGCCGGTGGCGATGGTATTGGAGTAGCACATCAGCGCCGCGCCACGGTGGTGGTAGACGACGCCCTTCGGATTGCCGGTTGTGCCGGACGTATAGTTGAGCGAGATCGAGTCCCACTCATTCGCCGGCCAGCGCCATTTGAAGTTGGCGTCGCCCTTGGCGATAAATGCCTCATAGTCGTCATAGGACAACGCGTCGCCGGTCTGCGGGAATTCGGGATCGTTGTAATCGATGATCAGCGGCTTCACCGCGCATCGCGAGAGCGCTTCCTTGATCACGGCAGAGAACTCGCGATCCGCAATCAAAACCTTGGTGTTGGCGTGATCGAGCTGGAAGGCGATGATGGCCGCGTCGAGCCGGGTGTTGATGGTGTGCAGCACGGCGCCCGTCATGGGCACGCCGAAGTGGGCTTCCAGCATCGGCGGAGTATTGGCAAGCATCACCGAGACGGTGTCGCCGGGCCCGATGTAGCGCATGGCCAGCGCCGAACCGAGGCGGCGGGAGCGGGCATAAAGCTGGCCGTAGCTTAGGCGGCTGTTGCCGTGAATGACGGCTGTATGATGCGGCGAGACGGACGCAGTGCGCTCCAGGAACGACAGTGGCGTGAGTGCCTGATAATTGGCCGGGTTCTTACCAAGGTTCTGTTCGTAAGGGTTTGAGATCATCAGGGTATCCGTGGCAAAGCGTCAATCCGGCCGCAACGGTAGCGAATGCAGCCAAAAGCAGCAACGGCCCAATAGTTGGTGCCGCTCTATTCGTGCGATCTGCGTGCCCCGCCAGTGTGAACGGGCGGGGCCCAAAAAATCTGGCCGCTTATTCGCCGCTGGCGTCGTCGTCGTCCTTGGCGGAGGCCATGCCTTTGAGCTTGGCGAGCACCCGGGCTTGTTCCTGCTCGGGCGTCTCTTCCGGAGCCGCGGCGGCTTCCTTCGGTGCCAGGATTTCGGCGGTGTTGCCCGATGCCGGTGCGGTTGTCTCGGCGGTTGAGAGCAACGTGCCGGCCTTGTCGTCGCCTTTAACGCCATCTTTGCGTTCAGCGCGGCGGGCGGCCTTTTTGACTTCGGCGTCGAGGTCGATCTGTGAGCACAGGCCGAGCGTCACAGGGTCCTGCGGCGTCAATTGTGCCGAGTTCCAGTGGGTGCGGTCGCGGATCTGGGCAATTGTCGGCTTGGTGGTGCCAACGAGGCGCATCAGCTGGCTGTCTTTCAACTCCGGATGATTGCGGATCAGCCATAGCACGGCGTTCGGGCGGTCGTGGCGGCGGGACACAGGCGTGTAGCGCGGACCCTTTCGGGTTTGCGGCGCGGCTGGCATTTCGACTTTGCTGACTTCCAGTTTCAGCTTGTAGCCGTGGTTTTTCTCGCCGCGGGCAATCTCTTCGCGAGTCAGCTGGCCGTTGGTCACCGGGTCCATGCCCTTGATGCCCTGGGCCACGTCGCCGTCAGCAATGCCCTTAACCTCAAGCGGATGCAGGCCGCAGAACTCGGCGATTTGATCGAAGGCGAGGCCGGTGTTCTCCACCAACCATACGGCGGTTGCTTTGGGCATCAGGGGGCGGCGGTCGCTCATGGCTAATCCTTCTCCGGCAGGTCGTGTCCGGGCGGTTCTTCTCCGGACCTTGGCGGCGGGTGCCGTCAAGGGGGGTCGTCAAGTGAATTCTGGGATCGCCGCCTTATAGCCCTTGTTCCTGCCTGGAAGCAACCTCAGAAATAGCCTTAAACCGCGGAAACAAGGCCGCAGCTGCGGGGGCTGGTGCTTGGTTGCGGGTCCGCCGGGGGGCCGCTAGTGTCAAAAGCAGTCACAGGCGGGGAGCGGCCCCGCCAGACGCAGAGATCAGGAACGACAGTTATGCTCGCGACGGACGGCCGGACCAAATATTTCGAGGACTTGGAGGTCGGCCAGGAAGCGTCGATGTCCCGCGTGGTGACGGAGGCGGACATTGTTGCCTATGCCGCTCTTTCGGGCGACTACAACCCGGTCCACCTTGATCCCGGGTATGCCGCCAAAACAATCTTCAAAGAGCGCATCGCCCACGGAATCCTGTCCGCTGGGTATATTTCGGCGCTGTTTGGCATGAAGCTGCCGGGACCAGGCGCGATCTACATTTCGCAGACGCTGAATTTCAAAGGCCCGGTCAAGATTGACGACCGGGTTGAAAGCATCGTGCGTCTGGTTGAACTGATCCCGGATAAGCGCCGGGCCCGGTTTGACTGCACCTGCACCGTTGCCGGAAAGCCTGTGTTGACCGGCGAAGCGATTTTGATGGTGCCAGGCCGTCCGAAGTAGAATTGTCACCCGTCATCCCGGATTGGATCCCGGACGCTTGTGTAGCACTTTAGGGGCGGTGCACGGTAAACATGGGAGCTTGTAGTGCTCGCCGGGTCAATATCGGAAAGCCCGGATATGCCCTGCGTCTGGAATGACGGGTAGGAATGAGGAGCACACCGTACTGTCATGCAAGTCGTTCACGGTCATTCTCATGTTCCAATCACCGCGCGCTCTGCGGTGGTCGCAATCGGCAATTTCGACGGCGTTCATCAGGGCCATCGCGTCCTGTTGAAAGCGGCAGTCGCGAAAGGCCGCGAGATCGGCCGGCCCTCGGGCGTAATGGTGTTTGAGCCGCATCCGCGCGAGTATTTTCAACCGCATGAGCCGCATTTCCGCTTGACGCCGCTAAAACGCAAACTGGCGCTTTTCGAAAAAATCGGCCTCAAGGTCGCGTTCGTCGAACACTTCGATCAGCACTTGGCGGGCTTGAAGGCAGACGAATTCATCGAGCGCGTGCTGGTGGCGGGTCTCGGCGTGTCGCATGTGCTGATTGGCTATGATTTTTACTTCGGCAACAAGCGCGGCGGTAATCCTGAGTTGATGGCGCAGGCGGGCGAGCACCTCGGCTTCGGCGTGACGATTTTGCCGCCAGTCGCAGAGCAGGGCGAAGTATTTTCGTCGTCCGGCGTCAGGTTGCATTTGGCGCAAGGCGATGTGAAAGGCGCGGCTCGTATGCTGGGCGACACTTGGCGTGTGACCGGCAAAGTCGTCGGCGGCGCCAAGCGCGGCACCGGCATGGGCTACCCAACGGCCAACGTGCCGATGCCAAAAGGCACCGCGCTGGGCCACGGCATTTACGCGGTGCGGGTCCACGTGGACGGCAAGGTGCATGACGCGGCGGCGTACCTCGGCACACGCCCCACATTCGATGACGGCATGCCGGTGCTGGAAGTGTTTCTGTTCGACTTTGACGGCGACCTTTACGGCCACGACATGGACGTCGAGTTTGTCGATTTCATTCGTGGCGACCGCAAGTTTTCGTCTGCCGATGAACTGGTCACACAAATGACCGCTGACGTGGCGCAAGCCCGGGCCGTGTTGGCGGCGGGGTAACGCTTTAAATGTCATCCCCGGGCTTGTCCCCGGGACCCATCGTGAAGTTGTTCCGCCGGAGACAATGAAGTCCACGTTTGCCGTCAGTATTTGCCGCGCTATGGATCCCGGGGACAAGCCCCGGGATGACACGTTCAGGGCCCCTTGCTAGAAGCGGCCACAACACAGCGACAACCGAAAGACCGATACGACATGTCGAAGGACAAGAGCACGCCCCCGAAAGCTGCGAGCGGCAAACCTGACAAGGGCCATGCTGGCAAGGCGCCGGCGGACAAGCTGGCGGCAGACAAGGCGCCGGTGGACAAAGGTGCCGCCGCGCCTGCCGCATCGCCCAAGGGCGATGCATCGGACAAAGGCAGGGCAACGGAGGGCGGCCGCGATTGGTCGAAGACGCTCTATTTGCCCGAGACGCCGTTTCCGATGCGCGCCGGATTGCCGGAGCTTGAGCCGAAGCTGTTGAAGCGCTGGGACGAGATCGGGCTTTACAAAAAGATCCGCGCCCAATCGAAGGGCCGCGTTAAGTTCACGCTGCATGACGGACCGCCGTACGCGAACGGCAACATCCACATCGGCCACGCGCTCAACAAAATTCTGAAAGACCTCGTGGTCAAGTCGCAGCAGATGCTGGGGCACGATTCCAATTACGTGCCGGGTTGGGATTGCCACGGTCTGCCGATCGAATGGAAGATCGAGGAACAGTATCGCGCCAAGGGTAAGGAGAAGCCGAACTTCTCCGACCCGAAAGCCATGAACGCCTTCCGCGGTGAATGCCGCGAGTTCGCCAAGCATTGGCTGAGCGTTCAGCGCGAGGAGTTCAAGCGCCTCGGTGTGGTCGGCGATTGGGACAACCCGTATTCGACGATGGCATTCCGCGCGGAGAGCATCATCGCGCGCGAGATCATGAAGTTCGCGGCCACCGGCCAGCTCTATCGCGGCTCGAAGCCGGTGATGTGGAGTGTGGTTGAGAAGACCGCGCTCGCCGAAGCCGAGGTCGAATATCAGGACTATCAGTCCGATATGATCTGGGTGAAGTTTCCTGTTGCCAAAGCTGGCTTCAGTTTTAATCAATTGGATGGCGCAATTGCTTCCAATAAGTTTGGTAACGATGAAGGGGTGAGAAAGTCCGTCGCTGCAATTCAAGACAGCAACAAGCACAAACTTAAACTCGACGATGC
Source organism: Hyphomicrobium sp. (assembly GCA_013141015.1). Classification (GTDB taxonomy): domain Bacteria; phylum Pseudomonadota; class Alphaproteobacteria; order Rhizobiales; family Hyphomicrobiaceae; genus Hyphomicrobium_B. The sequence continues at coordinate 237,086 of JABFRT010000004.1, read as the reverse complement.
CTCCGTTGTCATTTGGACCACGACGCCTTGGACGATTCCCGGCAACCGCGCGATAAGTTTCAACAACAAGATCGCCTATGGCCTCTATCGGGTGACTGCGTCACCCGATGGGAATTGGGCAAATGTGGGTGATAAATTCATCCTTGCCGATAAGCTTGCGGCTGACGTTTTCAAAACGTCGAAAGTCGAGAGCTATGAGCGGCTCGCCGCAGTCGAGCCGCAGGATTTGGCGGCGATCACGTGTCAGCATCCACTCCATGCTTTGGGCTACGGTTTCGACATCCCCCTCCTCGACGGTGATCACGTTACCGACGACACGGGCACTGGCTTTGTGCACACGGCGCCTGGCCACGGTGCCGACGACTACAACATCTGGACCGCCAACCAGAAAGCGCTGCGCGAGCGCGGCATTGATACGACTGTACCCTTCACCGTCGATGCCGATGGCGTGCTGACCAAAGCCGCACCCGGCTTTGAAGGCAAGCGCGTACTCAAAGAAAACGGCGACAAGGGCGACGCGAATGATGCCGTCATCAAAGCCTTGCAAGAGGCAGGCAACATCATCGCGCGCGGCCGCTTGAAGCATCAGTACCCGCATTCCTGGCGCTCGAAAAAGCCGGTCATTTTCCGCAACACGCCGCAGTGGTTCATCGGCATGGATGGGAAGCTCGATCTTAGCCTCTCCCCTCGGGGAGAGGCGGGCGCGGCACGCGCCGGTGAGGGGGCGGTCAAATCCGCTCCACTGTCACAAAGTTCGCCCCCTCACCCTAACCCTCTCCCCAAGGGGAGAGGGGATAACAGCGCGTCACTCCGCCAAAAAGCCCTCGACCAAATCAAAAAGACCACGTGGGTCCCAGCAGCGGGCGAGAACCGCATCACCGGCATGATTGCGGGCCGGCCCGATTGGGTGGTGTCGCGCCAGCGCGCCTGGGGCGTGCCGATTGCCGTCTTCCGCAACGTCGAAACCGATGAAGTGCTGCCGGGCAACGGCGCGCATAAAGCCAAGTCCGCCGAACTCATGCAGCGCATCGAAGCCGCATTCGCGGAAAAAGGCGCGGACGTCTGGTTCGAGGAAGGCGCGAAAGAACGCTTTCTCGATGGCATCATTCCGAAGGCCGAGATGGCGAAGTGGGAGCAGGTCAAGGACGTGCTCGACGTGTGGTTCGACAGCGGTTGCACGCACGCATTCACGCTTGATGATGAAGTCGCGTTCCCGGGTCTCAAGGGCCTCACCCGCAAAGTCTATGGCGGGCAGGATAAGGTCATGTACCTCGAAGGTTCGGATCAGCATCGTGGCTGGTTCCATTCGTCCTTGCTCGAGTCTTGCGGCACGCGCGGACATGCGCCCTATGACGTGGTGTTGACCCACGGCTTCGTGCTCGACGAGAAGGGACAGAAGATGTCCAAGTCCTTGGGCAACGTGGTTGCGCCCCAGGACGTGATGAGCAAATCAGGCGCCGATATTCTGCGCCTGTGGGTGGCAGCCTCCGACTATTCGGACGATCTGCGCATTGGGCCGGAAATTCTGAAAACGTTCAGCGAAACCTATCGCAAACTGCGCAACACGCTGCGCTGGATGCTCGGCGCGCTGGCGCACTTTGACATTGCCGCGTCCGACTCCCCTTCCGGGATGCCGGCCGGACGCGGCGTGGCGTATCAAGACATGCCCGAGCTTGAGCGCTTGATGCTGCATCGCTTGAGCGAGCTCGATCACGATATTCAGGCGGCGTACAAGCATTACGACTATCGCAAGGTCGTCGGCATGCTGACGCACTTCATGAATACTGAGTTGTCGGCATTCTATTTCGATGTGCGCAAGGACGCGCTCTATTGCGAAGCGCCCTCAAGCGTAAAGCGGCGCGCGGCACTTACCGTTGTCGATCATCTGTGCGAAGCGCTGATCACATGGCTTGCGCCGATCCTGTCGTTCACTGCCGAAGAAGCCTGGATGCTCTACAAGCCGAACGGCGATGAAAGCGTGCATCTGGTGCCGTTCGCGAAAATTCCGAAGGCGTGGCGCGACGAAAATCTTTCCGCCAAGTGGGATCGCGTGAAGGAGGTCCGCTCTGTCGTGACCGGCGCTTTGGAAGTCGAACGCGCAAGTAAGAAAATCGGATCGTCGCTCGAAGCGGCACCTGTGGTCTACGTCACCGATCCTGATTTGATGGTTGGTCTCGACGGCGTCGATATGGCGGAAGTGTGCATCACGTCGAGCGATTTCTGTCAGCGACAAGGTTGTGCCAGAGGGTGCCTTCGCGTTGCCGAACGTGCCGGGCGTTGGCGTAGTCGTGAACTTGGCCGAAGGTAAAAAGTGCGCGCGCTCGTGGCGCATCACCAAGGATGTCGGCTCGGATATGGCTTATCCCGATCTTTCAGCGCGCGACGCAGCCGCCGTCCGCGAAATCGACGCAAAGGCCGTCTCGTGATTGTCCACCAATGTCATCCCGGGCTTTATGCCCGGGATCCATCGTGCAGTATGTTCCGGCGTTGAAAGGGAATGCTATATCGCCGCTATGGCGTGCGCGGCGAAATGGATCCCGGGGACAAGCCCCGGGATGACAGTTTAGCGGGGCGGACCGCACTGCAATTCACTGAGATGCGCCGCTGCCTCCCTTCCCCTCACCAGCGGGGAGGGCCCGCCGCGAAGGCGGCAAATATGATAGGGTGGGGAGAAGCTGCGAACCGGTGCACGCTGGGCGGTGGAATAGTGCAGCAGTGAAATCGAGATTTGTGACGGGCTTTCTGCCTAGACCTTCACCCCACCCCTGACCCCTCCCCTGAGGGGAGGGGGACAGATCGACCGAGTTGAACCGGAGTGCGAATGACGAACGACAAGACCAGAGTCGATGCAACCGCGCCTAGCAACGTCGCCTCAAGCGAGCACGTTGCGAATGGTGATCGCGCCGTCGCGCAGCCGGCATCCGGCGGCTGGCTGTGGTCGCGGTTCGCGCCGCTCGGCCTGAGCGTGGCGCTTGTGACGCTGCTCATCGATCAGGCGCACAAGTATTGGATGCTGCACGTCTACGATATCGAGAGCAAAGGCCGGGTCACGATCACGCCGTTTCTCGATCTTGTGTTCGTCAAGAATATTGGCGTCAGCTATTCGATGTTCAACCAGTCGAGCCAAGTTGGGCAATACGCGCTGACCGCGTTCGCGGTTGCTGCCAGCATCGCGCTGTGGGTGTGGCTGAACCGGGCCGGCACAGGCCGCTTGATGACCTGGAGCCTGGCGCTGATCATCGGCGGCGCACTTGGAAATGCCATAGACCGGGTACTGATCGGCGGTGTCGCCGACTTCTTCTCCATGCATGCGTTCGGGTTTTACTGGTACGTTTTTAACATTGCTGACGTGGCCATCGTTGCTGGCGTGGCCGGCCTCTTGTATGACTCGTTCAAAGGTGAGTCGTAATCGCGCCGCAAACGCGCCTTATTGAATTTGCTCAAGAATTTGCGTCCGGGCTGCCCGGGGGAAACCTATGCCGTTGAAAACACTTGCAAAAATGACCGTGCACGCGGCAGCCCTGGGGGCGGCTTTGGTGCTGTCGGGCTGCGGGCTGGACGATATCCAGCTCAACGGCAAGATTTTCGACGCTGTTGGAATGAACAACACGGGCTCGGTCAAAAAAGAAGCCAAGATGGCCGAGCGTTCGCCGCTGGTCGTACCACCGGGCCTCGATAGGCTGCCGGAGCCTGGATCTGCCGGCGCGGCGCAGGCGACGGCCATCCCTGAGATTCAAGACCACGACGCCAAGCGTCAGGTGTCTCAGGCCGATCTTGAGGCCAAGCAGGAAGCCTACTGCAAGATCCATTACGAACAGGCCAAGGCGCACGGCGATAACAACGCCGACCTTGCCGAGGGTCCAATGGGACCGTGCCGCGGTTCTGTGATGAACGTGATCAAGAAGGTCAATGGCGGCAGCGACGGCCAGTAAACCGCCGTTTAGCGGCTAAGGGCGCGCCGCGTCCGGTGGCTGGCTTTCAAACCGCTGAAATGTTTTGCATATTTTTCGCAATCTTGGCCGTGCCCGGCTGTGACATGACCAGCTTGTCATTTGACTTTGCGGGTCTGAGCCGTGATTCCTGATCACCCGAAGAGGAAGTACGGCTTCGCAACTCTCGCCGGTTCTGAGCATCACGTGGGCTCCTCAAGAAAGCCCGTGGATTGAAGGCCCAGCAGCCGGGGATGCGCCACTCTCGCCGTACCGTGCTCGCAATCGCCTGCCACCGGGTTATTTTGTGTCACAAGTGACTGAAGGACCGCCGATGCTTCATCCGATCCGCCTCGTTGCTGCAACCTTATTGATGGCTTTGCCAATGCTCGCATCCAATCCGCACGCCCATGCCGCCGCGAACGCTACCCGCGCCAGTGAGTTTTCACTGTCGAACGGCATGCAGGTGATCGTAATCCCCGATCATCGCTCGCCGGTTGTCACGCATATGATCTGGTATCGCGTTGGCGCGGCGGACGAAGTGCGCGGCACGTCTGGCATCGCCCATTTCCTTGAGCATCTGATGTTCAAGTCGACCGAGAAAATTCCGGTCGGCGAATTCTCTAAGATCGTCGGCCGTCTCGGCGGACAGGACAACGCTTTCACCGGCCATGACGCGACCGCGTATTTCCAGCGCGTCTCCAAAGACCGCCTGCCCAAGATGATGGAAATGGAAGCCGACCGCATGGTCAATCTGCGGCTCGATGAGAAGGAAGTGCTGACCGAGCGCGATGTGATTTTGGAAGAGCGCCGCTCGCGCATAGAAAACAATCCGTCCGCGCAGTTCGACGAGCAGATGAACGCCGCGCTTTACCTGAACCACCCCTATGGTGTGCCGGTGATCGGTTGGTATCACGAGATCGCCAAGTTGAGCCGCGAGGACGCGCTCAACTACTACAAGCGTTACTATGCGCCAAACAACGCGATCCTGGTCGTTTCCGGCGATGTGACGGCGGACGAAGTCAAAAAGCTCGCCGGCGAAACCTATGGCAAGTTGCCGGCCAATCCGGCGGTCGGCGCCAAGCGCGTGCGTCCGCAAGACCCGCCGCAGATCGTCGCGCGCCGCTTGGAATTGAAAGACGCGCGTGCGGGCAACCCTTCATTCCACCGCTACTACGTGGCGCCAAGCTATACGACCGCAAAGCCCGGCGAAGCTGAGGCTCTTGACCTGATGATGAAAATCGCAGCCTCGGGCACCACCAGCCGCCTCTATAAAAAGGTTGTTGTCGAAGCAGGATTGGCGTCAAGCGCGGCCGGTGATTATTCGGGCAGCGGGTTGGATAGCGGAACGATTTCAATTTATGCGGTGGCAGCAGACGGCGTGCCGCTGGAGAAGGTCGAGGCGCTGACCGACAGCGTGTTTGCCGACATTGCCAAAAATGGTGTGACGGCCGCTGAGCTTGAGCGGGCCAAGAGTTCCTATATCGCCGACTACGTCTACGACAGTGACAATCAAGCGACGCTGGCGCGCCGCTATGGCTGGAACCTCGCGGTTGGGCGCACGGTTGCCGACATCGAGGGATGGCCGGCCGCAATCTCCAAAGTCTCGCTCGACGATGTTAAGAAGGCCGCCGCGCAATATCTCGACATTCGCCACTCTGTCACCGGGTATTTGGTGCCCGATAAGAGCGGTGTCGCGCAGCAGCGTGCCGCGCCGCCCGCATCGGGCGGACCTGCAAGCGTGGTGAGGTAAATGGCTATGACATCCGTTACAACCGCACTCTGCGCGGGCATGCGCGTTTACGCCCGCGCAAATATCGCAATCGCGCTTGCTATGCTTGCGCTGTTTTTTGTCGTCACCCTCACACGCCCGGCACATGCAATGAATATTCAAACTGTCAAAAGCCCTGGTGGCATCGAAGCCTGGCTTGTCGAAGAGCACGGCGTGCCGTTGATGGCGCTGCGCTTTGCGTTCGACGGCGGCAACAGCCAGGATCCGGCCGGCAAAGACGGCGTTGCCAACTTCATCACGGCGATGATGGACGAAGGTGCGGGCGATCTGAAATCCGCTGAATTCCAGGAGCGGATGGAAGATATTTCGATGCGCATGAGTTTTGATGACAGCAAAGACTCGCTGTACGGCTCATTTGAAACGCTGTCCGTCAACCGGGACAAAGCTGTCGATCTGCTGAAGCTCGTCGTGCAAAAGCCGCGCTTTGATGCAGACGCTGTTGATCGTATCCGCCAGCAGTTGCTGGCCAACTTGTCGTATGCCGACAAGGATCCAGACAAGGTTGCCGGCCGGGAATGGTATGCGCAGGCCTTTGCCGGCCACCCGTATGCGCGCCCATCCAATGGCACCAAGGAAACAGTCTCGAAGATCACGAGTGCGGATCTCGCTACTTACCACAAGCGCAACTTCGCCAAAAGCAATCTGAAAATTGTCGCCGTCGGCGATATCGATGCGGCAACGCTTGGTACGTTGCTTGATGATGTATTCGGCGGTCTGCCTGACAAAGACGGCTTGACGCCGGTGCCGAAAACCGAACCGCTCGGTGGACAGCAAAAGATTATCGAGATGAACGTGCCACAATCTGTGGCCGTGTTCGGGCTTGGCGCGATGCCGCGCAAGGACCCGGATTTTATGCCGGCGTTTGTCATCAATCACATTCTCGGCGGCGGCGGTTTTTCCGCTAAGCTGATGGAAGAAGTGCGCGAGAAGCGCGGCCTCGCCTATTCGGTCTATACCTACATTCAGCCGTATCAGCACGCTTCCATTCTCGCCGGTGGCGTTGCGACAAAGAATGAATCGATGGCAGAAAGCCTGTCGATCATCCGTACTGAGTTGAAAAAAATGGCCGGCCAGGGTCCATCGGCTGACGATCTGCAATCCGCCAAAGACTACCTGACGGGCTCATACGCGCTGCGCTTCGATACCAACTCAAAGATTGCCTCTCAGCTGCTTGGCTTGAAGCAGGAGGGTTTCGGCACCGACTATGTCGATAAACGCAACAAGCTGATTGAAGCGATCACCCTTGCCGACGTGCAGCGCGTCGCCAAGCGACTGCTGAAAGAGGACCAGTTGATCGTAACGGTGGTCGGAAAGCCAACAGGTCTTGATAAAGTGGCTTCCCCTGCGGCAGCGCCCTCGGGTGCGCCTGCGGCGGTTGCACCGGCAGCTACCACGCCTGCAAAGTCCGCCAATCCTGGCTAAACCTGGATATCAGTCATACCTTGGTGCCTGCCTGACCGGATTGCGCTTGGCGGGAAGCCGTAAACCCGTTAGGCGGAAGGCGCTGTTTTCCGAGGGGGTCAGATGACCGAGCATCGCGCGGGCCAGCCGCATATGACTGCGGCCTTCACTCAAAATATCGACGGCTGTCTGGATGGCGCGATCGGTGCGCATGGCCTGCCGCGCGCCAGTCTGGACGCGTGGTTGAAGCGGGTTGATCCGCATGTTGAAGCGCTGAAGCGCGACTATGCCGAGAAGCGCTTGCCGCTGTTGCGGATAGCTGAAGAGGCGGCCGACATCGCGGAAGCCGCTGAGGCGTTGAAGGCGCTGTCTGTGGGCGCGCGCACCATTTTATTTTTCGGCACAGGTGGGTCAGGTCTTGGTGGCCAGACACTGGCGCAGTTGGCGGGATGGAACATTCCAGGTGGCGCCGATGCCAAACAGCGCACCCGCCCGCGCACGCGCTTCTATGACAATCTTGATGCCAGCACCCTGGCGGGCGGGCTGGCCAGCCTCGATCTCGAGTCAACGCGATTTGTGGTGACGTCGAAATCAGGCGGCACCGCAGAGACGCTGGCGCAAGCGATTGTCGCGCTCACGGCTGTAAAGGCCGCGGGTCTTGAAGCGCAAATCCCGAAAATGTTCCTCGGCATCACGGAGCCCGTGCGCCACGACAAGAAAAACGGATTGCGCGCGCTGTTCTCATCGCTTGGCATTCCGCTGCTTGAACATCATACCGGCATCGGTGGGCGCTTCTCGTGTTTGACTAACGTCGGCTTGATGCCAGCGATGGCGCGCGGCCTTGATGCGGCGGCGATCCGCTCTGGCGCGCAAAGCGTGATCGATGCGCTTCTCCGCTCGAAATCGGCAGCAGACTTTGCGCCAGCCGTCGGCGCCGCAACGGCAATTGCACTCAACAAAGAACGCGGCATCACGACAATGGTGATGATGCCGTATGCTGATCGCCTCAGCCGGTTTTCGGCTTGGTTTGTGCAATTGTGGGCTGAGAGCCTGGGCAAGGGCGGCGAGGGCACCAGCCCGATTGCGTGTCTCGGGCCGCTCGATCAGCACAGCCAGTTGCAGTTGTTTATGGACGGCCCGCGGTCAACGATGATGACGGTGCTGCGCGTTGCAAGTGCGGGAGCCGGGCAACGGATTGATGCGGCTTTCGCCAAACTTGCTGGCGCTGAATTCATGGCCGGGCATACGGTTGGCGATGTGGTCTCGGCACAAGCCCATGCCGTGCCGGAAGCGCTGGCCCGGGCTGGCCGCCCTGTGCGCACAATTGATCTTGTAAAACTCGACGAAAAGACACTCGGTGCGCTGCTGATGCACTTTATGATTGAAACGATTCTCGCAGGCCGCCTGCTGGGTGTCGATCCGTTCGATCAGCCAGCCGTTGAGCTTGCGAAAATCCTGACCAAAGAGCGCCTGGCGAAGGGCGCGTAACCCTCCGGAGCGGCTGTTGGCAATCCGCCAGTTATCACCTGAAACAGTCAACCGCATTGCGGCGGGCGAGGTGATCGAGCGCCCGGCGAGTGTCGTCAAGGAACTCGTTGAAAACGCCATCGACGCTGGCGCGCGTGACATCGAGATTGTCGTCTCAGGCGGCGGCTTGTCGCTCATTCGCGTCACTGACGACGGACACGGCATGAGTGCGGATGATCTGGCGCTGTCGGTTGAACGGCACGCAACGTCTAAGCTTTCGGAAGAAGATTTGTTCGACATAAAGAGCCTCGGCTTTCGCGGCGAGGCGCTGCCGTCCATCGGGTCGATTGCGCGGCTTGAAGTGACGTCGAAGGCGCGCAGTGGCGGCAATGGCTTTGGAATTGTTGTTGAGCGGGGCGCCAAAGGTACGGTCAAGCCGGCTGCAGTCAACACCGGCACGATTGTCGAAGTGCGCGATTTGTTTTCGGCAACGCCCGCACGATTGAAATTCATGAAGACCGAGCGCGCCGAAAACATGGCCGTCTCAGACATCGTGCGCCGGTTGGCGATGGCCCATCCCGACGTCGGGTTCACGGTTGCGAACGGTGAGCGCAAGCCGGTCTATCTGCCGAAATGCTCAGGCACGCCGTCGGGTTTGCTCGAACGCCTCGGCGCAATCATGGGCGCAGAGTTCATGGCCGACGCTTTGGAAATCAAAGGTGGCGGCAGCGGCGCGACGGGTGCCATGCGGGTCTATGGATTTGCCGGATTGCCGACGCTGCACCGGCCGGATTCAACGCAGCAGTATCTGTTCGTCAACGGGCGCCCCGTCAAAGACAAGCTGCTGATTGGCGCGGTGAAGGCGGCGTATGGCGATCTTATTCCGCGCGGGCGTTCGCCGTATCTCGCTTTGTTTGTCGATGTTGCGCCAACCGACGTCGATGTGAATGTGCATCCGACCAAGGCTGAAGTGCGTTTTCGCGATTCAGGCCGTGTGCGCGGATTGCTGGTTGGTGCGTTGGCGCAAGCGCTCAACGAGGCAGGCCATCGCGCTTCAGCGCAGGGCGGCGCGTTGACGATCGAGACGTTTCAAGCGGGGGGATTGCCGTCGTCACACCACCCAACTTTCTACCCCTCCACGCAAACGGCAGGGGAACACTGGTCCCGCGGTTTTGCCGAAGCAATGCAGGCGCCGTTTGACGATTTCAACCGGCCAAGCGCTGATGCGCGCGCCGCTAACGCTCCGGCGCCGGAGGCGTTGCTGGATCGCCCGCTCGGCGCGGTGCGTGCGCAGGTGCATGAAAACTATATCGTGGCGCAGACGCGCGATGGCCTTGTCATTGTCGATCAGCACGCGGCCCACGAACGCCTCGTCTACGAACGTATGAAGGCGATGCTGATCAACGGAAACGTGGCGACGCAAGGGTTGCTCATTCCGGCGATTATCAGTCTCGATCCCGATGATGCTGCACTGTTGTGTGAGAAAGAAGCAGAGCTCAGTGAACTGGGTTTGGTGCTTGAGAGTTTCGGGCCGGGCGCGGTTGCCGTGCGTGAAACGCCCGCATTGCTCGGAGATACCGATATCGAAGGGTTGGTCAAAGATCTGGCGTCGGAAATTCGCGAACTGGGCAGCACGCGCGCTCTTAAAGACCGGTTGGAGGCCATCGCCTCGCGCATGGCGTGCCACGGGTCTGTGCGCTCGGGCCGGCGGCTGACGGCGGACGAAATGAATGCCCTGCTGCGCGACATGGAAGCAACGCCCTATTCAGGCCAATGCAACCACGGCCGGCCAACCTATGTGGCGCTGAAGCTCGCCGACATTGAGCGCTTGTTCGGGCGGCGCTAAGGCTCAAATATCAGGCACAACCAATCGCACGTTTTCACGACAGGGCTCTGTGTGCTAACCCAACCGCTCATCATTCCACGATCGACAAGAGGACTGAACTCATGCGCTCAAATGTTTTGAATTTTGCGGTAGCCAGCGGCGCGAGTGCCGAGGTGAAGGCTGATGACCTCGGCCAAATGCCGGCTTGGAATTTGGGCGATCTGTATCACGGGCCAGATGCGCCCGAGATTGCACGCGACAAGGCCGATGCCGCCAAAGAAGCTGCCCGCATGAAGTCCGTCTATCAAGGACATCTTGCAGATCTCGCCAAAGATGGTGCGAAGCTCTCCGTTGCAGTCAAGGATTATGAAAAGCTGTCCGACCTGATGGGCAAGCTCGCGTCGTATGCCGGTCTCTACTATGCGCAAAAGCAGGCCGATCCGGTTCGTGCCAAATTTTACGGCGACGTTTCAGAATCGCTGACCAAGACGTCTACCGACTTGATCTTTTTCGAACTCGAATTGAACCAGATCGACGACGCGGTTTTGACGGCGGCGCTGGCGCATAAGGACCTGAAAAAATATGCACCATGGTTTGAGGATTTGAGGAAAGAAAAGCCGCATCAGCTCGACGAGAAGCTCGAAACGCTTCTGACCGAAAAATCGCAGACCGGCCGCGCCAGCTGGACGCGATTGTTCAACGAGACCATGTCGAGCCTGAAAATTCAGGTGAAGGGTGAGAAGGAGCCGCTCGGTCTTGAGCAGACGCTCAATCGCTTGTCGGATCCGGACGAAAAAAAGCGCAAAGCAGCATCCGAAGCCTTAGCAAAGACGTTCTCAGAAAAGCTGCCGCTGTTCACGCTGATCACTAACACGCTGGCCAAGGATAAAGAAATTTCCGATCGCTGGCGGCATTTCACGGACGTCGCCGACAGCCGGCATTTGGCGAACCGCGTTGAAGCGCCCGTCGTCGACGCGCTGGTTGCCAGCGTCCGCGCCGCATATCCGCGCACCTCGCACCGCTACTACAAGATGAAAGCCAAGTGGCTCGGCAAGAAGAAGCTGAACTCGTGGGACCGCAACGCGCCGCTGCCGGAGAAGCCGGAACGTGTCATCAAGTGGCCGGAAGCTGAGAAAATCGTGCTCGACGCCTACAGCGGCTTTGCGCCCGAGATGGCAGCAATTGCCAAGGAGTTCTTCGATAAGGATTGGATCGATGCGGAAGTGAAGCCCGGCAAAGCGCCCGGCGCGTTTTCTGCGTCAACGGTGCCGAGCGTACATCCGTATGTGNTGATGAATTACCTTGGCAAACCGCGCGATGTGATGACGCTGGCGCATGAGCTTGGCCACGGTGTCCACCAGATGCTGGCCCGCGATCAAGGCCCGTTGCTGGCGCCGACGCCGCTGACGCTCGCTGAAACCGCCTCGGTGTTCGGCGAAATGCTGACCTTCCGTGCGTTGCTGGCTGAAGCGAAGGATCAACGCGAGCGCAAGGCGATGCTGGCGTCGAAGGTCGAGGATATGATCAACACGGTCGTGCGCCAGATCGCGTTTTATTCGTTCGAGCGCCGCGTCCATGAGGAACGCCGCAAGGGCGAGCTGACCTCGGACCAGTTGAACGCCATCTGGATGGACGTGCAGCGCGAGAGCCTCGGCCCGGCGATTGATCTGAAGCCTGGCTATGAAGTGTTCTGGACTTACATCCCGCACTTCATCCATTCGCCATTTTACGTTTACGCTTACGCGTTCGGCGATTGCCTGGTGAACTCGCTCTATGGGCTCTACGCGGAAGCGCATCCGGGCTTCGTGACGAAGTATTTCGACATGCTCAAAGCTGGCGGCTCGAAGCACCACTCAGAATTGCTGGCCCCGTTTGGCCTCGACGCCCGCGATCCGGAGTTCTGGAACAAGGGTCTGAAGGTGTTGGAAGGCCTGATCGACGAGCTGGAAGCGATGGACAACGTTTCCCAAGGTATTGGTTAATAAGGATTTTGTCCGGAAAAGCGTTGCGGCGTAAAACAAATGTTTTACAGCGCAACACCCCTGCGTTAGACATTTTGTATAACGCGACTTGGGAGGGTTGCCCTTTATGAAACTCGAAATCAAGAAAATCGGCAATTCTACCGGGTTGATCCTGCCAAAGGAGCTGCTGGCGCGGCTCGGGCTGCAGCAAGGAGACGAGGTGACTGTTTCCGAAGGTCCAGACCGGACGTTGACCGTTACGCCCTATTCGGACGACGATGATGAAACGATGCGCATCGCCCGCGGAATCATGAACGAGTACAAAAACACCCTTAAGGCACTTGCGAAATGAATGAGCCGCGGTGGGTGACAACCAGTCAAGCTGTGCGGATTCATTCGGAACAACTTGCGATTTTCGGCGGACCCGCCGGGATACGCGATGCTGGCCTGCTTGAGTCCGCGCTTGGCCGGCCGCAGAACAAATATGCCTATGGCGAGACCGATCTTGCGGTACTTGCTGCCGCATACGCGTTCGGCATCGCGCGTAACCACCCGTTCGTCGATGGAAACAAGCGGGCATCTTTCATGATCATGACCGTCTTTTTGCGCAAGAATGGTGTCGCGTTTGCGCCGCCCGAAGCTCTTGCAACGGAGGCGACACTCGGTCTTGCAGCCGGGGAAATCGAAGAATCGGGCCTCACGCGCTGGATCCGGGACAATTGGCCGGGCGCGCCGCGCCGGAAGGCCCCAAAGGGCTGACCTGCGACTCAATGGCATTGACCGGTGTCAAGAGGGATTGACTGCCCGCGACGCCAATTTGCCGCTTCCCAAGTGCCAAGCGCGGGAGTAGACACCCGCCACTTTGCTGCAATGCAGCTTGAACCAAAAGGCGAGGTGCCACATGGCACAGACGCAGGCTTCTAGTTCCAGCGCTGATGCGGGCGCGGATGGACATCCCGAAGGCTACTGGGCGCTGGCAATAGGAGCCATCGGTGTCGTGTTCGGCGACATCGGTACAAGCCCGCTCTACGCGTTCAAGGAAGCGATCGTCGCCGCCCATCATCGCGGTCTCGATATCCGTGAATCCACCATCGGCGTGCTGTCGTTGATCTTGTGGGTGCTGATCTTGATCGTGACGATCAAGTACGTCGTCATTTTGCTGCGTGCGGACAACAGAGGTGAAGGCGGCACGTTTGCCCTCATGGCGCTCGGCCAATCGGTCGCCAAACGCAGCGCGCCTTTGTTGTTTGCGCTCGGTATTGCGGGCGCATCGTTCTTCTATGGCGATGCCGTCATTACGCCGGCGATTTCTGTGTTGTCGGCAGTTGAAGGCTTAAAGCTTGTCGCGCCTGCTCTTGAGCCAGCCGTTATTCCAATCGCGCTTCTCGTGCTGGTCGGACTGTTTTGGATGCAGTCGCAGGGCACCGACCGCGTTGCCCGCTATTTCGGGCCGATCACGGTTGTGTGGTTTCTGGTGCTGGCTCTTGGCGGCGCCATGCACATTGCCGATAATCTCTACGTGTTGCAGGCTTTCAATCCGCTCAATGGCATCATTTTTGTGGCCAAGCATGGCGTGATCGGCCTGACGATCATGGGCCTCGTCTTCCTGGCGGCGACAGGTGCCGAGGCGCTTTACGCCGACCTTGGCCACTTCGGGCGCAAGCCGATCCAGGCCGGTTGGTTCATGCTGGTCTTCCCGGCGCTGCTGCTCAATTATTTCGGGCAAGGCGCGCTTGTGATGTCCGATCCGACGGCGCTTGAGAATCCATTCTACCGCCTGTACCCCGAATGGGCGCTGATCCCGATGGTGATACTATCGACGATTGCGACCGTGATCGCCTCGCAGGCCGTCATTACTGGCGCGTTCTCGCTGACACGGCAGGCTATTCAGTTGGGCCTGATCCCGCGCATGGAAATCCGCCACACATCGGCGAGCATGGCCGGACAAATCTACATGCCGCGCGTCAACTGGGCGATCTTCCTGGCGGTGTTGACCGCTGTGGTGATGTTCAAAAACTCGTCGAACCTTGCCGCCGCATACGGCGTGTCGGTGACGGCGGCGATGGTGATCGACAGTCTGATGGCATTCTTTGTCGTCTGGAAGTGTTGGAAGTGGCCGATGTGGCGCGCCGCCGCCGTCATGGTTCCTTTCGTTATCATCGAGCAGGTGTTCTTCTCGGCAAATATTCTGAAATTCTTCGCCGGCGGGTGGGTGCCGATCACCATCGCGGCCATGCTTGGCCTGATCATGTTCACCTGGGTGCGCGGCACGCGGCTGCTGGCCAAGGCGACCAAGCGCAACGAAGCCGATCTTGATTGGCTGGTGCGCAAGCTTGAAACCAAGCCGCCGCATCGCGTACCCGGCACGGCTGTGTTTCTAACCGGCGATCCCTACGCCGCGCCGACAGCTATGATGCACAACCTGAAACACAACCGCGTTATGCATGAGCGTAACATTGTGTTGTCGATCAAGACCGAAGAGACACCGCGCGTGCCGCGTCATGAACGCGTGACGGTCGAGCGGGTGTCCGATCACTTCCTGCGTATTGTCGCGCGCTACGGTTTCATGGAAACGCCGAGCGTGCCGAAAATCCTGGAGCACTGCAAACGCAAGGACTGCGCCATTGAAATGGGCGCGACCTCGTTCTTCCTATCGCGCCGGTCGTTGCGGGTAACAACCAAATCCGAGATGCCGCGCTGGCAGGAACGCCTGTTCATCGCGCTCGCCGGCAGTGCCGAGGATGCGACGACCTATTTCCAGATCCCAACTGACCGGGTGGTGGAAGTGGGCACCCAGGTGGCCGTCTAAACGGCCGCACAAACGCGGGCGCTGGCCAAGGGCCTCGCAAAAGTCACATCGATCCGGCCCTTGCGGGGCCGCGGGGCTGCTGCGGCTGGTAAAAGTCTTGGCCAAACGTGGTCCTTGGCCCAATGGCGGGGTCACTTCGGCTTGAAGCGGCCGGTGCTTTGCGTTACCAATGCCACCAGAGAACATCGATATAACTGGGGAGGCTACACGGTGAGCATCGACACTTCCAAAGGTCATCACGCCATGGACTACGCAGAGCACAACCGGACCTATGCGGGCTTCCTGCAGTTCACCAAATACGCCATCATCGGCTTAGTCGTGCTGTTGGCCGGCATGAAGTTCTTCTTGGTTTGAGGTTTTGTCCGGCACCCTGCCGGCAAGTAGGATCTTGAGCCAGGGCAGACCAGTTTGAATGGGTCTGCCCTTATTGCATCCGGCCAATGGTCTTGGCCGTTCCCCCTCGAATGGAAGCCTTCATGGTCACGATTGCTGTCACCCGGGAAGCGGCCGACGAGCCGCGCGTTGCGGTCTCGCCGGAAACGGTGAAGAAGTTCAGCGCACTCGGCGCGAAGGTCCGCGTTGAATCAGGCGCGGGTCTGCGCTCGCGATTTTCAGATGATGCTTACAAGGCGGCTGGCGCCGACGTCGTCAGTCACGCTGATGCGCTCGGTGGAGCCGATATTCTTTTGAAGGTGCGCCGCCCCTCGGAAGACGAGATCAAGGCGTTGAAGCCGGGCGCAATCGTCGCCGCGATGATCGATCCCTACGGTGACCGCGCGGCTTTGGACTCGCTTGCCGCTACCGGCGCGTCGATCTTCTCAATGGAATTCATACCGCGCACCACGCGCGCCCAGTCGATGGACGTATTGTCCTCGCAGGCCAACCTCGCTGGCTACAAGGCGGTCGTCGATGCGGCGTCGATGTTCGGCCAGGCGCTGCCGATGATGTCGACGGCAGCCGGTCCGATACCGGCCGCAAGGGCCTTCATCATGGGCGTGGGTGTCGCGGGGCTCCAAGCGATCGCGACGGCAAGACGTCTCGGTGCAATAGTGACAGCCACCGACGTTCGGCCAGCTACGAAAGAGCAGGTGCTATCTTTGAACGCTAAGTTTGTTGCCGTCGAAGATGATGAGTTCAAGCAGGCGCAGACGGCTGCAGGATACGCCAAGCCGATGAGCCCTGAATATCAGGCCAAGCAAGCCGAGCTGGTCGCCAACCACATCAAGATCCAGGACATGGTGATCACGACGGCGCTGATCCCGGGACGCCCTGCGCCGAAACTGATTACGCGTGCGATGGTTGAAAGCATGAAGGCCGGCGCGATCATCATTGACCTTGCGGCCGAGCGCGGCGGTAACTGCGAATTGACCGAACCCGGTAAGACCATTGAAACGCCGAATGGCGTCAAGATTTCGAGCCCCCTCAATCTGGCGGGCACCATCGCGGTCAATTCGTCCAGCCTCTATGCCAAGAACCTTTTGGCGTTCATCGACCTGATGATCGACAAAAAGGAAAAGACCCTCGCCGTCAATTGGGACGACGACATCATCAAGGGCACGCTGGTTGCCAAGGGTGGCGCAATTGTCCACCCGAACCTCGCGCCGAAGAGCCCATGAGGAACATTCCGATGTCTATGATGAAATCATATTCCGCCGCGCTTGCCGTGCTCGCCATCGCAATGATGCCGGGCACCGCGTTTGCCGCTGGCGGCGAGCAGGTCAGCCCGTTCGTGTTCGAGTTCATGGTGTTCGTGATCGCGATCTTCGTCGGCTACTTCGTGGTCTGGTCGGTCACGCCTGCACTCCACACACCGCTGATGAGCGTGACTAACGCCATCTCGTCGGTGATCGTGGTTGGTGCGCTGCTGGCCGTCGGCGTCAACCTGACGGCATCCGATAGCTTCGTCGCCAAGGTGTTCGGCTTCCTCGCGCTGATCATGGCCGCGATCAACATCTTCGGCGGCTTCCTGGTCACCAACCGGATGCTCGCGATGTACAAGAAAAAAGAAGCGCCCGCGAAGAAGTAGGGGCGGCGCGTTTCATAACTCTCGCCTTCATCCCCGTTTTGACGAATTTCATTAGGCCCAGGATCAGAGCATCATGACTGCCAATCTCGCCGCCCTGCTTTATCTCGCCTCGGGCGTTCTGTTTATTCTCGCGCTGCGCGGGCTTTCCAGTCCGGCATCCTCGCGTCAGGGCAACCTGCTCGGCATGATCGGCATGACGATTGCCATCCTGACGACCATTGCGCAGCTTGGCGATCAAAGCGTGCTCACCTGGATCCTGGTTCTCGCAGGCCTCGGCATCGGTGGTTTTATTGGCGCTAAAACGGCGCGCGAAATTCCGATGACCATGATGCCGGAGTTGGTCGCAGCCTTCCATTCGATGGTCGGTATGGCGGCTGTTTTCGTGGCCGCCGGCGCGCTGTACGCGCCGAGCGCCTTCGGCATTCTGGCCGACCCCGCTAATCCGGCCGCAGGCGTCAAGGGTGCCAGCCTTCTTGAAATGGCGCTGGGCGCGGCCATCGGCGCCATCACCTTCACCGGCTCGGTCATTGCGTTTGCTAAACTCTCGGGCCGCATGTCGGGCAAGCCGATCATGCTGCCGATGCGCCACGCGATTAACGCGGGGCTTGGCCTGCTGATCATTTATCTGGTCTACGCATTCTGCACGTCGGGCGGTTCGGGCTTGCTGTTCTGGCTGATCGTTGCCGCATCGCTGCTGTTTGGCGTGCTGATCATCATTCCGATAGGCGGCGCCGATATGCCGGTGGTCGTGTCTATGCTCAACTCATACTCGGGCTGGGCGGCGGCCGGCATCGGTTTCACGCTATCCAACGTCGCGCTGATCATCACCGGCGCACTCGTCGGCTCGTCGGGCGCGATCCTGTCGTACATCATGTGCAAGGCTATGAACCGTCAGTTCCTGTCGGTGATCGCGGGCGGCTTCGGCGGCGAAACTGCGGCGGCAGGTGCTGGTGGCGGCGGCGAACAAAAGCCGGTCAAGCTCGGCTCGGCGGAAGATGCAGCCTACGTCATGAAGAATGCGTCCAAGGTCATCATTGTGCCGGGCTACGGTATGGCGGTCGCGCAGGCCCAACACGCATTGCGCGAAATGGCTGACACGTTGAAGAAGGCAGGCGTTGAAGTGAAGTATGCGATCCACCCGGTCGCGGGCCGTATGCCGGGCCACATGAACGTGCTGCTGGCTGAAGCCAACGTGCCGTATGACGAAGTGTTCGAACTTGAAGACATCAACAGCGAGTTCGCGCAGGCCGACGCGGTTTATGTCATCGGCGCCAACGACGTCGTCAACCCGGCCGCCGAAGACGACAAGACCTCGCCGATCTACGGCATGCCCGTCTTGCAGGTCTGGAAGGCGCAGACGGTATTCTTCAACAAGCGTTCGCTGGCATCCGGCTATGCCGGCATCGACAACGCCGTCTTCTATCGCGACAACACCGTCATGGTGCTGGGCGACGCCAAGAAGATGACCGAAGAAATCGCCAAGGCGCACGACCCGGCGGATGCGCGAGATGATCTGGAATACGATCAGCCAGAATAGAAACGCTGCGATTGCGAAGCCGGTGTCTGACTTGAGCAGCCACCGCCATGTGTCCGGCAACTCGTGCTGAAACCAACCCGCGGCCCCGCACGTGGTAAGGTAGATGATGAGAAAATTGCGCATCGTCGTCTGCTCGACTGATCGGAACAAGCGGATGCGCGCCGCGATGTCGTCCTTGGTCAGCTGAAAGCGGAACGTGCGCGGCAGCGAATTAGCGGGGCTTATGGGGGCGGTGTCAGCCATCGCACTGAAGTCAACCGCCCGCGTCGCCTGGAAGCGCGAACGTGATGCGCACCGACTTGGCGTCGCTGGTCACGCCGGTAATTGCGATTTCGCCAGCGGGCCCGACGGCCAGATATGTCTTCAGGCCATTAGCAACGGCTTCCTGAGTCGCGCTGTCGTTGACCTTGGCCTTCAATGTCGCTGCGATCTCGGGCTTCAAATTGGCAATCGTGCGCTTGGCAAATGTCAAAGCAACCGAGCACGCACCATCTGCGATGATTCCAGCGCCGCCGCACTTGGCGCTCATCAGGCCGCCAATCGCGACGTTCTTGACTTGCAGGGTGATGCTGGAGCCGAGCCGCACCGGCACAACGTCAATTGTTACGGTGCCGCTCTTCCAAATGATTTTCGGCAACGCCGTCGCAAGTCCGCAGTCGCCGGATACGCACGCGCCTTTGAGATCGGCGGCCTTGTCTTCAAACGCCAGCATCAAGCGCACAGCGGCGGGTGCAGCTGTAACGGAAATCGACTTCGAATTGAGGTCTTCGACGTAATAGGCGTAGGTAGAACCCATCAGCCTGAACGATTTGGCCGGCAGCGGAATGGCGGTTTCTTTGCCAGCAATCGTCCACGATGATCCGGTCCCGCCGCTGAAAAGGCCGCCCGGCTTGTTGTCGAGATGCAGTTTCGAGGGGCCGAGCACCGCTTGCACGACGCCCGCCAGCTCATTGAGCGTGATGCGCAGCTCAGCCGCCGCAGCCTGTTGCGGCGCTAAAAGGCAGCCAAGCGCCGCCGCGAATGTCAAAAATAAACGCCGCACAGTACGCACACCCAAACCCCAATGGCCAAGAGCGTAGCAAGGAACGGCGCAGCCGCGATACGGTGCCCATATGGCAGCGTTGCGATTGGGGGCTGGCGTGGCCGGAACGTGACAATTGAAGCCGTCCGCCGTGGCCCGCTGTGGAGCCGCTGAGCTTTTGCCGCCACAGCCGACGCTCCGCCGTCGCCGGAGTGGTGCGGCGGATCGCATTGCTCTGCTATAACCGCCTCGCATTCAGGGAGTTGTTGCCGTGGCGTCGACTGCGTCTCACACGTTTGTTCGCGATTTGGAGCGGCTGGAGCTGCTCGCTTACGCACCGGTGGTTGGGCCTGAGGCCCTGGCCCGCAATCTCGGCAAAATGTACGAGACGGTTGCGACCGCCAAATTTTCAGACCACGACATCCTGGCGGTGCGCATGGCCGCGCCAGATATCATGTACCGCCTGTTTGATTTGCGCGTCGGCTTGAGGTCGCGCATAGCGGATTTTGAAAAGCGCGGTTTCATGTCGGACACGGTCGTGCAGGGCTTGCGCGATGTGTTCCGGATTTTGCGCTATGTCACCGACATGCTCGGTGAGATTGCGATTGGCAATGCGCGTGTCGCTGAAGCAGATTTTGCGCTGCGGCCGTTCACCGGCAAGGATCGCAACACGCTGGTCAACTGGCCGTTTTACAACGGCAAGGACTTGGCCTTCCGCTCGGGCGACGTGGTGCTGGTGCGCGGACGCGCCCATAACTCGGCCGCGATTGCGCGCATCGGATCAGGCGATAGTCAGTTCAGCCACACCGGCATCGTCTACATTGATAAAGATGGTGGCCATTGGCTGGTTGAAAGCCTGATCGAAGATGGCGCGACCATCAATACGCTTGCGCATGCGCTTGATCATGGCGTTGTGCGCGCCGTGCTCTATCGCCACAAGGATGCGGACATGGCCGCGCGCGCCGCTGAGCTGGTCCATGACATGGTGCAGCGATCACGCGGCTTCGGGCACCGGCGCATCCATTACGATTTTTCGATGCAACTTGATGACGGACGCAACTTCTTCTGCTCGAAGCTGGTGCGCTATGCGTTCACCAAAGGCAGCAACGGCACCTGCGTTCTGCCGCGGTATCCAACGCAGATCGCCATGAAAAACCGGGATTTTCTCGATCGCATCGGCGTCAAGGCCGAGATGACGTATGCGCCGGCCGACATTGATATCGAAAGCGCGTTCGATCTGGTGGCCGAATGGCAGGACTATCGCGAAACATCGAACATCCGCTTGCAGGACTTCACGATGGACAAACTGTTTGAGTGGATGGAGCGCGACGGCTTGCACTTCGAGGAGACGACGCTGGTGCGCCTGATCTCGCGCTTCGGGCGCATGTCGTCGTATCTGTCGGACGGCGCCAAGCAGATGTTATCGGGGCTGTTCCCGCGCGTGCCGCGAAATATGCCGAGGCGCACGGTTGCCGCCGTCGCCATGCTGCATCAAACCGCCGAGCCGATCTACCGCGAGTTGCAGGAAACCGAAGCCACGTGCGTGGCGGAGACCGGCCGCCCTCTGCACGGTGAAGAAATCTTCAGCCTGCTTGAGGGACTGCGGTCAAGGGACAAGGACCGGGTTGGGTATTTGGTGAGGTAGGGGCCGAAACACTTACAACTGAACCATTACTTCGGGTCCGAGTTTGCACCGGAAGCAAGGTCCTTTGCATCATTGGCATTTTTATTTGCCATATCTGCAACTGACTTGGCCTTGCCGGCATCAGTTGCCGCCTTTTTTGCTTCGGATTCCGCGTTCTGAGCAAGCTGCTCGGACTTGGCTGCAGACGCTGCTGCTGCTTCGGCTTGTCCTTTTTCTTTTCCAGTGGTGGTGGTTGAAGACGTGTCTGGGCCTTTGACCTTTGTTTCGGTAGCATTGAATGCATCGACTATAATTTTCTTCATGTTTGAGATAGAGCAGAGCGATGCGTATTCGGTTGCGACATTGCGTGCGACCATGACGTGGACTGGTTCTTGCGAATCCAAAAAACCATTCAATCGACACGAATCAATCTCCGGGGTCTCATCGGCTCCTGTCAGCACAATCTGTGTTTTCTTAGCTACCTTCGTTTTGGTCTCATATGCTTGGCAGGAAGCTGGGCCTTTGTATCGGAAGTCTATTGGGTTGACTTTTCCGGTGCCGCTAACGGCCGTAAAGTCGTTCAATCCTACCAATCCCCGCGTTAGTGTCGTTATGCCGTTTCGGTTTCGGAAGCTGCTCATCGCGTCTGTTACATGAGATTTGAGGTGTTCTCTAAACGTAGAAAATGCGTAAATATCGGCTGTATCGGTATTGATCGTGCTGGCGATAGAAATAGCGCTTGTGTACTGTGCAATTGCGTGGCCTCCTGCATTTAGGCCGAGTAGCGGAGCGCCCGCTGCGATTGCAGCGGTCAGCACCTTATTCATCAAACGATTGTCATCCTTGAATCTTTCGAGAGTATCGAAAAAGTCGTGGCACCGTTCGTTCGTATGACCGATGCTTGCAATAAGGTATTCTCCGGCCGAGAGGCGCCGCCCCGTACTGATGACGATTGCAGCCTTTTCTGTTTCTTCGAAATAGGCCGCTATCTCGTTGGGCGAGGAAACCCCGACCCCTCGCGGGTGCTGGAAAAAATCGACGTAGCCACACCCACCACCCAACATACTTGCGATCACGACAGCCATCAGCTGTCGCGGCACAAAACGCATACGCATGTGAAAACGCCCCCTAAAACTCCTGCAACGCCTATGACACGGGTTAAATGCGTGCTGCCCCCGCAGCGTCGTAACAACAGCCCGACGTTAACTAAGTTATCCACAGAGCGTCCACGGCAATTAGTCCGCAACGAAGAAAAATCAGAGGTTGCGTGATGGGTGAGACACGTTCAGTGCGTGCAGCGCAGCGAGCTCCGCTTGGCCCCCTTGCGCGCCAAGTCGCGTTGAGAACGGCCGCTCGGGCAATGTCGCGCGCATAAAATGGTAGGCAGTGTCAACGCGCCCGCGGCGCACGCCCTGAATGGAATTTTCCGCATGAGGCGGCTGCAATGCGCGTTGCGTAATCACGCTGTTGCGAGATGCGCGGCGATGATTCCGCAGCTTATCTCACGTGCGCGTGTGTCTCGCTATGTCTATTGTGGCGCGGAAAATGGAATCTGGGATGAAGATTGCCGCTGTGCTGAAGCTGCTGCTGATTGTTGCCGTCGTCACATACGCGGCGGTCATGGCCGCGATGTACGTTCTGCAGCGGCGTTTGATCTATGTGGCGGACCCAACGCGCACGCAGCCAGCCGATGTTGGGCTGACCGGCGTGATAGAGCGCGTACTTGAGACGCCCGACGGCGAAAAAATCATCACCTGGTACGGCAAGGCACAGCCCGGCCAACCGACCATCCTCTATTTCCACGGCAACGGCGGCGCGTTGGAAATCCGCCGCGACCGGATCCGCAAATATCTGGATCGCGGACGCGGCATGCTGATGATGGCCTATCGCGGCTATAGTGGCTCGACGGGCACGCCAACGGAACCCGCCAACGTGGCCGATGCGCTGCTGGCATACGATACGCTGATCGGCGACGGCATCGCGGCGGGCGACATCATCATCTACGGCGAGTCGCTCGGGGCGGCGGTCGGCATTCAGGTGGCGGCCGCCAGGCCGGTGCGGGCGCTGGTGCTTGATAGCCCGTTCACGTCGCTGTTGGAGCACGCGAAGTTATCGTATCCGTGGTTGCCAGTGCGGCTGCTGCTCAAGGACTGGTACATGAGCCGCGACCACATCAAGCGCGTCACAGTGCCGGTGTTCGTGCTGCACGGCGAATTGGATGAAGTGACGCCCGCCACGATGGGGCGCGCGCTTTTTGCCGAAGCCAACGCCCCCAAAGAGATCGTGGTGTTGCCGGGCGCAGGCCACAACGATCAGTATCTGTTTGGGTCATTTGAAGCGATCAACGCCTGGATCGACCGCGTGTGGCGCGGGGAAATTGCGGCGCCAGAGGTGAAATAGCGGCCGCTCAAACAAAAACGGCCCGCGAGAGCATCGCGAGCCGTTTGAATTTCAGTTGAGCGCTGTGCGCTCTTTAACGGCCGCCGAAACCGCCGCCGCCACCAGCACCACCGCCGTAGCCGCCACCGCTGCCGCCTGCTCCACCGCCGAAGCCGCCGCCGCCTGCACCACCACGGCCGCCGCCTGGGCCACCCTTACCGCCTGGGCCGCCACGGGCCACAACCGGCTTCGAGGGCAACAGGCCTTCGCGCTGCAGTTTCTTGCGGGCCAGCTTGCGGGCACGGCGGATGGCTTCCGCCTTTTCGCGCGCCTTCTTCTCAGACGGCTTCTCAAAGTGCCCGCGCAGCTTCATCTCGCGGAAAACGCCTTCGCGCTGCAGCTTTTTCTTGAGGGCCTTCAGAGCCTGATCGACATTGTTGTCGCGAACGAGAACCTGCAAGTCGTTGTTTCCTCTAACGAATTGGTTGGCGTTGATGCAATAAAAACACGGGCCCGAGACGTACCGCCCCAAGCATCCGCGTCAATTCCTGGGGGTCGTATATCAAAGGCGGTTAAATTTGGCAATGCGGGCGTTTCTCTCTCCCCCCAACACTCGTGCAGGGATGATGGGAGAGGCGGCGTCAGGCTTACTGCGGCGCTTTATCCAGACGGCGGTTAACGTGGCCCATTTTGCGGCCTGGACGGGCGTCCTTCTTGCCGTAGTGGTGCAGGTAGGCGCCGGGCTCTGTGGCAATGGCCTTCCAGGTGTGAATATCGTCGCCGATCAGGTTGATCATCTCAGCGCCCGGAGCCGTCATTTGGGTCGACCCGAGCGGCCACCCAGCGACCGCGCGGATATGCTGCTCGAACTGCGAGGTCGCGCAACCGTCTTGCGTCCAGTGGCCGGAGTTATGGACGCGCGGTGCCATTTCGTTGACGTAGAGTGTGGTGCCCTCGTCTGTCTTGAGTGCGAAAAATTCAATCGCGAACACGCCGGCATAGTCGAGACGCTCAGCGATGCGCTTGGCGATGGCGATAGCTTCCTCGCGGGCGCTTGGCGAAATGCGCGCGGGTGCGATTGAGCGGTGCAAGATATGATTGCGGTGTTCGTTTTCGGTTACGTCGAAAGCGCGGAATTCTCCATCTGGGCTGCGGGCCGCAACGACGGACACTTCGCAATCGAAATTGACGAAGCTTTCGAGGATCGACGCTTGATCCTGCATCCCGGCCCAGGCAGCCGCGGCGTCATCGAGGTTCAAAATTTTTGCCTGCCCCTTGCCGTCGTAGCCAAGGCGCCGGGTTTTCAAAACGCACGGCGGCACAATGGTCTGAAGGCGGTGGCGCAACTCGGCCTCGCTATCGACGACTGCAAATTCAGCAGTCATTGCGCCAAGTTCGCGAGCGAGCTTTTTCTCGTACAGACGGTCTTGCGCACAGGCCAGTGCTTTGGCGCCCGGGCGGACGGGCACCAGGTTCAATAGGAAATCAACCGTAGAAACGGGGATATTCTCGAATTCGTAGGTTGCGACGTTGATCGACTTTGCGAATGCGGTCAGCGCCGTTGTGTCGTGATAGCCAGCGACCGTATGGGTTGCCGCAACGTCAAACGCCGGGCTGTCGGCTTCAGGCGCATAGATGTGCGATTTCAAGCCGAGGCGGCTGGCGGCCAAGGCCAACATGCGGGCAAGCTGGCCGCCGCCCAAGATGCCGATGGTCGATCCAGGAGGAAGCGCGGTCATCAACGCATAGTCCTTCAAGAGTCTTTGGGTGTGTCGGCGACCGCCGCAGTGTGGCTTGCACGCCAAGCGTCGAGACGCGTACTCAGCGCCGCGTCTGACAACGCCAAAATTTGCGCGGCGAGAAGCCCGGCGTTTTTCGCGCCCGCTTCACCGATCGCCAGTGTGCCGACGGGAATGCCGGCCGGCATTTGCACGATGGACAACAGGCTGTCAGTGCCTTTCAGCGCTTTGGTTTCAACCGGCACGCCGAGTACCGGCAACAGGGTCATGGACGCCGTCATGCCCGGCAGATGCGCCGCGCCGCCCGCACCCGCAATGATCACCTTGAGGCCTGCCGCCTTCGCGCCTTTGGCATAGGCATACAGCCGCTCAGGCGTGCGATGCGCGGAGACGATTTTGGTTTCGAACGCGACACCGAGTTCGGTCAATACGTCGGCGGCAAGTTTCATTGTTGGCCAGTCCGACTGGCTGCCCATAATGATGCCGACGAGGGGATTTTGCGTGGCCATAGGAATCAAGCGGTGTCCCAGCAGGAAAGCGGCGCATTTAAAGGGTTAGGCACCAAAGTGCAAGGGGTGGGGGATTGGCGGGCCCCGCCAAAGTTCACTGGACAGCAACGGCAGCCGTGATGCTCAATCATGACTGTGACCGGGCGCGCCAAACCTGTATGGCGCATTGTCCAAGTCTGCAAAGCAATCGAGGAATGCAAAACATGAAAGCCGTACAAACAGGAGCGAGCGCGGGCCTTGCCAATTTGGTGGTTGGTGATTTGGCCGATCCGGGCCAGCCGGGGCCAGGGCAGATCCGCGTGCGCCTGCATGCCAATTCGCTCAACTATCACGACTACGCGGTTGCCATCGGCGCGATCCCGGCAGCCCCCGGCCGCATCTTGATGTCGGACGGCGCTGGCGTTGTCGAAGCGGTTGGCACTGGCGTCACCGAATTCAAAGTTGGCGACCACGCGGTCTCCTGCTTCTTCCCGTATTGGATGGGCGGGCCACCGCCGCACGGCAACTTCTCGCACGTGCCGGGCGACGGCATCGACGGTTATGCGCGCGAATCCGTCGTTGTACCGGAGAAGTGGTTCACGCCCGCGCCGAAAGGTTGGAGCCACGCTGAAGCCGCGACATTGCCGTGCGCGGCACTGACCGCATGGCGCGCGCTCGTCGTCGAAGGCAACATCAAAGCCGGCGATAGCGTGCTGATCCTTGGCACCGGCGGCGTCGGCGTATTCGCTTTGCAAATGGCCAAGATGATGGGTGCGACCGCGATCATCACATCGTCGTCGGACGCGAAACTCGAACGCGCGAAGGCGATGGGCGCCGATCATACCATCAACTACAGGTCGGACGAAAAATGGGGCAAGGCGGTGCTCAACTACACGGGTGGGCGAGGCGTCGATCACGTTCTTGAAATCGGTGGCCCCGGCACGCTGCCGCAATCGATCACAGCGGCGCGCGTCGGCGGGCATATTGCGTTGATCGGAATTTTGACCGGCGTTTCCGGCGACGTGCCGACGCTCGCGATGATGGCCAAGCAGATCAGGCTGCAGGGTATCATTGTCGGCAGCCGCAGACATCAATTGGATATGGTGCGCGCACTTGATGCCTGCTCATTGCGCCCCATCATCGACAAGACGTTCCCGCTCGCAAACCTCGGCGACGCGTTCCGTCACGAGGAAAGCGCAACACACTTCGGCAAAATCTGCGTCGAGATGTAGGTTGTTGGATTTAAGTCTATCACGCGCTGAGCGACTTTGGTTCAGCGCGTGATGAACTTGAACGGAACCGAGACGACCATTGGTTCATCGGCAACGTCATTTGGCATAGGCGGAAACGGCGCCGCCCTGTCGAGCGCGGCAACAGCGGCGTCATCGAGCACTTGCGATCCCGAGCTCGACGTCACCTCGCGCGACAGTAGCTCGCCTGCCGCGCCGATTTTGAACTTGACCCACACGGTGCCCGCCAGCCGCGAACGCGGATTGATTTTTGCGCGCTCAAGCACGTCGCGCAGTTTGCCGAGATACTGGCTGCGTGCCGTTGAATTGACGCTGCCGCGCTTTTCCTCGCCCGAACTCTGCTCGGTGACAACGGCGACCTGCTGCGGCTGCTCTTGAACCTGCACGACTTCCGGCTTCGGCGGCGGCGGCGTCTCAGGCGGCGGTTCTTCCGCTTTGACGATATTGTCTTCAACAGTGCTGGCGTCCGACGTCACCACATCGCGCAGCTCATCGAGCGGTTTGACTTCGGGAACCGGGGGCGGCGCCTCAGCGGCTACTGGTGTCACTTCCGCCGTTTCGATGGTCTCAATCGCGTCGCCAAGTTTTGCAAGGCCTTCAATGGCGATGCCCTGCTCGACCACAATGTTGTCGTTGCCAGTGCCGGCGTCGAACGCTTCCATTGCCGCAATGTCGGGGCGTTTGATCATAGCGTAGCCGGCTGACAGATGGATCGTCAGCGACAGCAATCCGGCAATGGCACGATAGCCCGTCATGCGATGCGTGTGACCTTAGTTCGGGCTTGGGGCTTGCGACCCAGGCGACGGTTGCGACAAAAGCGAGACGCGGGCGAAACCGGATTCGCCGACGCGGCCAAGAATTTCCATGACGTCGCCATAGGCGATTTTCTTGTCGGCGCGGACATAGACGATGCCCTCGCCGCCTTCTTGCGATTTGATGGCCATCAACCGCGTGACCAGCGTTTGTTTGGTCACTTGTTCGTCGCGGATGTAGAGATTGCCATCAGCCGACATCGAGACGACCATCGGCTTCTTGACCGTGCCGAGTTTTGATGCCGAGGTTTTCGGCAGCTCCAGCGGCACGCCCTGCACCATCAGCGGCGCTGCAACCATGAAAATGATCAGCAGCACTAGCATCACATCGACAAACGGTGTGACGTTGATTTCAGCCATCGGCTTATAACTGTCACCGTCATCATTTCCGCCGCCGTTGCCAAGCGCCATTGCCATTGTGCTAAGCCCTCACGAACGCGGTGTTTCAACGCCGCGCCGGCTTAGGCTGCGGGCAATGGCGGCGATGGCCGGGGTAATCTTGTCGGAGGCGCGGCCAAGCGAAACCGTGAACTGGTTGTAGGCTATGACCGCTGGAATAGCGGCAGCAAGTCCGACCGCCGTTGCAAACAGCGCTTCAGCGATACCCGGCGCGACCACCGCGAGGCTGGTGTCCTTCGACTGGGCGATTGCCGTGAACGAATTCATGATGCCCCAGACCGTGCCGAACAAGCCGATGAACGGCGCGGCAGAGCCAAGCGTTGCAAGGAATGGCAGGCCTTTTTCAATGCCCTTCAATTCACGCCGCATGGCGCCGCGCATCGCTTGCTCTAGCCGGTCGCGCACTTCGCCGCTGCCGGTATTGCGTTCGCCTTCGGTCCATTCCAATTGCGCGGCGGCATTGACGGCGCTGACCAAGCCGCGGCCTGACCCGGCGGCGAGGCGGCCTTGCGCTGCCGCGTCCTCAAGCACGCCAACTTCGCGGTGGAGTTTCCACAGGCGGATGATCTTCTCGAAGATCAGCGTCCAGCAGACGATGGACGCGATCAGCAAGCCGATCATGATGGATTTGACGACGATATCGGCGTGTTCGAACAGTCCAAGAATCGAAAGATCACGGCCCGCCACGGCTACTTGTTCACCCAACTTGCTCACCACTTACTTGGAAAGTTTCACACTAGACAAAGACGATGTCGTGAGGCGCGCCAAGCAGTTGTCGGCAGCGCCGTCGCCGGACTTGCAGTCCATCACGTCATTAATAAGGAACCAGTCGATCTTATCGCACGCGATGCCTTCAACGTCGAACAGCTTGACGGTTTTCTTTAGCGGGCGCAGCGGTGCCAGATCGATCGCCATGCGCCGTCCGATCACCCCGTCGGTCTGGAACAGCACCAGATCGAGCTTATAGGACTGGTATGTCGCATCGCTTGGGTTGTTAACCACGATGTAGACGCGGCAGCCCTTCTCGGTCACTTCGAGCTTGTTCAACTCGATGGCAACGGCCGGGCCCGATGCAGCGCTTGCTGCGGGCGCTGCAGCCTGAGGCGTTGGCGCGGTGGCGGGCGGCGTTGATGTCTGCGCCACAGCCAAGCCTGCGGTGAGAGCATAAAGGCTGGCAGCACCGGCTGCGCAAGCGAGAAGGGGGGCGATACGCTGACGGGTCACGCGGTCACTCTCTGGGTTCGAAAAGTTGACGTTCAACTGTTGCCAAACTGGCTGGGGCACACCGCATTTTCTGACCTGCGCCAGAGATTGGGCCGCCCTTACGTGTGATGTTATTACAAGGCAATTTCAAGGACGCGCCCCTCAATTGCAGTGGTTATCTCGCGCGTCCGGGATCAATTGGCAATCAAAATGCTGCGCTGCAATGCAGCGAGAAAATTTCCCGTAGAATCTGGGCATACTTCCCAAAAGCAACAATCTGTGGTGCGCATCTGCAACGTCAGAGGTGCAATGATGGGGGAGGGAAAAAATCCTACATTTCTTAGACTTGACCCCCAAGGTTAGGTGTCGTCTTCCTGGGAAACGTGTCCGAAAGTGTGAATCGCTCGGATTGTTGTGGCAGAAAAATAGGCAAATTTGGACGCCGGCAAAGCCTTGGGGGTGCCGGTCGAGCCAATCGGGGGAAGACGAATGATGAGAATTCGTATTGCGGCCAGCTTTGCTGCATTGGGTCTGTTTGCAATGGCAGCGCCCGTTGGCGCGCAGCAAACAACCGGCGCGCCGGTGCCGCCAGCTGCGGGGGCCGCAACGCCGCCAGCTGCTGCTACGACGACACCGCCCGCAGCAGCAACAACGGCTCCTGCCGCGACCACGGCTCCGGCAACGCCTCCGCCCGCCGCCGCGACCACAACGCCCCCAGCACCTGCTGCAACCACGGCTCCCGCTGCAACCACTGCGCCTGCGGCCACCCCGCCAGCCGGGCAAAAGTTGCCGGAAGTGAAGATCATTCAGGAGCAGCCCAAGCCCGCGCCGAAGCCCGCGCCGGTTCAGGAAGCGGCCCCCACGCCGAAGAAGAAGCCGGCCCCTGTTGTCGAAGCCGAGCCGGCGCCGGCCCCTAAGCCGAAGAAAGCCGCAGCCTCGAAGCCTAAGCCCGTGCAGCAGGCTGCCCCCGCGCCGCAGCCAGAGCCGGTGGTGGAAGCCGCTCCCGCTGAGCCCGTCTACGCCCAGCCGCTGCCAGCCAATCAGGTCCGCATGTCGCCAATCGGTGGCAGCGAAATTCCAATCGAGAAGGTTCCAGGCAACGTCAACACGGTTTCGTCGGCCGATATCAGCCGCGACGGCTCGAAGATTGCCCAGGACGTGCTGCAACAGCGCGTACCCGGCATTGTGATTGGCGACGCCCAGGGCAACGCCTTCCAAACCAACGTTCAATACCGCGGCTTTGACGCATCCCCTGTTAACGGCATGCCGCAAGGCCTCGCCATCTATCAGAACGGCGTGCGCATCAACGAGTCGTTCGGCGATACGGTCAACTGGGACTTCCTGCCGTCCGTCGCGATCAATGATATCACAGTCATGAGCGGCAATCCGGTGTTCGGTCTCAACGCCATCGGCGGCGCGATCAGCATCGGCATGAAGGACGGCTTCAACTATCAGGGCGCCGAAGTCGATACGCGCTTTGGCTCGTTCGGCCGCAAACAAGTCTCGGTCCAAGCTGGCAAGAACAGCGGTGGCATCGGCATCTACGGTGCCTTTGAAGGCATCGACGACGACGGCTTTCGCGATTTTTCCGAAGCTGAGATGCGGCGTGGCTATGTCGATGTCGGCTTCAAGAGCGACAATTCCGAATTCCATTTCAACTACACCGGCGCTTCGAATTTTGTTGGCGTAACCGCCGCCGTGCCGGAAACGCTGCTGGCGCTGGACCGCGAAAACACCTTCTCGTCGCCGCAGACCACTGAGAATAAAGTTCAGATGTTCTCGGCCAACGGCCGGGTTGAAGTTTCACCGACCACGACGCTGTCGGGCATCGTTTATCACCGCAGCTTCAAGCAGAAGCACGATGACGGCAACGTCAGCGAAGCTGAAGATTGCGGCGACGTTGGCGGTACGCCTGGCGAATTGTGCATCGAGGGCGAAAACGCTGAAGGTGCAGACGGAGAAGCAATCCCGTTCGACGGCGAACTGTCGTATGGTTCGATTGACCGGACATCGCAGGACGCCAAGGGTTACGGCGCATCGGTCCAGGCTGTTGAGAAATCGCGGCTGTTCGGTTTGGGCAACCAGTTCCTGGTTGGCGCAAGCTATGACAAGGGCCGGGTCGGATACACCGCAAACAGCGAACTCGGCTTCTTCCTGCCCAAATTCGTCGTGCAAGGCACGGGCATCATTCTCAACGAACCAGACGATGTAGTTCCGCGCAACCTGACGACAACCAACAATTATTACGGCGTCTATTTCTCCGACACACTCGACCTCACCGATCAGCTGTCGCTGACCGTTGGTGGCCGCTATAACTACGCGCGCATCCAGATCAGGGATAACACCGGCGATCTGCCGAATTTGAACGCGACCAATACGTTCAGCCGCTTCAACCCGGCTGCTGGCCTGACCTACAAGGCGCTGCCGGGTCTCAGCCTTTATGGCGGTTATTCGGAAGCCAACCGCGCGCCGACGCCAGCCGAACTCGCCTGCTCGGATCCGGATTACCCTTGCATCATCGAGAGCTTCCTGACCGCCGACCCGCCGCTGAAGCAAGTCGTGTCGCACACCTGGGAAGCAGGTCTCAGAGGCGACTCGACACTCGGCTGGGGCAGCGACCGTTTCGAGTGGAACCTCGGCGTGTTCCGCACGCTAAATACCGACGACATTATCAACTCGGCAGACAACACCGCGGGCCGTGGTGTGTTCGCCAACGCTGGTGAGACGTTGCGCCAAGGTGTTGAAGCGAGCATTGCATACCGCACCCAGCGGCTGTTCACCTACGCCAGCTACAGCTATACCGACGCGACCTATGAAAGCCCGCTCATCCTGGCGTCGCCCGACAATCCGGCGGACGGCGGCTTCGATTGCCCCAACACGCCGGCCGGTGAAGAGGCTTTGACGTGTTTCAACGTCCGGCCAGGTGACCGCTTGGCAGGTGTGCCGCGCCACAAGTTCAAGATGGGCATTGATTACTGGATGACGCCGCAGTGGAAGATCGGTGCAGACCTCATCGCCACCAGCAGCCAGTTCTTCTATGGCGACGAAGCCAACCTTAATAAGCCGCTGGCCGGTTACACCAAGGTCAACTTGCATTCGTCGTACGACATTACGGAAAACGTGCAGGTCTACGGCTTGATCGAGAACCTGTTCGATGCGCGCTACGGTCTCTACGGCACGTTCTTCAATCTTGACGCGGCCAATGAAGCTGGCGAGCCGTCGAACGTTGAATTCACCGAAGAGAACAACCGCTCGATCGTTCCCGCCATTCCGTTCGCGGCGTATGCGGGCGTGAAGGTGAAGTTCTAAGACGCTTGCAGCGTTGCGAAACAGAAAACGGCGGGCCCAAGGGTCCGCCGTTTTTCTTTGGCCTTCAAACGCTAAAAAAAATCACAGCCCGGCTGGCAAAAAGCGCGCTTGCGTAACGGCCGGCGCTTCGAACGGCGCGGCCGATAATTCCATGCGGTCGATTTCGGCCAGCGCGTCGCTGATGGCGTTTGCGATGCGCTCAAGGCCCGGCGCACCGGCCAGATCGCTTTCAAGATATAGAAGGGTGTCGCGGACGGACGCCAGGTCGATGCGTTGGCGAAGTTGCGGACGCTTGGAAACGCTGAACACGGGATCACCTCAAACGCGAGACAAATTTTTAAGACTTCCGAAAGGATTTCAAATTTGTCGCAAAAACCGCGCCAATCCGCAAGGGAGGTTGCGCGAAGATATTTTCGTGTTCCAATTTGAAACATCGCCACTCGAAATTTGAGAAATAATCTCCAGTCTTATTTTACCTCTCGCAGGCACACTCCGGCTTGTGTGTGGGTGTGGAGTTGCGTTGTGTCGAAAGCGCCGGGGATACTTATTATCGTTGAAAACCTCACGGTTCCGCTGGACCGCCGGGTCTGGCAGGAAGCGCGCACGCTGAAGGACGCCGGATACACCGTCTCGGTTGTCTGCCCCAAGGGCGGCAAATATACAGCGCCCTACGAAGTCCTCGAAGGCATCCACGTTTTCCGCCACCCGTTGCCCTATGAAGCCGACGGCGCGCTCGGGTACGCCGTCGAATACTCGTGGGCGCTGGCCTGGGAATTCGCGCTGTCCGTCAAAGCCTATTGGAAAGTCGGCTTTGATGCGGTGCAGGCCTGCAACCCGCCCGACTTGCTGTTCCTGATCGGCGGATTCTGGAAGTATCTGTTTGGCCGCCGCTTTATCTTCGATCATCACGACATCAATCCGGAACTGTTTGAAGCCAAGTTCAACAAGCAGGGCCGCTTTCACAAACTGCTGTTGTGGCTGGAAAAGCTGACCTTCAAAACGGCTGACGTTTCCATCGCCACCAACGAGACGTTCAAAGAGATCGCCATCAAGCGCGGCGGCATGGCGGCGGACCGCGTGTTCATTGTCCGCTCGATCCCAGATCTGACGCGCTTCAAACGCGTGACACCAAATTTGGCCCTGAAAAACGGCCGCAAGCACCTGATCGGCTATGTCGGCATCATGGGCGCGCAAGACGGCGTCGATCTGCTGGTCGATGCAATGGATCATCTCGTCAACACCCAACGCCGCCAGGATGTGCAGTGCGCCATCGTCGGCTCAGGCACTGAGTTGCCGCGCCTTGAAGCGATGGTTGCTGAAAAGGGCCTCAAGGATTATGTGACGTTCACCGGCTTCCTGTCAGGCGAACCGTTGCTGCAGGCGTTCTCAACTTTCGATATTGGCGCGATCCCGGACCCGAAGAACACCTACAACGATAAGATTTCGATGAACAAGGTGTTCGAGTATATGACGCTCGGCATTCCATTTGTGTCGTTCGATCTGATCGAATGCCGCAAGGCATCAGGTGACGCGGCGCTGTATGCCGCCGATAACAGCCCCGTCGATCTCGCTACCAAGATGGCCCGCATTCTGGATGACGTCGATCTGAAAGGAGCGCTTGGCGAGGAAGGTTTGCAACGCTCGAAGGCCTTGCTCAAGTGGGACAGTGAGCGGGCCCGCCTATTGGCCGCCTATGAATTGGCGCTCACGCCATCAGAAGCAGCAACCGGCGTTGCCTCGGCCCGGCCCGTGTCAGGTTGAGACGGGACTGCCGGTCTTCGCCAATCTCTGAAGCCAATCTCTGAATCAGACAAATACCGGCCCCGTCTTCGCGTGTGCGACGGCTGGGCCAATGATTTTATTTTATTGGACAGCCGCGAGAGCGCCGCGGCCTTGCAGGGCCCGCCGCAGCAGCGCATTGAGTGCCGGCATAATCGCCAGACCACACGCACCAGCAGCGATCATTGCAGCACCAGCCGAAAGCACGGCTGCAAGCGTGGCGAGTGGTGTTGCCGACGCCGCCAAAAACGCAGCCAAAGCAACCGGCGCAAGATATGCAGCCCGTATCAGCAGGATTGCGCCTAGCCCGCCTTCAAGCCTCTCCAAGCGCCACGCCACATAGATCAGCGACAGCGCTTCGAAGCCAAAGCCGGTCGCCGCGAGTGTCGCGATGTCCGCATTGCGGGTGGCCGCCACGTAAACGCAGGGCAATGCCAACGCGCGAACAACACCGGCCACAAAGAACGGCTTAGTTTCGCCATGTGCCATCAAGGCCATGCCCGGCACCGCCTGGATCATACGCAGCGCCCACATGCCTGCAAGCCATGCCGTTACGCCGCCAAGGCCCACATAGTTGGCGCCGAATACGAGCGGCAGAATGGTGTCTCCGCCAGCGATGAAGCCCGCCAGATAGACAGCGGCCAAGACCACCGTCGCTTCGGAAGCGATTTTGAATTTCGGTACTAACGATTGCTCACGCCGGATCGCGTCGGAGAACAGCGGCAACAATAGCGCATGGCCGACTTTGGCGGCGATCAAGCCCGGCACCATCGTGATCATGAAGGCGGCCGTATAATTTGCGAGCGCTTCCATTCCAGACAGCGTGCCAATGATCAGCCGGTCGCCCTGATAGACGGCAATCAGCGGCAGGGCGCTCGCCAGGATCGGCCAGCCGAACGACAACTGGCGTTTGAGAAGCGGCAAATCGAACGCCAAGCGATAGCGGTGCTTGGCTAGAATGTGCGACAGCAACAGCCCGGCCACCGCTTGCGCAATCGAAAGCGAGACGACCGCCGAATAGTCGCGCGTCGCAGCCAAAACCGGGTAGGTCAACAGCAGTGCTGCCGCTTGCGGCACAACTTCAACCAGCATTTGCGGGCGGTTGTTGAACGCGCGCTGGGCCAGCCGGTAATCGAGGTGCGAGAAGCCCTTGATCAGCGGCACGAAGGCTGCCAGTTGGAAGGCGGCTGCCGCATGCGTTGCGTTGAACAGTTGCGCCAGATGCGGACCAGCCAAAAACACTATCAAAGCGAGTAAGATGCCGCGCCCGGCGAGCAACGTATGTGCCGCACTGATGAAGCGCGGCTCGCCGCCGTCCGGCGCTTGCACGATCAAGCGGTCTGCGCCGAGATCCGACAGCGTTTCGACGGTCTGCAAAATCAGTGTGATCGTCGCCGCGATGCCGAAGTCGCCTTTCGACAGCGCATGTCCGATCAGCGCATTGCGCACGAACGATAAGCCTTGCGCCGCGCCGAAACCTGAAAACAGCAACGCCCCTTGGCCGGCGAGGCGGCGCGGTGTGGCGTTGCACTGTTCAGGGGTGTTGGTCATAGTTATGCAGCCCGCGATTTGTTCGGCTGCGTCCAACCGCGCGCACCGGGCAGGCGGCGCAAAAGGCGCGCAACCTGCGCATCAAGCACGCGATCAATGGCCAAGCGCACGGGACCTCCTGATAAATGGATCAGGCTGCACGTGGTTTGGATCCAACGCGGCGTCATTGCGCGTGACCACTTGGCCCGGAACGCATCTTCGGCAACCGCAAAGCTCTTGTCTTTCTTGCCCGGTGACAAGTGCTCAAGGTGGAAATCAATGACGTAGGCCGAATAGCCCATATGGGTTGCGTGCAGGCAGATATCGGCGCCGTAAAAATGAAATCCGCTGAGGTCTGCGGAAAAGCCGATGCGGGCCTCGCGGCGGACGACAATGAAGTTTTCATCCAAGCTTGAGACCCGCGCCGGCAGCTGGCCAACCTGTTGGTTCTTGCCGTGCGGATCGGTAATGCGCAAAGCCAAGCGCCCGGCTGCAACGCCGCCCGCGTTGCCAGCCAATGCCCACACAGCATCGCGCGCCGATAATTCGGCCAAGCGTTGATCGAGAACATCGCGGCCATCGCTCAGCAGGCGCACATCCTGGTGGCAAAGAATGACGGTTTGACCGCGCGCGGCATTGAGCAATGCATTCAGTCCGCGATAGGCGTCGGTCTGTCCGGGCCCGGTGTTGTCGATAAAGATGTATTCGCAGTCGTGGTCTTGAAATCCGCCCGCGGTGAATGAGGCGCGCATGCAGTCGTATTGCGCGCGATCCGTGACCAGCGTGCCAAAGGTGTAGCGCGGATTTGAAGCAACGCCAGCGTCCGGCCGGCTGATGCGCGGTGTCTGAATTTGGCAGGAGTGTGCGGTCATCATGGCTCTCACTGTCCGGCCGTTGCGAGCACGGAGGGCGCCGCCGGGTTTAGCGTATGCGCGCTATAGCCGTGTTGCCATTCAGCCCGGCGATCCCAGATTTCGCGCCAAACCTTGGCTGATTGCTGAGTATCGGAAGCGCCGGTCAACGTGCCGGCAATTCGCGTGGCGATGGCGCGCGATAACGGCCAGGCTGCCAGCAACATCCGCCCAAGCGGCGCCGTTGTTGACGGCCAGTGGCGCGCAATAAGCGACGCCTTAGCGGCAAGCAGGCGCACCATCTTATCGGTGCGCGCGCGTTCGGATGCGCCGCCATAGTGGATGATCGCCGCCTCCGGCGTGATTGCGGGCCGCGCTGAGAAGGCGTGCGCGCGCAAACACAAATCGGCTTCCTCGCCGTACATAAAAAACAGCGGATCGAAGCCGTCGAGGCCGTTCCACAACTCGCGTTCAATCAGGAAAAAGCAGCCCGAGACGATATCGACCTCGCGGACAAGGTCGCGCGGCCATCCGCCATAGGCTTCACCGTTAAACACCTCGATGTGCGGCAACAGTCCGGTCAATCCGCTGGCCCGGCAGAACAGGTTCCACGGTGTCATGCGGCCCCAGCACGACGAGGGGTTCAGCGTGCCATCAGCAAATAGCGTGCGGCCGCCCCAGATCCGGGCGTTCGGGCGGGCCTGCGCAAAGGCGACGAGCTTATCGATGGCGCCATCAAGCACAACGGTGTCAGGGTTGAGCAGCAGAATGTAGCGGCCGCGCGCGGACTTCGCGGCCAGATTGTTGGCACGCGCAAAGCCGATATTCTCGGTCAAGGCGATCACCTTGGCGGACGCGGGGTGGTGCGCCAGCATGTCGGCCGAGCCATCACCCGACGCATTGTCGACCGCGATGATTTCGTAAGTCGTGGCACGGGTTTCAGCCAACACGCTGTCGAGCGCGGCCGCTGTCAAGGCGCGCGTATTGTAGCTGACGACCAGGATCGAAACGTCGATCGGAGACTGCGCGTGCATGATACCCGGGACACTAGAGAAACCTCAGGCCCACCGTATCGGAACGCGGCTAAC
Organism: Hyphomicrobium sp.; assembly: GCA_013141015.1. Lineage (GTDB taxonomy): Bacteria > Pseudomonadota > Alphaproteobacteria > Rhizobiales > Hyphomicrobiaceae > Hyphomicrobium_B. The sequence continues at coordinate 198,867 of JABFRT010000004.1, read as the reverse complement.
CCCGTCTTAATGGTGGGCTTGAGCACGAGTCACTAACCAAGCCTTAACGCGAACGGCGGACACTGCTACGGCAATGGCAACGGTTGGCGGGACGCGGCATATGGTTGGACAGAAATTGGCAGCGGACATGCCGTTCGACGGCATCATCTGCATCGGCGGCGAGGACTGGTGGTATCACAACCGCGGCCACTTCGATTTCCAGATCATGCGCCGCCTCGCTGAAGACTGGCCGGTTCTGTTCGTCAATTCGCTGGCCGTGCGCATGCCGTCGCTCAAGGAAAAGAGCCAGTTTGCCGCCCGTATCGGCCGTAAGCTTAAAAGTTTAGCGCGCGGCATCGTGCGGGTTGAGAACAATTTCTGGGTATTTTCGCCAGTGTCCGTCCCCGGCCCCACGGGCCAGAAGCTGTCAAGCTGGGCGCTTGCACCGCAAATCAAGATGGCCGCGGCACGGGCTGGCATCAAGCGGCCGCTGCTCTGGGTGCATTGCCCGGCGGGCGCGGCGCTGATCAGCGAAATTCCACACGCCGCTTTGGTTCTGCAACGCACCGACCGTTTTGAAGCGTTCCCGGAGGCCGATCCTGAAATCGTCGGAGCGCAGATCAAAACGCTTAAAGCCAGCGCTGATCTGGTTGTCTATTGCAACGCCGGCTTAATGGCGCAGGAGAGCGGCGAGGTTCGCCGTCAACTGCTCATCACGCACGGTGTCGATCTGGACACTTTCATTTCGGCTGGAAGCAACAAGACGCCGGGCCCGGCTGACGTTGCGGTGTTGAAACGGCCGCGCGTCGGGTTTATCGGCGGCATTGATGCGCATACCTTCGGCCCCGAATTGTTCCTCGGAACGGCCAGCCGCTTGAAGGATGTTGAGTTCGCGTTGATCGGCGGGTGCTCGCTGCCTGATGGCTGGTGCCCATTGCCCAACGTCAAACTGCTCGGGCGCAAACCCTATGAACTCGTCGCCAGCTATATGGCGGCGATGGACGTGCTGATCATGCCGTGGAACGACAGCGAGTGGATCAAGGCTTGCAACCCGATCAAGCTCAAGGAATATTTGGCGGTCGGGCGGCCCGTGGTTACAACCGATTTTCCAGCGCTCGGCCGCTATCGCGATCTGGTGCGCGTCGCCAACAATCCAAATGATTTTGCCAAAGCGATCCGCGCGGCTTTGGACGAACGCTATGATGCAGCGCCAGCACGCGCGCGCGTTGCCAGCGAAGGCTGGGATGCGAAGGCCAGCTATCTCGCAGAGGCTCTTGTCGATCTGGTTTATGAGCTCGGACAAGGCAAGTCCGGCGCGCCCAACCGCAAATTATCGGCCGCTTAAGCTGGCGCCGGCATAGCACCATAGCCGCCCGCGTGACCGGGCACCTGTGACGGCCAGACCGGGGATTGAAGCACTGGCTGGGGCGGGCGCGGATTGCCCAGCATATGCTTGGCTTTGGCCGCCACGCGGCTGCGCTTGGGGTCTGCAATCCAGCCTGATAGGCCGATAAAGAAGAAGAAGAATGCGTACAGCACGTTCCAGTAGTGAACCGTACAGCCGACCAGCGACAGCGCGATCAGCGACATGATCCAGCCGCGTGATAAGCGGCGGATTGCGACATCGGGATTGCGCAAGCCGCGTTTCACAACAGCCCGCATGGCGAACACGATACCGGCACCCAACATCACCAGCGCCGGAATGCCCTCACGCATCAAAATAACCAGCCAGAACGCGTCAACGGTCGATGATACCATCCACCATGGACGCGTCCAATCTCCAAGGCCAATCCCGGTCAACGGGTTGGCGCGGACGTTCTCGATGCCATGTTCCCAGATCTGCAAGCGGTAGTATCCGGTCCACGGATCAAGCGTCATGCCGGTCGCGATCAAGTTGATCGGCGAACGCTCCATGACCATTGCAGCACCCATGTAAAGACCGGCCAGAACGGCAAGTGCAACGGCCGTGCGATTGGCCGTGCCGCGCGTCAGATATTCCCAGACCAGCATGGCCGCCTGCAGCCCAAGGCAAAGCAGCGGCGCCGACGATAGCCCGAGCAAAGTCGCGAGCGCCAGCAGAGCCGCGCGCTTACGCCGTTCCATCTTCGTGTTGGCAGCATACCAGAATTGGGCCAGTAGCGCCGCACAGAAGGCGCCGTAGTGGATCGGGTGATCGAACGTGCCGTAAGCGCGCGTTAGCCCCATTCGCGTTTCAACGGCTGTCGGATGGAAATATCCGGTGACCACCTTCAGCACATCGTGTGTGAAGTTTTGGCCGAGCAATGTTTCAGGAAGTGCGATCAGGGCTGCCGCCGTGATCGCCCAGCCCATTGTGCGCAGAACCGCATGGAACAACGCGAAGTCGCGAATCCAGCAGCGGGCCACGAGATACGCGCCCATGCCGTCGAGGGCCAGCGATCCGCCATAGACCAAGCCGTCGTGCTGGCCCTGGTGGTACATGAAAATGCCGACTGTCCAGATGTTGAACAGAAAGAACGCGATGTCGAAGCTGCGGATTTTCAGATTTCTCTGGGCCAGCAGGCGCATCAGCGCCATCGGAAACAGAACCATCAGCATCAGACGGTGCGGCGGGATGCGCAAGCCATCGAGGTAAAGCGAGAATTCCGTCGGGCACAGAAACGCGATGATCAAAAAGATTACTGGCTTCGGTGTTTTGACTTTGCTCATCGCCATATTGCGTGCCTGTCGAAGCGTCCGTTCAATTAAATTCTGTACGTGCTTAGTCGGCGTTGGTGCCAGCAACGACTGTCCAGAACGTGCCGATCAGAATTTTGAGATCGAGCATCAGCGACCAGTTGGCGATGTAGGCCATATCGGCATCGACGCGCGCTTCGATACTGCCCGGCGCCGACGTCGGTCCGCGGTGTCCGCTGATCTGCGCAAGACCTGTCATGCCCGGGCGCATCTGGTGGCGGTTCGGGTAGACGTCGAGCTGGCGCGAGAATTCTTCGTCGTGCACCAGTGCATGAGGGCGTGGGCCGACGAGCGACATCTCGCCCTTCAAGACGTTGAACAGCTGCGGAAGTTCATCAAGGCTTGTACGGCGCAGAAAGCGGCCGACGCGTGTGACGCGCATGTCACCTGGAACCGCCTGGCGCACGTCGTCGCCATTCTCGATCACGCTCATCGAGCGGAATTTGAGCATTTCGATGGTCGTCTGGTAGCGGCCGCGGCGGCGCTGGCGGAAGAGCACGGGGCCCTTACTTTCCAGCTTGATCGCCAATGCAATCAACGGCCACAGCGGCGCACTGACCAGCAGAATAAGCGATCCGATGACGATATCTTCAAGGCGCTTGGTGACAGGCGCCCAGTCAACTAACGCTTTTTTTTTACGTCGAGCAAACCAACCGGGCCGAGGTTTGAAACGTTGTAGGCGATATCGGTATCGATCAAGTCGGACGCAATGTGCGTGACGATGTGGGTCGAGACCGGCAGGCTTTCAAACTTTTCGACGATACCGGCGAGACGCTCGTTGGCAGCCGGTGGCAGAGCAATGATAACGCGGTCGATCTTGCCTTCGCGGCACTGAGCAATCAGATCTTCAATTTTGCCAGCGACCGTCAAACCTTCAGGATTGAGGCGGTCTTGACCTGCCCGGTCGTCGAAAACGCCAGCAAAGAACACACCAAGGCGCGGTGTCTTCAGGTAGTCGTGAACGCGGCGGGCAACCTGGCCGGCGCCAAACACGGCGACTCGGCTGTCAAAGCGGCCTTCTTGAGCGAATTGAGCGAGAACGGTCCGGGCAATCATGCGGTTCAAAAGGATCAGCGTGAAGCTGGCCGAGACCCAGCTGGCGTACCACACCACAATATGCATGCTTTTCAAGACCAGCGGCAGGCCGATACCGAGCACGCCAACCATGCCGCAGCACACAGCCGTAAACAGTTCAAACGGCTGCATTGGAAACTGGTCCATGTGCGTCGTGTCGTACATACCGCGGAAGCGCAGGCACAAGTGGGCGATAAAGCCAGCGAGCAGCGTCGACTGAAGAACCAGGATCTGATCGAGTTGCACATTGCCGATGACGGCATAAATGAGTGCTGGCAAAAGACCGCCGAGAACCACCGACGTCAGATCGCCGATAGCAACGGTATCTGCTGCTACCTGCCGTGACAGGCGGCGCTTTGGCGAATGAGTGGGCGATGCCGAGGGTGCCGCAGGTTCAAAAGACTGAGCGGCAATGCTTCCGGAGGTCATAGGTAAATCCAAACAATCGATGACAGGCGGCGACCACCAAACCACACGGTGCGGGTCTGGCCTTCTCAATAACCATAGTCCAACTGTCTAAATTTTGATTGAACAGAATGCGGAAATGTCCACGCAAAATCACGGATATCCTGAAGATCAGGCAGCGTAATGCGCCGGCCCGTCATGGCCCATGCCGAGTTTTCCGCCGAGCAGCCCGCGCGGCCATCCCCGCGTTTCGTTCAGCGCTTCGGGCGCCACATCATTGAGAACGATGCCTGAAAGTTTACGGCTGTTAAGACCGAGCGACTTGATCGCAGTTTTTGCAAGTTGTCTTGGTGTCTTTTGCCAAGCGACGACGAACACAATTTGATCGGCGTAGTCGGCAAGGATCCGCCCATCAATGACCGGCAGCAGCGGCGGCACCGAAATAATGATCGTATCGAAACGCGTCTTGAGGCCGGCGAGCCCATCGGCAAGTGCCGTTGAGTTCAGTGTTTCGGGGATCGACGCCTGAAGCGGTTTTGGGCCGGCCGCCGGCAAGAGGTGCAGCCCCGTGACGCCGTCACGCAGGATTGCGGCGTCGAGGGGGTGTTGATTGACGAGCTGATCGAGAAGTCCGCGTTGACGTTGGCTTGCCAACTGGCGCGTCAGCGGCTGCAGGCGCACGTCGCCATCGATCAGCAGCGGACGGCCGCCGGTCATGGCATAGTTGTGCGCTAAGTTGGAGGCGATCATTTCGGCGCCTTCGCCAGCGACACTTGACGTGACCAGGATGATGCGCGGGGCGGCTGACGCCCGGCGCATATCCAGTTCCCGCCGCGCACCGCGGATCGCGTCGGCGTAAAGGCTTGCGGGTTCGGCGACAACAATGCGCACGGCTTTGGCCGGTGCCAGTTGGCCGTCATGATTTGCAGCCGATGGCACGGACGATAAGTGCGCGACGTCAAACACGCGTTCGATATCGTCCTGGCGGGTGATGCCGGGCGCCATCAGCTCCAGCAGGACGGCAAGAGCGATCCCAAGCACCAAACCGCCAACCGCTGAAATCAACACCAGCTGCTTGCGCTTGGGCGATGCCGGAAACTGCGGCGCGTCGGCCTTTTCGATAATGCGTACGTCGGGCAGCTGGAAGCCTTGGGTTTCCGCCGTTTGTTTGTAGCGTGTCAGCAGCGTTTCAAACAATTGCTTCGACGTGGCGGCCTCGCGCTCGAGGTCTTTCAGTTCGGTGCTCGAATCTTTGGTGGATACTTGCTGCTGTTGCAGTTGCGTCATGTTTTGCGCGAGCTGGCGTTCGCGGTCGGCGGCAACCTCGGCATCATTCTTCAAACTGGCGACGAGACGCCCGATCTCGGTTGTGATCTGCTTTTCGGCGAGTGCCGCTTCCGCATTGACCTTCAGCATTTCGGGGTGCTTGGGGCCGTACTTGGTTTGCAGTTCAGCGGCCTTGCGGCGGGCGCTGGCCAACTGGTCCTTGAGCACGCGGATCGAGTTGCTCTGCAACACTTCAGCGATTGCCGACATGGAATCGCCGGTGCTGGCAAGCTTTTGCGCTTGGTCGTATTTGGCCTGCGCTTCAGCCGTGGCGCTGCGTGCGGTAACGGCTTGTTCCATCAAGCGGGTCAACTGCTTTTCCGAAAGTACTTGGCCCTCGGTGTCGAAGACGTTGTGCTGAGCCTTCCACTGCTCAACCTTGCGCTCGGCCTCAGAGACCTTGATGCGCATGCTGTCGATCCGCTCTTCGAGCAGCGCTGTTGCCGTTGCGTTGGCCTGCATTTTGGTGTCGAGCTGATCTTTGATATACGCTTCAGCCAGCGTGTTGGCGATGCGCGCGGCCTTCGTCGCCTCGCTGGCTGAAACGCGGATATCGATCAGCAGCGTATTGCGCACGCGAATGACCTTCAGCTTCTGCATGAAGGCATCGGCGACTTCATCGCTCTTTGGCTTGCTGGCGCCCGGCTCATCGACTTTCAACATGTCGGCTATGGGGTCGCGAGGCCGCTGCGCCGTGCGTTCGACGGCGGGTGCCCATTCGCCAAGGCCGAGTTTGGCGAGCAGGCGCGAGGTCAACGGAGGTTTGGCAAATTCCGGGTCGTTGCGCAGATCGAGAACATCAATGACTTTGAGGATGATCGGGCGCGACTTGATGATTTCGACTTCGCTTTCAACACCGGTCGTATCGGTTTTCACTTCCGACAGGACATTTTCGATGTTGGTGACCGATTTGTGCCGTGGGTCGATCTGGACGATGGCCGAGGCATCGTAGCGGTTTGTCATCATCATCACGACGGCTGTCATAATGAGGGCTGCTATAACCGGCATTATGGCGACGAGCTTCAGGCGTTTGCGGACAGCCGAAAGCGCCCGGTCGAGGCTCAATGCGCCTCCGCCGCTTACCTCGTCCTCAAACTGCTCGTGCGAGCCCTGCATTCTCCCCATCGCCTAAAAGCGTAGCTTTGCCCCGAACATGAACCGGTTGCGGTGCATATCCAGCGAATCAATCGACGAATCACGAACCTGATGTTCGTATCCAAAAGTGAACAGCCAGTTCTTGGTATATAAATATTCGAGCCCCGCGCGTGCGGCGTAGATGGTGTCTGAACGGTCCACACCGCTGAATTCGTCTTCGCGAAGCTCAACGCCGCCCGTCAAAATGAGGTTGTGGTAGATTTCGTATTCGGCGCGGATCCGGGCGGCGGACTGTACAACTCCGCTCGCAGCGATATCGGCGGATTCGACAATCTGCCGGGCCAGCGTTGCGTAAATCGTCAGCCGTTGCGTCGGCAACCATTGAACGTCCGCTTCCAGCAGTGTGGTCGCCAAACTTGCGATGCCGCTCTGCTCATAATCGCGCACGCCGTAGCCGCCGAGAATGCGCCAGCGCAACAGCGGGTTGGTCTCAAACGCCAGCCCAGCCATCGCCTCATAGCCAAACGCGTCGCCGTCGAGCTGCAAATTGCCGCGATTTTCATCCCCGTAGGCGCGCAATTTGCCAACGAACTGGTAGCCTGGCGAAAAGTGGTAGCCGAATTTGACCATCGATGAAGCGCGCACCAGGTCGCGTGCGTCTTGGTCCAAGGGGCGCCCATCGATGGCCGCCACATCGCTGAAGTCCCAGCTTTCGACGGTTGCGGCCACCGTGCCGTAAAGCCGGCCGACATCGCGCGTGATGCCAACTGCGGCCCGGTTATGAAAAACTTGGATCGGACCTTCGGCGGTCACCGCCTGCCGGGATAGCGGGACCGAGGGGTCGTTGCGTTCCTCGTGCTCAATTGCCGACATGACGCTGGCCGATAGCGTATGGGCGTGATCAAAGTGCAAGGCCCCATCCAGCCGGGCGCGGACATTTGCGTAGTCCTGTTCGGAATTTTCCAGATAGTTGACGACTTTGCCATCGAGCGAGAAATCAAGCACATGGCGCGGCAGTTGCGACTGCATCTTGACGCCGCCCGTCAATTCACTGCGCACGTCGGAGACTTTGTCGATATCGTGCGAGAAGATGTTGTCGTCGAACACGACAGCCGCGCCGGCTTCGGGGAAAATCAGATAGTTGCCGGAGCGGATACCGTCGGGTTTGCCGAAGGCGCGGTCGGTTTCTTTGACCGATTGCACGCCCTGGCGCCGGGCCGGGTCCCACTCGGTCTGACGCTCACGCGAGGCGATTGTTTCGGTGTTGATGCCATCGGTTGCATCGAGGTCAAGCGCGCGCACGCGTGGTGCGCCGAGTACAAACGCAAGCGCGATTGCGGAAACAGCAAGCCGCAACCGGCGTGCCAGCCAGCCGGCGCGGGGGTGAGCCCCATCGAGAGTTACGCTACGCATGTACACTATTGCTCTTCGCCACCGGGGGCCGCACCCGGATTAAAAGAACCTCTCGGGGATACGGATGTTGTCACCAGGTAAGATCGGCACGTCGGCGGGCGTGCGGACAGCAACGTCCGGTTCGCCTTCGCGGCCGATATAGAGATAGGTCTGATTGGCGCGGTAGGTGTAACCGCCGGCCATGGCGATCGCATCCCGCAGACTGACGCCGTTTTTGTAGGCAAATTCACCGGCATTCTTGACTTCGCCGTGGATGAAAATCGGCCGGTAATTCAGCATTTCAACGGTGACTTTGGGGTTCTTCAGATAACCGTCGGAGAGCTTGCGGGCGATGCGCTCGCGCAATTCGTGAACGGCGAGGCCTTTGGCCGGCATTTCGCCGATCAGCGGCAGCGAGATCTGGCCGACCGCGTTGACTTCGAAGGGGCCTGAAAGATTGTCTTCGCCAAACACCGAGACTTTGAGCTTGTCGCCGATGCCAAGCCGGTAAACCCGGTTGAGGGGCGCTTGGCCTTGGCGGGTTGCGAATTGCGGGCCGCTGACAACGTCTGGGCTGGCGCATCCGGACGCGACGGCGCAGGCGCCGAAAGACGCCACCATCACACGCAAAACGGTATCGAGCAGCAAACGCTGGACCATAGCCCGACCACAAACAACGCAACTTAGCGCCCATCATGGTGATGAACGCTCCAACCACTAGTGATCGCCTGGCACGGTAAATTTGCCGTTAAGTGAACGCATAAAATTTTTGTGCGCCCGGCAACCTAAGCAAATTGTTGCAGCGTTAGTCTGGTCTTCAAAGTTCGGGTGTATTGAGATTGCAAGGGTTAAGGGCCGGGAGTGTTTGGTTTTGCGTACATCTGTCGAATCGGCCGGAATTTTCAGCGGCTTTTATGCCATCAAGCCGGCCAGCTATTTCTCCAAGGCGCGCGCCGACTTTGTTGATCGGCTGCCGCGGGATCCCTCGGCTGCCATTCTCGAAATCGGTTGCGGCACGGGCGCGACAGGCGCACTGGCGTTAAGTGAAGGCTGCTGCGGACGCTACGTCGGCGTTGAGCTATTTGAAACGGCTGCCACGGAAGCCCGGGAAGTACTGACAGAGGTCATCACCGGCAACGTCGAAACGCTTGCGTTCGATTTTCACCCGGCTGAATTCGATGCGATCATCTTGTCGGAAGTGCTCGAACATCTGGTTGAACCGGGCGAAGTTCTAAAAAGCCTCTCGCGCTTTGTCCGTCCGGGCGGCCTGCTGCTTGCCAGTTCGCCGAACATTTCGCATTGGCGGGTCATTCGCGAACTCGTCATGGGCCGGTTCACACTTGCCGACCAGGGTGTGTTCGACCGCACCCATTTGCGCTGGTTCACGCCCGAGACGTTCTCGGCAATGGCGGAGGCAGCGGGCTTCGATGTCGACGAACTTGGCCCCGTCACAGCCTTCAGCCCGCGCACGGAGATTATTTCCAAGCTGACGGGCGGCCGTTTCGATCACCTGTTCATGACCCAGATCGCCATGATTGCGCGCAAGCGCTGAAAGGTGATTGCGCGCAAGCGCTGAAAGGTGATCGCGCGCAAGCGCTGAAACGTGATCGCGTGCAAGCGCTGAAAGGTGATCGCGCGCAAGCGCTAGAGATTCACAACACTTGCACGAATGCAACGCCGGCCCGCAGATCGTAGCTGCACTTCAGGCTGCGCGCGCCACTTGCCGTCAGCACCAAGTGCGGGTGGCGGTAGCGCACATCCCACAGCGGATTGTTATAGTCCCACAGCATCACGTCTGCCACTTTGGCTCCGATGGTGATTTCAGCCGCCTCCGCTGAAGACCAGAGCGCGACACTTGCCGCCGCCGGCTTGGCCGCCTCCCGCGAGGCGTCTTTGCCGCTTTCCTTCAGTGTCTCGCGGGCGCAAACCACCTGTGCCCGCTCGCGGTAGGCTTGGATCAAGGCTTCGCTCATAGCGGCGCGGACCATCCGGTCCTGAGTCCAGACCTTGATAGCCGCGAGGGCGGCAAAGGCGATGACAATGGCGCGCATGGGCTGAGCCCTCTCGGCGAAAGCCGCGAAAAACGATGGCCGGGGGAACGGCTGAGACCGGACTTTGAGCCCGGTATGGTGAAAAAAGGGTTTCCAGCCGCGCCAAACGATCCACCGGTGCGGCCCTGATGCGTATCGGACTTGCAAGGGCCGCTCGCGTCGGGCACAAGCGGAAATCCGCTACCAAAGTCGCCAATACGAAAGTAGAAGTCTAAAAACGTTGAAGTCCGGGGAGCCTGAATCGAATGTCCAAGAAAAAAATCCTGATCACCTGGCCGTTGCCGGACGCCGTGATGGCCCGGGCGCGGGCCACGTATGATGTCATCGCGCACGGCGACAATCCGAAGATCACCATCGACGAGATGCTCGAAACCGCCAAGGGCGTCGATGCTATCCTGCTGACTTTGAACGAGAAATGCCGGGCCGACGTGATCGCCCGCGTGCCTGAAAACATCAAGTGCATTTCGACCTTCTCGATCGGCTTCGACCACATCGACCTCGATGCCTGCAAGGCGCGTGGCATCAAGGTCGGCAACGCGCCCCACGGCGTCACGGTCGCGACCGCTGAAATCGCCATGCTGCTGCTGCTCGGTTCCGCCCGCCGCGCTGGCGAAGGCGAAAAGATGATCCGCACCCGCTCGTGGCCGGGTTGGCAGCCATTGCAGCTGGTCGGCCAGCGCTTGGACAACAAGGTGCTTGGCATCTACGGCTTCGGCAAAATCGGCCAGGCGCTTGCTCAGCGCGCTCGCGGTTTCGATATGGATATCCATTACTACGACCTGTATCGCGCCAAGCCAGAGGTGGAAGCCAAGTACAACGCCACGTATCATGACAGCCTCGACAGCCTGTTGAAGGTTTCGCAGTTCTTCTCGATCAATGCGCCGTCCACGCCTGAAACGCGCGGCTTCTTCAATACAGCCACCATCAACAAGCTGCCGAAGGGCGCGATTGTCGTGAACACGGCGCGCGGCGATCTGGTCAACGACGCCGATATGATCGCGGCCTTGAAGTCGGGCCAGTTGTCGTATGCCGGCCTCGACGTGTTTGCGGGCGAGCCGAACATCAACGACGGTTATTACGATCTGCCAAATACGTTCCTGTTCCCGCACTTGGGCTCAGCGGCCGTTGAAGCCCGCAACCAGATGGGCTTTGAAGCGCTCGACAACATCGACGCGTTTTTTGCCGGCAAGGACATGCCGTTCAAGCTGGCGTGATCGCTCCGGCATTTTGAAAGAACAAAACCGGCGGATCACTCCGCCGGTTTTTTTTTGCCCACTTTCCTCTCCCGCCCGGCGGTAGCGATGCCCGCCCGGCGCGGTAGCGCCAGATGCCCGCCCGGCGCAGCAACACCAACACCGGTGCAGAGGCCAGCCCCTCATCCGCCACTTCGTGGCACCTTCTCCCCTAGGGAGACGGAAACAAAAAAGGCGGCAAAAGCACCGCTGTGCTCTACCGCCTGCTTCTCCGACCATACGAAAAGACTACCACACCAGCGTCACGCTGGCCAGCATTTTCTATGGTTAGCAATAAAACGAGCGTGCGTTTTGGTTGCGGAAAACACCGCGATTCGCTGCCCTATTCGTAGTAGGCGAAATGCTTGCGGGCGGTTTCAAGCACATGCCAGGTGCCGGTGAATCCAGCCGGGCAGACGAACGCGTCACCGGCGCCGAATGTTTGGCTTGAGCCGTCGTCGGACGCCACCACCATCACGCCCGCGATCAGATGCACGAATTCGCTTTCGCTGAACACCACGCGCCACTTGCCGGGTTTGCATTCCCAGATGCCGCTGTGAAACCGTCCATCAGCGCTGGAAAATAAAGTGATCAGCGATTGCGCCGGATCACCTTCAAGAATCCGGTCCGCGTCAGGGTGATAGTGCAGCGCCTCGGGGTGCGCCGCTTGAAAGTCGATGACTTTGGGAATGCCCGTTGCAATGCTGGATGTGGTCATAGGTGCCGCCTCGTTTGTGATTGAGAGGCGGCACGCTACAGCATCTAGGCGCAATCCGGCAAATCGCGCAGGCCGGGCGGCCTGCCAATTTAAATGGCCATCAATTTAAATGAAACGTCACGCCAGCCCGCACCACGGTTTCGCTCGGGTCGAATTCCTCGACCAGATTTTGCGCGCCGGATAGCGAGAGTTTGTCGGCCGCATAGTCGAAACGCAGGGCTTCAAGCCGCAGTGACAAATTCGGCAGCACATACGCTTCCGCGCCAAGCCCATAGACCACGCCATGAAACGTGTGGCTGGTTGAAAATGATCCGCCGCCAACCGCCGCTTCGTTGAGCGTCGCTTCGGTCCAGGCGTAGCCCGCGGTTGCATAAAGCAGCGCTGGGCCAACTGGCATGCCGGCGCGGCCGCGGATGGTGCCGCTCCAGTCGGTTTCAAAAGAACCTGTGCCGCCGCCCTTCGGCGTGAAGCCCAAGCTGGTGCTGTCGAGTGTCGCATCGGCTTCAAGTCCGAGAACGATGCCGCCGAGACCGAAATTGTAGCCAATGTGGCCGCCGCCGGTCCAATCGGTGCCAGACATCGCCGAGCCAAAGTCGGTGTCGATGTCGCCCCATTTGGTGCCGCCGTGGAATCCGGCATAAGCGCCGGTCCAGATCGGGGCCAGCATGTCGGCCTTGGTGGCCGTTGCGGAAAGTGGGATGAGAAGTGTGGCAGCCATAAGCGTCACAGCAGACGCAGTTCTGGCGCGATAGGCGCGAAACGCAAACATAGAACAGTCCCTCGCATGTACGCAGTACAACACCGGGTAAGATCAAGGGTTGTCGCCAGACCCGGTGTCCGCAACATGGTTGAGAAACGATAAATTTGCGTTAACGCGGTGTTAGGATTTGGGCGGGCCGCCGATAGCCACATGTAGGCTTACGCGATGGGTGCAAATTCCCGCATCATCCACGCCGCCGCGCGCAACAGTGCGCCGTCCTCACCGCGCCGCCCAACCAGCTGCACGCCGAGCGGCAAACCTTTGACGTTGAGCAGCGGCAGCGAAATTGCTGGCATACCGAGATAAGTCCAAAGCGCGTTGAACATCGGACTGCCGGTCGAGCCAAGACCTTTAAGCGCCACGCCTTGGGCTGCCGGCGTCAATATCGCATCGAAGCCGCGCATGAGGCTTTGCAGGCTTTCATAAAGCGGGTCGGCGGCGGCTCGGGCCGACACGTAGTCGGCCTGCGAGAACGTCCGCCCCTCGGCAATGATCTCGGCCAGCTTTGCTGAAATGGTGTTTGGGTTGGCGCCGGCGATTGGCCCGTAGTTTTTGGCGATGTCGGAAAATTGCACGATCTGCTGCAATCGCAGACTGCCGTCGAAATCTTCCGGCAACGGCACCTCAACCACGGACGTGCGCGCGCCGCACTTTTGCGCGAAGTCCTGGTAAGCCCGGCGTGCGTCGTCGTCCGCTTGCGGCCAGGCCGGCGATGTGATGAAGGCAAAGCGCGGCGCGCGCGCTGCCGGTTTTGCGAGTTCAGCAACCAGCGACAGGCGCGGACCAGCCGTCATATCGGCGTCCGTCGCGTCAAAGCCGCTGATCGCATCCATCAGCAGCGCGATGTCTTCAACCGAGCGCGCGTATCCGCCAATCGTATCAAGAGGTGCGGACTGCTCTAGCACGCCGGTGCGTGACACCGCGCCGAACGTCGGTTTGAAGCCGATCACGCCACAGTACGATGCCGGGCGGATCAGCGATCCCGCGGTCTGCGTGCCGATGCTCAGCGGCACCTGGAAGTCGGCGACCGCTGCCGCTGAACCCGACGATGAGCCGCCCGGCGTGTGGCCTGGGTTGTGCGGGTTCTTGGTTTTGCCGGGACCGAAGAACGCCAGTTCGGTTGTGACCGTCTTGCCGAAGATAGTCGCGCCAGCCGATTTCAATTGCGCGACCAAGCTCGCGTCCTTTTCAGGCTGGCGCCCGGCGAACACTGGCGTGCCGTGCTCTGTTGGGTAATCGGCGGTATCGATGATGTCTTTGATGGCGACCGGAATGCCAGCCAGCGGGCCTGGCTTTTCTCCGCGCTTGCGGGCCGCGTCGCTGGCCTTGGCCTCAGCCATGACTTTACTGGCATCAAAATGCGCCCACGCTTCAACGTCTGCGTCGCGAAGTCTGATCCGCGCCAGACAGGCGGCCGTCAGGGCTTCGGCGGTCAGGGCCCCACTGGCAAGGCGCTTGGCTGCATCTGTGGCGGTCAGGGTCGCAGGATCTGTGGTTTTGCTGGCGTCGGACATCGGGCTTCCATTGTGTGCACGGTCGTCAAAGTCAATACCGGCCGCAGTGTTGCGGGAGTTGCCGGGCGGTTTCAAGCCTTGGGAAAAGCAGGCGTCCTTGAGTTGTCCGCCGGGCGCCCGATGCGGGCTGGCTTTTGGGGCCGTGACCCGCCAGTTTTGCCGCGTTGACGGCGGCTGCCTGCGGTCATTATGTCCGAATGAGCGTTTGCACGCTGCACGGGCAAACTTGTGCCCGGGCGATAGGCACAATGAGCGATTGTGCGGCGGGGCCGGTCGTATTACGACACCGCCAGCAACCTTGATTGAGACTTTCACGCGCCCTACGAGAGGATGTCCATGTCACACGAGCCGCGCCGCGCAGGCCGCCATTTTCTTCAGATTCCTGGTCCGACCCCCGTTCCGGAGCGCATCTTGGCCGCCATGTCGCGCCAGATCCTCGATCACCGCGGCCTTGAGTTCCAAAAGCTCGGCCAGCGCGTGCTCGCAGGCATCAAGACCATTTTCAAGACCAAGGGTCCTGTATTCATTTTCCCGGCATCGGGCACGGGTGCTTGGGAATCCGCGCTCACCAATACATTGTCTCCCGGCGACAAAGTTTTGATGTGCGAGACCGGCCAGTTCGCCGTGTTGTGGGCCGTGATGGCCAAGCGCCTCGGCCTCGACGCTGAAGTGATCCCGACCGATTGGCGGACCGCGGCTGAAGCGAGCGTCATCGAGAAGCGCCTGCGCGAGGACAAGGCGCACGCCATCAAGGCCGTCTGCGTCGTGCACAACGAAACCTCGACCGGCTGCCGCACGCGCATTGATGAAGTCCGCAAGGCGCTTGATTCGGCCAAGCATCCGGCATTGTTGATGGTCGATACCATCTCCGGCCTCGCCTGCGCCGATCTTCGCCACGACGAATGGGGCATCGACGTTACGATCTCGGGATCGCAGAAGGGCATGATGTTGCCGCCGGGTCTGTCGTTCACTGCCGTCAGCGCCAAGGCGCTGGACGCAGCCAAGACCGCGAAGCTCGCAAAGTCCTACTTTGCGTGGGACGACATGACCAGCAACAACGCCACCGGCTTCTTCCCGTACACGCCGGCCACAGGTCTTCTCTATGGCCTCGCCGAAGCCATTGACATGATCAACGATGAAGGCTTGGAGAACGTGTTCGCACGTCACGAGCGCCTGGCCGAAGCCACCCGCCGCGCCGTCACCGCCTGGGGCTTTGAGATCCAGTGCCGTGATCCGAAGTATTATTCGCCCGCCGTCACCACGGTGATGATGCCGGAAGGCCATAACGCCGACGCTTACCGCAAAATCGTGCTCGACAACTTCAACATGTCGCTTGGCACGGGCCTCAACAAGATCGCCGGCAAGGCGTTCCGCATCGGCCACTTGGGCGACACCAACGAGCTGACCGTTCTTGGCGCTTTGACCGGCGTTGAAATGGGCTTCGAACTCGCAGGCGTGCCGCACAAGAAGGGCGGCGTTCTGGCGGCCATGCAGTATATCGCGGAAACCGCTGCCAAGCCGGTCAAGGCCGCGGCAGAGTAATAACCCAAACGGCGAGGGGGCCGGCATGGCAGTCTCCATGACACCCTCCTCGCCGGTTTTTATTTTCGACGCGTTCGGAACGCTGTTTGACGTGCACGCGGTTGCCCGCGAACATGCCGCCGCAATTGGGCCAGAGGCCGAGCGCCTGTCTGGCATATGGCGCAGCAAGCAACTCGAATACACCTGGATTTATGCGCGCGCCGACCGCAGCGGACCGCTCGTCGTGCCGGGCTTTCGCGAGATCACGCGCGCAAGTCTGATGTACGCATTGAGCCTTTGCGGGCTTGATGCGGCGCTCGCCCCGCGCTTGCTTGAGAGCTATCAGCGTCTGCCGCCATTCCCGGAAGTGCGCGATACGCTCACTCAATTGAAAGCGCGCGGCGCGCGCCTCGCGATCCTGTCAAACGCCGATCCCGATCAGCTTGACGATCTGGTTTCAAACGCCGGGTTTGACGGCGTATTCGAGCATTCGATTTCAGTGGCCGCCGCAGGATCGTTCAAGCCAGACCCGCGTGTCTATGCGCTGGGCCCCGAAGTCTTCGGCCGCCCGGCGAACGAGATGATGTTCGTGTCCTCGAACCGCTGGGACATCGCGGGCGCTAAAGCGTTCGGGTATGCCGCGACCTGGGTCAACCGTTTAGGCTTGCCGGATGAGTATTCAGACTTGTCTGCCGGCCGGGTGCTGACGGATTTGGCAGGGTTGCTCACAAACGCCAGCCAATGAAAAACGCCGCTCATCTGAGCGGCGTTGAAAAATCCAAAATGGAAGTCCGGCCTTACGGCGACAAACCAGCCATCGCGATCTGCACTTTGCAGCGGCTGCCGAGCTGCGAAAATTTGGAGGCGACGCAACTCTTGACCTTGGCAACGGTCGGATTGGTGCCGATGCACAAGCGGCGTACATCGGCTTCGCAGGCGGCGCGCAATTGCGGGGTCACTTCCGGCGGCAACTTAAAATCTTCGGCGCGCACGGCGGCCGTCAGACACAAGCCTGCCGCACAGGACGCGACCGCCAATGATTTCACCCGCATGTTGGGAACCCCCGTCGTTCTTTGATTTTCTGCCACTGCTGCGTTGCAACATGCAACAGGTGCAAGATTGGGGCGAGGGTACGCCATCGCGACAGAAAACCACGGGATAAGGCGCGTTTAGGTTATCACGTTTGGTAACGCGGCCGCAGCAATGGGCGGCTGGGCACCGCGTTCCGCGGCATTTTATGCGCAGAACCCGCTACTTAGCGCCAAACACGCGATTGAGGGCTTCCGTGAGCCGGACGCTATCGACATCGTCTTTGTGGATCACGTCGGTCGCACCTGCGGCAAGCAGGACCGCGCGGCGGGTGCGCGTCACTTGTCCGCTAACGACCACAATCGGGCCCTGATAGTTGGCGCGGCGCAGAAACGGAATGGTCTGGGCTGCGTCGTCGCTCGGTTTCAAGATGTCGTCGAGAAACACGATATCCGGCGTTTTGGCGATCACCAGGTCGATGGCCGCGCCGACGGTTGCCGCGCGCCGCACGTTGACGTCGTAGCCGAACATCACGCGCAGCGTGCCGAACATGCGGTCGGCGTCGAGGTTTTCGTCATCGACAACCACCACGTCCTTGAGATCGGGCAAGCCAACGCGGGCACGCATGATGCCGCTTTTCTTGGCGAGGAAGTCGCCACCCGATCCGGAAGAAGAAGATGCCATCAGCCTTGGTCTTGTATCAGTTGAAAACAAGTCTTTCGTCTGCGCGGTGTAACGTTTAGCCCGAGGATATTCAAGTAAAGCCAGAAAAGCCGCTGAACCAAGGGTTTGCGCCGCCCCAATAGCCTCGTCAGTTTCGCAAGACTTTGGGCCAAACCACGGTAAAGGTTGTGCCCCGCGCCGTTTGCGGGTCAGACGCGACGGCAATCGTGCCGCCCGCGCCCTCGACTGTCTTTTTAACGGCCGCAAGGCCCATTCCCGTCGATGCGCCAGCGCTATTGCTGTTCAAAGTCCGGAACGGCAGAAAGATCGACTGATGATGGCGCGGATCGATGCCCGGTCCGTCGTCGGTGACGCTGATCACCAGCGATTGCGGCTGCTCTTCGCAAGCGATTGTAATGTTGCCGGTTGCCCGGTCGTGGTGCTGCAGGGCATTGCCGACCAGATTGCGCACCACCAGATCGAGCGGCGCGCGCAACGTCGACAGCACCGGCCATTGGCCCGTGATGATAACGCGGTGCCCGGTTTCGGGAAGCGAATGCTTGACGTCGTCCATCAAGGCCGCGGTATCTACGGGCTCGATCGCCTCGTATTTGCGCCCCAGCGACGAGTAGTCAAACAGCGCCGTCAGCATGTGCGACATGCGCCGCGACTGCCCCTCAATCGCGCGCAGCGTCTCGCGGATCGCGGCTGGATCACCACCCGAGGTATCGAACGCGGCTTCCGTCAGCTGCCGCATATGGCGCAGCGGCGCTTTGAGGTCGTGCGAAATGATGGCCGCGAAACTTTCCAGATCGGCATTGGCGCGGGCCAGCTCTTTCGAGGTCGCGGTCACCTCGGCTTCGGCCATCAGGCGGGCGCGGATCTGCTTGCTCAGCTCAACTTCGAGTTCGGTTTGCGAAGCGCTCTTGTAGGCCAGCGCCATCGGGCAATCGCGGCCCGCGTTCCAAAACAGCGTGAAATTGAGCTTGCTGCCCCGCGTATCGTTGCTGATGACGGCGACGGCCGGCAATTCCAGAACGCGGCGCGTGTCTTCTTTGAGCGCGACAATTTCCTGTTCAAGGCCGATCAGCGCCAGGACCGAGTTGGTCACCGGCTCGCCGGCCGTCACGAAACTGACGAGCGGACCGAACGTATCTTCAACGGTCAAATCCTGATTGAGCCAGATCAGGCCATACGATCCAAACTGGGCGAGCAGGCTGCCGGCCTCAAGCACCTTCCACTCGGCGCTATCGACCCGGCTGCTGGTGCCAGGGCCGCCAACGCTATTGGCCGCGGCGGGCGATACACTCGGCGGCGTCGATGAAGGCTTCTGAGACATGACTGCCTGTTCTGGCGCTGGTGCGGATGAGGGACGTTCCGGGGCGTGTCAGCCCGGCGGGCAGTGGCACGGCGTCGGGGTCTGTGACGAGATCGGTTTTGTTGACGATGAAGCCGATGTGGCGGCCTGGGAACGCATCCGAAAAGCCGGCGCCGAGTTTGACCATTGATTCAAGCGTCGGCGCGCGGGCCATATCGCCGATGATCAGCGCGGCGGCTGCTTCCTTCATATAGATATGCTTGAAAATTGCGTCACCGAAGTTGCCGTCGGTGTCCCACACGATCAGCGACATGCGCGGCCGCGTTGGGCTGTCGGGCACGTCGTAGCGATAGACATCGACGCCGATGGTCGGCTTGTAGTCGAATTCGAATTTGTCGAAGACCAGGCGCTGCGCAAGCGATGATTTGCCGACGCCGATTTCGCCGAGCAGCATAACCTTGCGCGCCATCATGGCTGAGCTTCGCCTTCAAAGCCGATTTCAAATTCAACCCGGCGGTTGGGACTGAGCGCTCCGCGCGTGTCGCTGAGGTCTATCGCATTGGCGCGGCCGACCGTGACCAGTTGGTTTGCGGGCACACCGAGTGCGATCAGGGCCTGTTGGACTTTTCCGGCGCGGTCCTGGGCCAGCTGCGCGTTGCGGTTCTGTGCACCAACTTCGTCGGTATAGCCAACGACACGCACGAGCGCGTTCGACGCTTTGATCAGGGGGGCAAGTTCTGCCAGCGTCCGGGTGGCCGCATCGGCGTTGCGATAGTCGGTGTTGGCGGCAAAGAATACGGCGTGGCTGCGGGCAAAAGCTTCCAGCCGTTCGCGGGGCGTGGGTTGCGCGGGCGGTGTGGGAGCGGGCGCCGGTGCGGGCGGCGCAACGACCGTCACAGGCGCTAAGGATTTAGCAATTGCCAGAGTGGAGGCAACCGCTGCAACGCGTTCGCTATCGGCTGCGAACTGTTCGATTGCCGCGTCGAGCGCCAGCGCGGTTCCTGCCGGCACTGCACCCGCTTTGTTTGCCGACGATGTGCGGGCCTCGCCGCCGAGAGACTGAACCAAATCATCGTTGAGTGTTTCGAGGCGGCGCGCAAGCGTCTGATAGGCCGCGGCGGATTTGCTGCCTTGGCTTGCGTCCGTCACGCCATCGTTGGATGAGCGGAGGTGTTTCATTTCCGCAAGGATCGCCTCGGCCTCGGCCAAGTTGCGTTTCAAAACGCCGGCCTCTGGCTTGCCTTGGGCCGCCGCTGCCGCGTGCGAGATGTCGGCTGCGGCTTGTGTCAGGCGCCATTCGGCGCGCGTGCCGGTGCGGGCCAATGTGGCGCGGGAAAGTTCGCCGACAGACCGGGCCACATCCTGGCGCACGCGCGCGAGTTCAGGGCTGACGTCGGGAATTGTTATGTCGCTGCCGGCCACCACACTCAACCGGTCATTCAATGCAATGCCGGGCAGGCTGCGCGTCAAGTCGCTGACGATGCGGGTCTTGGCTTGCAGCGACGGCGTCAACCCGGAAATGGTCAAGCTGCGGCCGCTGTTGGTCACGTCGATTTGCGCCGGATAGCCGAGCATGGCCGGATCCGCGGCAACGATGCGCTCCGCGGTCGAGCGCACACTGGCGACGCGATAATCCGAAAACCAGCCCCATGCCAGCCAGGCAAACAGCGGCAACAGGATAAGCGCCGCCAAGGTTTTGAGAGCACCTTTGCCGGCCGGGCGGTGCAGGTCTTCAAGCTGGCGGGCAACGTCGCTCTTCAGCGTCGTGCCGAGGCTGGCCAGCGCCGCGCTTTTGGCATTGCGGGCGTCGGCCGCCGAAAAAGGTGCGGCGTCGATGCGATGCTGGTCTTCAACGGCGTTCAAGAAGGCATCGTCGAGCGTTTGCTCGATGCTCTTTGGCGCTTGTCCCGAACACCGCGCTGCCAGCAGGTAAATAGGCGACCCGCGCAAATAGACTTCCTCACCCCCCAGATCGATCTGGCGCAGGCTTGCCTGGTCGGCGGAGAACGCGTCGTTGGCGAATTCGTTGACGGCGGCCAAAACGCCGCTCATTGCATGTTCGCGGCCGCTGATCGGCTTGTCGGGCCAATGCGCCACCAGTTCGCCGGAGCCGCGGCGGATCAAATACAGTTCCTTGACGTCGAAATCTTGTGTGCCAGCAAGCGCGAGTTCGCCAACCGAGCGGCCGGTGGACAGGCTCTGCAGGCGCAGCATCAGCGGGTTTTGTTCAAGCCGCCGGTTCATTTGATCGGTCAGGTCTTTGATGGCGCTGGCGACGTAAGATTTCACCAAGCGGCCTGTGATCGGATACAGCGCTTCGACCATCTCGTCCTGGCTGTTGCGCAGTTCCGTCTTGATTGTTGTGACCACCAGCGGCGCGATGGATTGCGAGAGTTCCGAATGCTTGGCAACTTCGGCGCGGCGCAAAGCCTCGCTGATGATTTCGGAAACACTGGCCGTCATCCGTTCGCTGTTGCCGGCGCGCGCATAGACCTCTTCGATCTTGGATTTAAGTTCGTCGCGGGCTTGAGCCTCCATTGAGGCAAGGCCATCGATGCGCCGCACAAGTTCGTCGCGGGCGCGGGCCTCGCTTTCGGCAACCGTCTCGACGCGGCGGGTGAAGTCTTGGCGCGATAGCGTCTCGTTGGCCGCCAGCGCCTCGAAGCGTCGAGCAAGATCATCGCGCAAAAGTCTATCGGTGGCTTCGACGCTATCGATGCGGCGGCCCAAATCTTCGCGCGTCCGTGTTTCACCTTCGGCAACACTGTCAATGCGCCGCGCCAGATCCTGGAGCGCATGGGACTCGCTCTCAAACAGCAGTTCTTTGAGGCGGTCGACGCTGTGTGACATTGGTCCTCAAGGGCCGGCATCCGGCGAACGGTTGGCAGCGAAATGGTCTGGCGCTTAGCCGCGCGAGATGCGGCGGATCTGTTCGCTGAGGCTCGACACACTCGTGGCCAGCGCCTCGAATGTCACGCGCCTGTCGCCATCGGCGGCGCCTGCAAGCGCTTCGATCCGGGCTTCAAGTGCATCAAGCTGGCGGCCGACACTGATTTCGAAGTCTGCCTGCCGCTGCTCAAGAAATGCAAGGCGCTGTTCCATACGGCGCACGGAATCGCCGACCAGGATCTCGCGCACCTGCTCCATCTTTTCGTCGGTCACGTCACGGTTCACGGCGCCGCGGATTTCGTTCAGTGAAGGCGCATTCATGGCGCAGATCTCGTCTTTGCAGTATGGACTGCCAAGACCATAGGCGATCATACTGCAAAACGGAAGACACTCTTGCTTTTCCGGCAGTTAATGGGCGCGCGCGAGGTAAACAAAAAGCAAAGGTTGCAGGCGATGACCGTGTGCCTGTGGCACCGCCTGCGGGCTTTGTGTACGACGCGTGTTGACCGGCTCGTGTCCAACAAACCGGACAAGCCGCATTAGCCGCCAAGGGCTGCCAGCTTGCCGTATTTCTCGGCCAGCAGATAATAGAACGTTACGCGGTTCTTTTTCTGGTCGGCCTTCATCGTCGCGCAAACTGCGGCGATGGCTTTGTCGAGGCTGGCGTCGTCCTCGGTCAGAGCCAGTTTCTTCTTCAGCCAACTGTCGCGGACGCGCGCCAATTCGTCTTTGCTGGAGCACGACACCAGCGATGCGTCGTTGCTTTTCAGCGCAATGCCAAGGTGCTTGACGATGCCAGCGACCGCCTTGTCGTTGACGTTGGGTTGGTAGCGCTTGATGTCGTCGCTGTAATTTGTGCTCATCGCTGATCTCCGATCTGACCGGGAATGGACAGCCCCCGCGGGTGTCTCAATTGAGAAGTGTGTTCGTCCGGCGGAGCGATCTTATTGATCTGGCCCAAAAAAGCGAGACGGGAGCCGCAAAAATTGATTTTTCCGCACACCCATTAACAGCCGATAAGGCGAGGGCTGCCCAATTGCCGGGAGTGGAGGGCGAAGTATTGCGTATTGACCCGCTTTGACAATTGGTCATGGCCGGAGAGCGTGGCAACCACCGCCTCCGACACCCGGTCAATAGCGCGGCTGATGGATAGGGGTAGCGGGCTGAGGGTTGCCATCCGGGCGGCAGCGGCCGGTCCGGGCGGGAACGGTCCGCAAGCCAAAGCGACGTCCGCAATGCAACGCTGCAAACCGGCGTCGAGGCTGTTCCAGGCTGCGCGCGGCAGCATCACGGCCATCAGGCTTGGACAGCGCTGCAGCGCGTGGCCGGCGCAAAACGCACAGTCCTTGGGTTGGTTATAATGAACCGACGCGTCCATCATATCGGCGTGCCCGCCGCCCCCCGAAACCGCCACCGCACCCAATCCACGGGCGACGTCCATCGCCAAGCCGTTTGCAGCGAGAGTTCTGCCGGTGATGCTTGACCAGTCGCGGATTGGTGCGCGGGACCACAGGCCCGGCATTGTGTTTGAGCCGGGCATGATCAGGCATGTGATCCCGCTTTCCGCTTGCAGGCCGCACCACAGCGTTTGGCCGCTCCCCATCAGCCACGTGGCGATCACGGAGGGTGGCAGACCGAGCCCGCCCGGCAATCCGGCGGCATAAGCAAAAGCCGGATGCACGTTATGAAGCGCATGAAGAGTGCCGAGCTGCATTTCGTACTCAGCGGCCGGGTGCACACCGCCTGGTCTGCTCGCATCGTTGACCGGCGTGACCTGCAGGCGCCCGCCGCTTGCCAGATCCACTTGGCGGGCAAATGCCGCAGCAGGCCCCGCCAATTCCGCCGGCACGCGAAGTTTAAATTGAAACCGCCGCGCCGTGATCAGATAGGGCGCTGGAGACAGAGCGCGGGCCGGCGCTGCGGCGGTCAACGCTGCCGTGCAACTGAGGGAAGATAAAAATGCCCGGCGGTTCATGGCGCACCTTGGCTCTCAGATGAGCCCGTACATCAAAGCCGAATACGGCTCTGCTGGCAATGCGGTGCATGACACATGGACCAATGCGTGCTGCGGGAAGCGGTAAAGCTACAGCGATGACGACAGAAGATAATTGATCGAGTGGAAGAAATCTTCAGGCCCCATGTAGCCGGGAATGCGGCCGATCTCATGATTGTCTTTGACGATCACGAAGGTCGGCAGGATGTCGATCGGCGACTGCAATTCGATGCCGGTCTTCGGCACATCGTTCACATCAAGGAAGCGGACCGGCATTTCCTTGCCGCGTTCGGAGATTTCATACGACGGCAGCACGTCGCGCCGGAAAATCGAACAGTAGATGCAATCCGGCGTTTCCATCACCACCAGCTGCAAGTTGCCGAATTTCGGAACCGGCGCATCCCGGTCAATGCCGGCCAAGCCGTGCGACAGCGGCACCAAAATCAGCGCCAGTCCGAACATCCACTGTGCGACGCGAAGCATCTGCACCCCCATCCTCGATAGATAAACCCAAGGACAGGTTTTAGCGGATCGCGCGGGCGGCGGGGCTCAAGTTTGAAGAGCTGGTTAATCCGTGTGCCGGAATAAGACGGTAAATGCTGGCGTTTTGGTCGATGTCAGAGCGGGCCTGGACCGCGCAGCGAGGCGATGAAAAACGCGGTGCCGAGCACGAACACGAGGCCCGCGCCTGTAAATCCGGCCGCCGTCTGAATGCGTTCGGCCCAAACGCTGCCGGGGCCTGACGCGCGCGCCGCCCAATCGCGCGAGCTGACGGCAAGGGCCGCTAAAATCGACACGGTGATCGCGGTGCCAAGTGCCATCGCAAATGTGCCGAGCACGCCAGCCCACAACATGCCTTGGCTCAACGCGAAAATCAGCAGCAGGATTGCGCCCGAGCACGGCCGGATACCAACCGAGAGCGCGAGTGGTAAAGCTTTTTTCCAAGACCACGCGCCTTGCAGATCTTTCGGCGCTGGCATGTGGCTGTGTCCACACGAACAGCCGGGTCCGTGGATATGATCATGGCTGTCATCGTGCGTGTGGTTGTGATCCGCTGATGTGTGTTCGTTTGCGCGCTGGGAAGCCAGGAGTGGTGCGATCTGGCGCCAGAGCAAGTAAGCGCCGACGGCAGCGACGAGGCCCCAGCTGACAGTTTCAATGGTAGCTTCGGTTGAGCGCATCTGCAGGCTGGTCTGCTTCAAAACCAGGGTCATGATGCCAACGAACAGAATGGCCGAGAGCGCCTGGAACAGGGCCGACAGAAACGACAAGGCAATGCCGCGCCGCACCGTTTCCTTGTTGGTCAGCACATAAGCAGAGATCACCGATTTGCCGTGTCCTGGACCGGCGGCGTGCAAAACGCCATACGCGAACGCAATCGAAATCAAGATCAACGCGGCGCGCAGCGGGTTCTCACTTTTCATATTCTTGATCGAGGTTGCCATATCGCGGTTGAGCGCGCTTTGGGTGGCGAAAATCCAATCCCACGCCCGCGCGATTGGCCCGGCAGATTGCGCAACTGCCGGCGCTGTTGCCGGCGGATTGGCCGTCGGCGCCGCTGACTGTTGCTGCTGCGGCAGCGGAATGCCAAGCGGCGACTTCGGCGCCTGCGCACCAGCCGGCGCGGCCATGGCGGCAAGCAAAACGAGTGCGAATAGGCCGGGGAAACGGCGAAAAAACCTGCTCATGATTTCTTGCATGTGATGGCAACCGACTTAGCTTGTCCTTGGCCGTAGTTCTGACCGCCGAGCTGCTGGAAAAACGCTTCGCCAAGCTTCTTGGCGTCTTCCGCGTTCTTCCCGGCTTGCGGATCGGCAAACACCGCCTGGCACCCGTCCGGCGCCCCTGCAAGTTTCAGGGCGTCGGTCTTTTCCGGTTCAAAAGCGATAAAGAACGACGGGTCGTAGATCGACATGCTCAGACCTTCGGCTTCGGCAAGAACGGGTGTCACCAGCGGCAGTTTGAAATGCAGGCGCAGAATGCCGTTGACGTGTTCAAGCCACGGCTCTGCCGGTCCTGAAAATTTGACGTCAGCGGTGCCGAGTTTGGCGAATGTGAAATAGTCGAAGTCTTTCAGGCCATCCATGTTGACCTTGGCGAGTTCCGCCAGTTCTTCACGGTCGTATGTGCCGTCGTTATTTTTATCCAAACCCTGCACGGCCATCGCCGTGTACATGTCGTCGAACGTCCAGACGTGCTCGACGCCGGTAACCGAGCCCTTATCGTAGACTATCGTCGTCTCGTACGTGACCCAGACGTGGGGGTGGGCGCTGGCCGGTGATGCCGTCATCCCGGCAAAGGCCGTGACGGTAAGGGCCGCGACTGTCAGTGCTGCTGCCGCGTTGCGCATTCGCTTCGTCTCCAAAATTGCGTGGGTTGCAAGTCCAGCTGCCGCGCGCTTCGACCAGCAACCTGAGTTCTCCGGTCAGGAGAGACGGTTTGATCATGGCAGCAGTGCGACTCCAAGCTGAAATGGCGCTGAAACCTGTGGTGTGTCTCAGGCTTCTAAGCGGTGCCAAGGCCACCCCCCAACATACGGCCTTGAAGTTATGGTTGTTATATTATACGTTGCGAAAATTCTCAGGAGGCCACCATGATTTTTCGCAGTGTTCAAGCTTTTGCGGCTGTACGTTGGGCACTGGCCCTGCCTGTGGCCCTGCTTTTGGCCTTGGCAACGGTCCCTGCGGCCTTGGCTGCTGAGCCGAAGGTTGTGGTCACGTTGAAGCCGGTTCACGCGCTCGTCGCGCGGGTGATGCAGGGGGCCGGCACGCCTCTGCTGATCGTCGACGGCGCGGCGTCACCGCATACGTTTTCGCTCAAGCCGTCCGGCGCGCGCGCAATCAACGAGGCGGATGTTTTTTTCCGCGTCTCGGAAGCGCTGGAACCGTTCACGCACAAGGTTGCGGACGCGCTGCCGGCCTCCGTGCGTCTGGTGTCGCTTGCGGACGCCCCAGGCGTGGTACTGCTCGATCAACGCTCCGGCGATACCTTCGATGCGCACGGCGGCGCGCATGATGATCATGGTGCGGAGCATGGCGGGGCGAAGGACAACCACATCTGGCTCGATCCGCAAAACGCCAAGGCCATCGTTGCCCAGGTGGCCAAGACACTTGGCGCCGTGTATCCGGAAAACGCCGGTAAATACAACGCCAATGCATCGGCGGTGAGCGCCAGTCTGGATGCGCTGTCGGCTGACATCGCCGCAGACCTAGCAGCCATTAAAGGCAAGCCGTTCATCGTTTTTCACGACGCGACCCAATATTTCGAGAAGCGCTTTGGCTTGCAGGCGGCAGGCTCGGTCACGGTCAGCCCCGACGTGCAGCCAAGTGCCAAGCGGCTGACCGCGGTGCGCAAGAAAATAGCTGAACTCGGCGCGGTTTGTGTGTTTGCCGAGCCGGGCTTTCAGCCAAAGCTGATTGCGGCTGTCACTGAGGGTACAAAGGCCCGCGCCGGGACGCTCGATCCAGAGGGCATGGTCCTGTCCCCCGGACCAGACCTCTATGACAATCTGATGCGGACACTGGCGAAAAGCGTGTCGACATGTCTGGCCGGGCCAGCTGACAGCGCGGTTGTGAAGTGATGCGCTATCGCCACACATTCACGCCAAGCGTGCATAAGCCTCAGTTTGAAGTCGCGCACAACCAGGGGTTGCTTATCATGTGAACGTTCTCGAAATTGCGAGGGCGGTTTGCTGGTGGGTGGCGCATATGCAACCAAATGTGACGCAGCTGAGGCAGGCAACTGGTGCGCTGAAGCCGCTGGCGCATTCAAGGCCCGATGAAGGCCCCCACGTCGCCAACACTTGCGCGCCGCGGACCGGCGCACAAACGCCAAGGCGGATTGCGGTCGTCGATGATGATCCACGAATCCGCCGCGTGCTTCGCACGGCACTTGAGGGGGCGGGCTTCGCTGTTACAGAGGCGAACAGTGAAGCGGACGTGCTGGCGGCATTGCGGCTGCGGGATATCGCGCTCATTACGCTTGATCTGACCTTGCGCCATGACGATGGCTTGTCGATCGTCCGGTCGGTGCGCCGGATCAGCAGCGTGCCCGTTGTCGTGGTCTCGGGCCGCAGCAGCGACATCGACCGGATTGTTGCACTTGAGGTCGGCGCCGACGACTACGTCGTCAAACCGTTCAACGTCCGCGAAGTTTTAGCCCGCATACGGGCTGTGCTGCGGCGGACCAATCCCTATCCCGCAGCTCTCGCGGCACCCGGCAGTGACATCTTGCCATTCGGCGTGCTGGCCCTTGATGTCGCCGCACACGATCTGAAAACGCCGGCCGGCAAGGCCCTGAGTTTGACGACCACCGAGTTCCGTCTGGCAGACGCATTCGTCCGCCATCCGGGCCGCGTTTTAAGCCGCGATTTCCTGATCGATGCTGTCGGCGGCAGCGATGCCGAACTGTTAGAGCGGTGCATCGATACCAACGTCAGCCGGCTGCGCCGCAAGATCGCGGAGGGCGGCGGTGACCCGCACCTGATCAAAACCGTGCGCGGTGCGGGCTATATGTTTACCGGAAAAACGCGGACTTAACGTGCCACAGATCATTCAGCCGCTGCGCTTGTGTGCAATTTGAAATATTTTGACACGTCGCCGGCATACGCCAGACAAGCATTTGTGGGCAAATTCAACACTGCAAGTGTTGAACGACAGACAAGGTCATTCGAAGATTGAACGGTTGATCGCGACACGCCCTCTACCGTGTCGATGCCGGACCCGCCATTCCCTCCCGAAGGCTTCCTGCCGTGGCACTGCTTGAGAAGCCATTTGCCGGGGAGCCAAGGGCCATGTCGCTGCAAGCATCCACTCAAACACCCTCACCATCATTCGCCGGGCCGCTGTATGTGCAGGTTGCCGGCATTCTGCGTGCCAAGATTTGTTCGTCCGAGTGGTCATCACGGGCGCCGTTGCCCAACGAAGTGGCTCTGGCCCGAGATATCGGTGTCAGCATCGGTACGGTGCGCAAAGCCCTTGAAATGCTGGAAAACGAGCGCTTGATTCAGCGCCGCCAAGGGCGCGGCACGTTCGTCATAGAGACATCTGACGCGACCGAGCTTGAACGCTTTTCCAATTTGCGCTCGGGCACGAAAAAATTGTCGTGTGACAGCGTCGATTGGACCGCAACACTTGGCGAAGCGACGCGCGAGGAATGCCAGGCCTTGGCGTTAAAGATGCCTGAAAGCGTCTATCGCCTCGACGCAGTATGGAGCGCAAGTGATGCCGTCGATGCCGTTGAAACGATCACCGTTGCAGAGTCGCGTTTCCCTGGTCTGCAGAGCCATTTGCACGAGGGCGGGCAATTGTTGTTTCCTCTGTACCGGCGTCACTACCAGGAAGTCATTACCAAGGTCACCGAAGCCTTGAGGCCAGTGGCGGCCAGCCCAGACCTCGCTCTCAAATTAAAGGTTGCGAAGGACCAGCCATTGCTGAGCGTGGAGCGGATCGCTTACGGCATGTCGGGTGCTCCGGTTGAATGGTCGCGGCGCACGATGCACTTGGCGCGCGCCAATTATTCAGTGACAATGAGCTAGTGTTCCGGTTCCGGCATTGGCTCCCCTCCGCAGCATGCGCCAGAGCGAATACCGGAACCGAAAGGAATGCGAGATCCTGGTCCGGCCCGCAGCCGCCCCAAGATGGGAAATACGGCTGCGTGAACGGAAACAATAGAGCGATGATGACGTGTGCGCGGCGCGGGGTGGGTGGACGGGTCCGTGTTTTCGTGGCCGCGTTCATGGTCCCGTGCAGCGCTTATGCTGTGCTGGCTGCCGATGCCGCGCGCGCCGGACCCAGCACAGAAAATGTGCATGACGCTCGGGTGCAATCGACAATTCAATCTCATGTCGTGCGGCATTTCCAAGCCGTTGCCGAGGCTGCGGCGCGCCTGCCACCAGCGGTCGCGCGCGCCTGCAAGACGGGCACAGACGGCGACAGAGAAGAGTTGAGCACGCATTTCCGCAACGTCGTCGTTGCGTGGGCGGGTGTCGCCTATTTGCGTTTTGGGCCGATGGCCGGGCAAGCGCGGCAAGACCGCATGTCGTTGTGGCCTGATCGGCGCGGCGAGGTGGCGCGCGAGCTCGGTCAGCTGCTCGCCAGCGGCGATCCGGCTAAATTTGAAGGTGGTGCGCTCGCCAAGCAAAGTCCTGCGGTGCAAGGCTTGCCGGCCTTGGAGCTATTGCTGACAGACAGTGCCGCGCCGCTCGGTCCCACTGATGCCTCAAGTCTGCGCTGCAAACTCGCGTCAGCGATTGCGGTCAACGTGCACGGGATTGCCGGCGAACTGCTCCAAGGCTGGACCAGCGACGGCGGATGGCAGGAAAAAATGCTGCGCGCCGCCCCGGGCAAAGAACCCTACGAGTCGGCGCAAGATGCCGCCCGCGCCTTGGTTATGGCGCTTTATGCCGGTCTGAAGTCGGTCGCCGACGACGAAGTGAAGCCGCATCTCTACACCACGTCGAAATCGGAAGGGCCTTACGCCAAATCCAATTTGGCGGCCGAATACTATGAGGCGGGCGTCAACGCGCTCAATCATTTCTACGACGCAATGGCGCTTGAGAGTTCCCTTGCCGGGGACAAGGATTGGGTGAAAAACTCGGCCGGCATCGCCTGGAACATCGTCAAATCCAGCGACGGCGCGGGTGGCCGCGGATCGGGCGTCGCCAAGGGCGACCAGCCATCGGTGCAAAAAGTATTCGCGGCCATGACCACGTTGCGCAAGCTCGTGGCAACCGAGCTGTCGGTATCTGCCGGAGTGCCGCTTCTTGGCAAGACCCGCAAGACCAAGTAACGCCCGCTGATTTCAAGGGGGCTAGTCCTGACCTTCCATAAGCCGGGCAAGGTCGGCGCGCGTATCTATATCCACGAACGCCGCGTCACCTTCAACGGCAACGGGCTGCAACAGTCCGGGGTTCGCGGCGAGGAGGACTTTGCCACCGGCATCGCCAGAGAGCGCCATCAGTTCAGCATACAGCATGCGCGGCCATAGCACCGGGTTGCCTTGGCGGCCATCGCGGGATTGTGGAAACACGATTGCTTGCGCGTTGCGTGCGGCGAACGCTGCGCACAGATCGTTGATCAGGCGCGCTGTCAGGCGCGGCATGTCGGCGAGGATAATCAGCGCGCCGTCGCTCGTCTGATCGATTGCCGACAATCCACATCGGATTGAGGTTGAGAGACCGGCCGCCGCGTCCGGATTGACGATCGTCCGCCACGCGTCCCTGCTCGCCGCCGCATGAACTGCCGGCGCGCCGGGTGCGGTCACCACGACGATCTCGTCGAGTGCTGCGTCACATGCGGCATCAATCACGTTGCGGATAAGCGGTTTGCCATCGATTTCGGCCAACAATTTGTTGCCGCCCTCGAACCGCGACGAGCGCCCGGCCGCCACGATGATGCCAGCGATTTTCATGAGCTGAGCCGGCCGTTAAATGCAGCGACGACTTGCGCCAGAATGGACACCGCGATTTCGCCGGGTGCCCGGCCGCCAAGATCCAAACCAACCGGCGCGTGAATGCGGGCAATCTCGGCGTCTGTAAATCCGGCGTCCTTCAACCGTTCGATGCGTTTGGCGTGGGTGCGCCGTGAACCGAGAGCGCCGACATAGCGGCAACGCGAGCGCAGCGCGATGGCCAGCGCTTCGTCATCGATATGGCCGACGTGCGTGAGCGTGACGATGGCCGTGTAAGGGTCGCTGGCGAACGCGGCGAGTTCGCGCTCGGGCCATCCGGTGATGGCGGTTGCCGGATCAAAACGGGTGGCGCTGGTGAATGCGGACCTTGGATCGATCACGATCACGTCGTAGCCGATTGCGCCCGCCATGTGCTGCAGCAGCTGGGCAACGTGAGTGGCGCCGATGATCACTATGCGTGGCGGTGGCGTCAAAACGTGGACAAACGTTTCGCCGTCAGCGGTCGAGACGAGGCCGCTTTGGCCGGTTGCAAAGGCGCCGGTGACCTCAGGCGGCGCACCGTCCGGTGACGTGTAAAGCCTGCGCGCTCCAGTGCTGAGGTTCAGCGCCGTGACACGCGGCTGGCGATCAAGGCTCAAACCGGTCTGGGCGCCGATCACTAGGGTTGCCGACGCTGCATCGATAACTTGGGCATGGACGCGGATGGTGCTGCCGCACGGCAACCCGGAACGCCATGCTACCTCATCTGCGATGCCAAACGTCAGGTCGCGCGGTTGGCCGTCTGACAAGATGTCGAGGGCTGCGGCAATCACGTCGGCTTCAACGCAGCCGCCGGATACAGAGCCCAGAAACTCTTCGTCACTGGCGATGATCATGCGCCCGCCAACGGGGACCGGGGCCGCGCCTGACGCCGCGATCACGGTCGCCTCGACGACCGCTCGGCCTTCAGCCAGCCAGCGGCCCAGTGCGCCGTTGATGTGGAGTGTTCCGGAGCCCGGAAATACTGTGGTTTCGCTCAAGCGGGTGTCCTCGGTCGCCTGCTACACTCTCGCAATTGCGCTTGATCCTGGCCAGGGTTAGAAGCGCCGCATGACAAAACCCTCGACAAATGCCGCTGCAAAAGCAAACGCGAAAGTGCGCCGCGCGGCGGGCGGCTCCACGGCGGCGGGTGGCGGCGCCAAGGCGAAGGGCGTGCCCAAGGTTGGCTTCGTGTCGCTCGGCTGCCCCAAGGCGCTGGTCGATAGTGAACGCATCATCACCAAATTGCGTTCCGAGGGCTACGAGATTGCCGCCAACTATGACGGTGCCGATGTGGTGGTCGTCAACACCTGCGGCTTCCTCGATTCCGCCAAACAGGAAAGCCTCGACGCCATAGGTGAAGCGATGGCCGGGAATGGCCGCGTGATCGTAACCGGATGCTTCGGTGTGGAAGAGGGCCGCATCCGGGAGGCGCACCCGGGCGTGCTGGCGGTCACGGGTCCGCATCAATATGAGCAGGTCGTGGATGCAGTCCACGACGCGGTGCCGCCGCTGCATGATCCGTACGTTGATCTGGTGCCGCCGGAAGGTTTGCATCTGACGCCGCGCCACTACGCCTATTTGAAAATCTCGGAAGGCTGCAACAACCGCTGCTCGTTCTGCATCATTCCGGCGTTACGCGGCGATCTGGTCAGCCGTCCGGCCAACCACGTGATGACGGAAGCTGAAAAACTGGTCAAAGCCGGCGTCAAGGAATTGCTGGTTATCAGCCAAGATACCAGCGCTTACGGTCTTGATATCAAATACGCCGAAAGCCCGTGGAAGGGAGTGCCACTCAAAGCGCGCTTCCTTGATTTGTCGCGCGCGTTGGGTGATCTCGGCGCGTGGGTGCGGATGCACTACGTCTATCCTTATCCGCACGTCGATGACGTTATTCCGTTGATGGCCGAGGGCAAGATCCTGCCCTATCTCGACATCCCATTTCAGCATGCGTCTGCGCGCGTGTTGAAAGCCATGCGCCGCCCGGCCTCGCAGGAAAAGACGGCAGAGCGTATCCGCCGCTGGCGCGATGTTTGCCCTGACCTCGCGATCCGTTCGACGTTTATCGTTGGCTTCCCGGGCGAGACCGAGGACGACTTCAACCAGCTGCTTGATTGGCTGGGAGACGCCCGCATCAACCGCGCCGGATGCTTCAAGTATGAAGCTGTTGAAGGCGCTGTTGCCAATGGCCTTGAAGGCGCGGTGCCGGAAGAGGTCAAGGAAGAGCGCTGGCATCGCTTCATGGCCCGCCAGAAAGAGATCAGCGCCAGCTTGCTTGCTGAAAAAGTTGGCCGCGTCATTGACGTGTTAATCGACGAGGTCGATGAGGACGGCGCTTTGGGCCGCTCCAAGTGGGACGCGCCTGAGATCGACGGCAGCGTGTTTTTGAACGGCGAGACCGGCGTTATGCCGGGCGATATCGTGCAGGCGAAAGTGATCGAGGCTGACGATTACGACCTGTGGGCCGAACGCTGCTCATAGTTGGTTAAGTCCTGCAGTTATCCGGGTCATCTAACGCTCTATGAGAAAAGTGTTTTTTAGGGCCGTTAACTGTATTTGCGGGGCTCAATGGGTGCCCAGGGCCGGGTTAGGCGTGAGGCGCAGGCGCAGGATCGGCCCAGCCACAGGGCCGGTCCATACAAGTGCGTTTTCAAGCGTCGTGGCGGTTGTCATGGCGTTGACGGCGGCTGATTGCCCGCCCGTTTCGGCCAAAACACCCGGCACCGTTCATTGCTATGGCGGGTTCTGCCATTACATCCACTCCGTTGATGAAATGGACGCGATGGTCGGCCGGCGCGGCTATGTGAAGGCGTCGTACTATGACGACTGCAAACGCGACCGCTTCAATCCGTGCGGCCTGACCAGTTCCGGCGCCGTCTTTCACGCTGACCGGCCGGATAACGCGGCGAGCCCAATTTTCCCCGACGGCACGGTGCTGCTGACATACAACCCGGAAACACGGCTGGCGGCGGTGCTGCGCGTTACCAGTGCGGGGCCGTATCGCGGAGACCGGACGCTCGATGTTTCGCGCGCAACGGCTGAGCAGCTCGGCTTCATCAAGCAAGGTGTGGCCGCGCTCGAAGTTGCAATCCTCAAATCGCCGGAAGATCACGAGGCGCGCTACAGCAAACTTCGAACCTACGCACCGGTGCCCGGCTTCCTCGGAAAATTCGCCACGTTCGATACCGCGCACGATGCGGCGATGACAAAGATGAGCCTCGAAACCGGCGCGATGAACGTTGCGGCGGCTGGTCCGCGGTTAGATCTTCTCCGGCTTTGGCCGCGTGGACTAGCGATTGAAGTCTCGACGATGTTGCCAGAGGATGTGGCCGCTGCGTCTGAACCTTCGCTTACCAAGACAAATCCAGTCTCTGACGCCGCCACGCTGCGAGATGCCGGGCCGCTTGATCAGTTGGCGGCGTTCGATGTGGGTGAGGCCAATCTCGACAGTGCCGCACCGCGACGCCAAGCCAACGAGACCGTCTTGCTGCCAGGCGACTTGGCAACCGGCATCGCGTCGGTGTTTGAAATCGCCCGCGGGAAAGCCCGGTTGAGTCACATTGCCAATGGCGCGGAAGTTGAGGGCATCATCGGCGACGAACAGCTGACCTTTTATGAGCGGATCAAAGCTTTCATCCGTGCAGCCCAGGTGCGCGCCCGCCTTGGCGCGAGCGGCAGAACAGTATCGCCCTCATATTGGCGGCTGGCTAGAGACTAACGGTGCCTTCGCTATTGGTCTTGGCCTTGTGGTCCGGCTCGACGTGGATCACGGCTTCCGACCCTTCGATCTCGGCCTCGATGGCATTTTCCAGCCGGTCGCAAATTGCGTGCGCGTCATCGACCGTCATGGAACCCGGCACCACGAGGTGGAATTCGATAAACAGTACGCGCCCCGCTTGCCGCGTGCGAATGTCGTGGGCCTGCAGCGCGCCGTCGCCGTTGGCCGCAATCACGCCGCGGATCCGGCTTTCGATGTCCGGGCTCGCCGCCTGATCCATCAAGCTCGACATCGATTGCAGGGCGATCTTGTAGCCTGACCACAGAATATTGAGTGCGACCGCGCCAGCGAGCAGCGCGTCGAGGATCTGCCAGCCGGTGGCGATCACGAGGAGCAGACCTGCAATCACGCCAACGGATGTGACGACGTCGGTCATCAGATGGTGGCCATCGGCGACGAGTGCGGGTGACCGCCACGCTTTGCCGCGCGCGATAAGCGCGTAGGCCCAGGCGCCGTTGATCACGGCCGCCGCGGTGTTAATGGTGAGGCCCAGGCCCGGCTGCTGCAGAGTTCCGCCAAAGCGCAGGGCTTCATAGACCTTGGCGAGGATGAGCAGTGCGGCGATGATGATCATCGCGCCTTCGAAAATGGCCGCAAAGAATTCAGCTTTGGAATGGCCGAAGGGGTGGTCGTCGTCGGCCGGCTTTGAGCTGATGCGCACGGCAACGAGGGCCGCGATGGCCGTCATAACGTTGACGATGCTTTCCAGCGCGTCGGAGTATAAGGCGACCGATCCCGACACCAGGTAGGCGATGTACTTGATGCCCATCACGGCGGCCGCCACAGCAATGTTGACCGCCGCGAAACGCGTGATCTTGGAGTGCTGGGTTGGGGCTGTTGGCACTTTCGTCGTCACTTCACGGTGTTCCTTTCGCGCATTGGAGACCGTGTGCCATATTCAAGCCGCAACGGCCAGTGTGCATCTGCGGCAGTGCAGGCGCGAACCAGCGTGGCTGCAGAGCTGAAAATGCGGGGCATGCGGCCGGTTTGACGGCTTATCCACACCATCGCCGCGCCTCAGCCTCGCCTCGCCCATGCGAATCAGATGGCCAATAGCAGACTGAGTTTCGAGCGGGCTGAAGCCTGCGGCAGAACGACTGCGGGCGCCGGCATTGAGGGCGCACCCTGACAGAGGGACGAGACTATCATGGCGAATTTCACCACCCATATTGCGGTTGGCACAGTCGTTTCAGGTGCGTTGGCAACGTTGACGCTTGCGGCGGATGTCGTGGCGCCTGAAAATCTAGTCGCGGTAACGCTGGCGGGGGTGCTCGGCTCGGTGTTGCCGGACATTGACCTTAAAGATTCCCGCGCCAGCAAATCGATGTTTGCCGGTCTTGGAATTTTCTTCTCGTTTGCCGCTCTCTTCAACGCAGCCACAAAATTCTCAATCGCCGAACTCTGGATCTTGTGGCTCGGCACGCTGGTCGTGGTGCGCTATGGGCTGCACTACTTTTTTCACAAGACGTCGGTACATCGCGGTATCTGGCACTCGCTGTTGGCGGGTGTGTTCACGTCGGTCGCAACGGCGATTGTGTTCCACTATGTGCTGCACCGCCCTGAGGGGGTTGCCTGGCTTGCTGCCGGCTTCATGATGACCGGCTACGTCACCCATCTGGTGCTCGATGAAGTTTATTCGGTCGATGTCATGGACACCCGCATCAAGGCGTCGTTCGGCACTGCGTTAAAACTTTTCGACCGCCGCTATCCGTGGGCGTCGCTTGCCATGACCGCGGCAACGGCGGCAGCCATTATGGTGTCGCCACCGACTAAAATGTTTGTCGATGGCGTGAGCACGCACGGATTGTGGAGTGGCTTGCAGCAGCGTTTGCTGCCGAGTGATAAGTGGTTTGGGGTGATCGCGGCCCACCGTTCAGCGGCGGGCGCTTCGCAAACAGCGGCGCCGGAACTAACCACGGGCTCAATTGCAAAGCCGCAGAACTAAAGTCCGCGGCATCGGCAACAGTTGAAGCGGCCCGCCACGTGCGGGCCGTTTTCCGTTGGTGGCTATTTGCAGGTGAGCCCGCGGGTATAGGTTGTCACCAACTGCCGTGCGAAGGCGTGCGCGGTCGCCGAATTGAGTGTTGGGCCTTTGTCCGTCACGGCAATTGCGGTGACGCCATGCACACCAGCCCATAACGCCTTGGCGGCCACCTCGATTTCAAGTTTGCCAGCCTTTGCCATCAATGGCGCGATTGCGCTCTCCACGATAGAGCTGACAATATTGACGTTTTCGATCAGGGCCACCGGTGCCGCCATTTCGCTTGGCAGGTAGTGTGTGAACAGCAAGTTCCACATGCGCTTGTTGTCGAGCGCAAAATCGACGTAGGCATGGGCCAGTGCGTCGATGGTGAGCTGTGGCGTTTCGGCGGTCGGCACGGCCTTCATGACATCGACAAGACTTGCCATCATCTGCGTTTGCAGGGTCAGCAGCACATCGTCGAGGTTCTCGAAAATATTATATAGGGTGCCTGGAGAATAGCCGATGGAGCGGGCAATCTCTCGGGCGGACAAGCCAATCAGGCCTTCCCGTTCGATGATGTTTTGTGCTGCCTCAAGGATGCGTTGCCGCAACTCCTCGGGCGTGTGGGATGAACGCCGTGCCATTGATACCCGCCGCAATTCAAATGGAAAAGAGATCTGCCCTTGCAATGGGATCTCTATATCATTGCGGCCCGCACAATCAAATCCACCATATGGTGGATGCGGGGAGGAATTTTTCCAGAAATAAAAATGAACGCCGGTCAATTGGAAGTTTTTTCCAAATTGCCGTTCAGTAATTGCCGCGATTCCGCGCGAACGAACTCAGCAAACGGTGCCGCCGAATTTCGGGCAACGGCCGCGCGGTGCGTGCGAGATTTGGTCATTCCAGGTGACTTCCATGTCGAAGCCGGGAACGAGGTTGGTCAGGATCGGTTTGTATTTGTACTGGGCTTCAACCAGGATCGCGGCGTTGCCAGCGGTGATCATACCAGCGGCCGGCATGTTTTTGGGCGCGCCCGTAGATGACACCGGGTACTCTTCGTAAGAATAAGACCACGCCACGGTGGTATCGGTGGCGTCGTTCGGGGCCGCTTGAATGGCCGTCACACCCATCTTGAGCGAAGAGGTGTCGTAGGGGGACATGACGTGTTCTGCTGCACGCATCATGCCGTCCATGGCTTGCTGGGCGAGTGCTGGTGTTGTGCCAATCTCTTCTTCGCGAGCTACGAGATCGCCGATGAGCGCGACGGAGCGCTGGAAACGCTTGTGCATCATCACAGCGCGTGATGCTTCGATAACGCCGTAGGTCATCATAATCAGCAGGGGCAGCAGGTACGCGAACTCGATCGCGGCGACGCCTGCGCAGTTATCCTTGAAGGCATGATAGCTGAGAGCGATGCGCTGGCGGAGTGTGAACTTCATGAACGTTGATCCCAGTGATATGAGAATTGTGTCGTGGTCTGATGGGCTGAGCGTCAGTTTGCAGCGTATGGCTCAGTCCGGAATGCGGTCGATGATTGCATCATCATCGAATTGTCGCCCATATTGCCAATTTTCACGAATGGGATCTGCTGCGCGAATTCCCATTTGTAGCAGGTTGTGACAACCACGATTTCGCTGGCGGTGCCAGTATAAGTGGCGATTGGGTCGGTGCCGGCCGCCGTATTGGTGACGACGGAGCCATCGACGTTCAAGCATTCTTGCGGTGCAACGGTCGCCCAGTTTGGATATTTCTGCACGAACACTTGAACCTTGGGGCATTTGATCCAATCGCCCGACGAGTTGCAGACTTGATTTTTGAAGTCAGCCACCGTCATGTTGTTCTTCTGGGCTTGGCCGGTGCGCACTAAGCGGCTGGTCTGATCCATACCTTTTTCAAGCGAGTTCATGACGAAGAAATACATCGCGAAGCCGATGAGCATAAAGACGAGCATGAAGAATGGTGTGGCAACCATTGCAAATTCAATTGCAGTGGCGCCGTCGTCTTCACGCTTGAAGCCGGTTGCGCGTGTCTTCAGATACTGCTGCAGTTGACGCAAACGCATCGTGCGATCCTCAATTCCAGTCCTAAATCAGTATCGCTACATTAGGATCGGAGCGATTAAAGAAATATTTAATTAGCCAGTGTTCGCTCGGCTTGGTTGACGATCAATTAATGGCGATTTGGAATTGGCCCGCCAATTAGCGGTGGTGTTTGTCCAACAGTTTGGGATCGCGCGCGAGGTCTGGCATCGTGCGGGCGGCCCACGGGCGGCCTTGTGCGGCCCGTCAACGGACGGAACGGTTGGGGCTCGTGCAACTTTGGAAATGACTGAGGCCGCTGTTTCGCGGCCTCAGCATCCGTCTGCGCTATCGCAGCTATATATAGAGTGTCAGTGGTCTGGTTCCGGGTGGGCCGAAGACCTTACTGAGCGGCCGCTTGGCCACCAGCGCTGTCGGCTGCACCTTCAGAGAAGCGGATTTTGTCGTTGTTCGACTTGAGCACCTGGTCGAAATAGTCTTTGCCATCGCCGATCGTCAGGTTTGTTTCGCAGTTGGGGGAGCACGAATAGGTATAGCGCGTGCTGCCCTTGTGCAGGTTGACTACGCGCCGTTCGTCGCGTTCGACCACAACCCGCTGGTCCTGGATCACGTTACGGTCGGCATCGAGCGCGATCACATTGGTGATCCCGAACGTTTTGCCGGTGACGACAAGCAGATTGCCGCCCTGAAGTGAGATGTCGGCGATTGACGGGTTGCCGATGATGACTTCGCTGGCCGGGCGCGGAAGCCGCAAAAGCTGGGATTGGTCGTAGCGAACTATCAGATCGCCGGCTGCGGCAGATTGTACATCAGCCATGCCAGCAAGCAGTGTCAGCGACACAAGCATCGAATTCTGCAGACGTCCGCCGCGATTGGCGGAAAAAAAAGCACGTAGCCGCATGAGACAGAGGTCCTTCTTGAAAGCCTAGCCTCCATGAAGTCAGGAAAAGGTGAAGGAACTGCAAACGTGCGCGCCAAAGTCAGACATTCCCGTACCCGCACCGGCCGACGCGCTCGCATGACTGCAAAATCGCCGGCGCATTCCGGTGGCCCGCCAGTTGATTTTTGCCCCTGCCATCGGGGGTGGCTCAAGTGAACGGTAGTCAGGAGGGCGGCGCGGCGCGTGGTCCGGTCGCGCAAAGCTTATGCTGCACCAGAGATCAAGCGCCCGCCACAGTAGAGGCGGCAAGTTAAACCAAGTATTAATCAAACTATTCCGCTGATAATCTACGCTAAATACATTGTTAAGCAACTAGAGCAATGTAATACAGCGGAATTACTGCGTACTTTTGGTCTAGCTATAATTTACAACAACAAATTAATGCCCGGACAAGAAGTATTTATCTCGGCTTTTGCGGTTTTTACCTGGCTTTAATCTGTGGGGGGTATGTTGGCTTTAGTTCAGCGGTGAGGAGGTGCTCCCCCGAGGAACCGGATCGGAAGATCACTTCAGTGTAAATTGGGAGAGAGTAGATATGACCATGTTTTCGCGCTTCATGAACGACGAATCGGGTGCAACGGCTATCGAATACGGCCTCATCGCCGCCATCGTCGGCATCGGCATCATCACCGGCCTGCAGAACGTCCGCACGGAACTCCAGGCGACCCTGGGCACCGTTGAAACGGAACTGCAGAGCGCAGGCAACTAAGCAGCGCGCCAGCAAATTTGCTGGCACACTGTTGACAGACTTGGCGCGGATCGCGCTGTCGCAAAGCGCCCGGAGACATTGGTCTCCGGGCGTTTTTCGTGCCCGGCAGGCTGTCCGTCGAATGCTGCGTATGCTGTTGTTAAGTCAGGATATTCTTAGTTTTCATTCCGGCCTAAATCACATCGCTAACATCAAATCTTAACGGCCCGCGATTAGGATCATTCTCCACCACGCCACACCCGCCCATCCGGCGTCTAAACTACAACTCAAGGCCGTTTCGTCATGACGCGTACCCTCCAGGCACTCAAATCGTTCGCCAACGACGAGGCTGGTGCAACCTCGATTGAATATGCGTTGATTGCTGGCATCGTCTCGATTGCCATCGCCGCTGGTCTGACGTCGATGCGGGGCGAACTCCAAACGACGTTCACCGAAGTCGGCACCGAGTTGAACAGCAATTCGGCCAACTAAACCCAATTTGTCCGGCCTCCCGGTCCGGCCGCGGGGCAGCTTTAAGCGCTGCTTAACCGTGATCGTGCTTTGTTGAGCCCGAGACTTTCAAGCACTCGCCCCGCCGATGGAGATATGCCGGTGATCGCTTCTGCCCTTCTGCTCATCTTCCCGGTGGCCATGTCGTTCGCAGCGGCCAACGACCTGTTCACGATGAAGATCCCGAACAAAATTTCGCTGGCGCTCATCGCCGCGTTCGCACTTGCTGCCCTTTATGTGCAGCTGCCGCTGGAAACAGCATTGTTGCATCTGGCGATTGGCGTTGCGGCGCTGGCTGCCGGCTTCGTCATGTTTTCGTTCCGTCTTCTCGGCGGTGGCGATGCCAAGCTGATGGCGGCGGGCGCGCTCTGGATGGGGCCGGAACACGCGATCCTCTATATCGCTTATGTTACGATTTTTGGCGGACTGCTCTCAGCTGCGATCCTCGCGTACCGCAAATACGTGCCGGTCAGTGCCGAGGCGCTGCCGCCGTGGGCTGTCAAGCTGCACGTGCAAGGCACCGGAATTCCCTACGGCATTGCCATCGCCGCGTCGGGCCTCGTCATGTACCCTTCGACGATCTGGTATCACGCACTTCTCGGATAAGTGCAGCGGCCTCAATCACGCAAAAATATTGACGGGCGCGCCGCCAAGCGCGCCCGTCTTGCGTTTACCGGGCGCTAAGCTTCAGAAAAAGCTGTTTCAAAACCGGTCATTTTTGAAACAGCGATTAACCTGACATTGACGTTTATCGCGCATCTTCAAATCTCAGAATTCCTATGTCTGGTTTCGAAGGGACTGCGCGAGTCATGAAAAAGGCCCAGGTTATCGCAATTTCCGTTGCTGGCGGTGCGGCGCTGATTGCGTTTTATTTCGCCAGTTCATTCATCCAGCCGCCGCCGCCCGTGCATGTCGAAAAGCAGACCGTCGATAGCACCCAGGTGCTGGTGGCCAGCTCCGACATTGCCGTTGGCCAGATTGTCAACGAAGGCAGCTTCCGTTGGGTCGCTTGGCCGAAGGAAGCAGCGCAGCGCGGTTACGTCACCCAGGAAAACGGCGGCGAATCGAAAAAGCGCGAACTGTCGGGTTCGGTTGCCCGTTCAGCGCTGCTCGCCGGCGAGCCGATCACCCAAACCAAGCTGATCAAGGCTGGCCAAGGCGGCGTGCTCGCAGCCATTCTCCCAGGCGGCATGCGCGCCATCTCGACCAAGATCGACGCAAAGTCTGCGGCGGGAAGTTTGATCCTGCCGAACGATCATGTCGATGTCATTCTCATTCGCCGCATGCGCAGCAAAAGCGGTGGCGAAGAAGTCGTCAGCGATACGCTGTTCCGCAACGTCCGTGTGATCGCCATCGGCCAGCAGATTGAAACCAAAGAAGGCAAGAAGGCGGCCGACGCTGCGGCGACTACAGCAACTCTTGAGCTCACCCCGCGCCAAACAGAAATGATGGCTCTGGCGAATGCGATGGGTGAAATCACGCTGGCGTTGCGCAGTGTTGCCGATCTCAGCACGGACCCGGCAGCGTCGGGTGGAATGGACTTCAATAAACAGCGCGGCAGTGCCGTGAGAGTTCTGCGTTACGGGGCCAAATCCCGCGTGTACGGCGTAAACTGAATAGGCACTACGTCGGTAGTCTCATAAGGCAGAAAACCATGTTGAATAAAGTTGGCTTGCTCCGCCGCCCGCTGGCCGGTGCATTCATGCTGCTCATCGGAGTAGCGTCTTTCGGTGCATCGCTCTCGGCAGGTCCGGCACCTGGCGCGAAAGACGCAGCGCCTGTCGTCGGAGTTGGCCGCGAGATCGCACCGGCCGGCGCCCACCAGTCCTTCATCCGGATCACGGAAGCAGACGGCGTGCCCGTCCGCCGCAACATGAAGGTCGGCCTTGGCAAATCGGTTCTGATCGAATTTCCGCGCGACATCCGCGACGTGATGGTCTCGAACCCGGCGGCAATCGATGCGGTTGTGCTCAGTTCAAACCGCGTTTTCCTGCTCGCCCGCAAGATCGGCGAAGCTAACGCCTTCTTCTTCGATACGGCCGGCGAACAATTCGCAACTATGGAACTCTACGTCGAGCGTGAGACGGCAAACCTTGAGAGTTTGCTGAACCGCACCATCTCAGGGTCGCATATCAAAGTTGAAATGCTCAACCAGACCGTGGTTCTGACAGGCAGCGTCAGAAACCCGACGGATGCTGTTCGCGCAGGCAACATCGCCCGCCAGTTCTCGACCGTGCAGTTTGAAGTGACTGCAAAGGACGCGGCTGAAGGTGCGAGCGTCAAGAAGTTCGACAAGTCAGACTCTGAAACGGTCATCAACATGCTGGTGGTCGAAGCCGAAGAGCAGGTGATGCTCAAGGTCACGGTGGCTGAAGTGCAGCGCTCTCTGATGAAGCAGATGGGTATCAACCTCGGCGGTGCCATCAATTCCGGCAACTTCGCAACCACGCTTCTCACCGAAAACGCGCTGCCGCTGACGGCCGCAGCCGG
Organism: Hyphomicrobium sp.; assembly: GCA_013141015.1. Lineage (GTDB taxonomy): Bacteria > Pseudomonadota > Alphaproteobacteria > Rhizobiales > Hyphomicrobiaceae > Hyphomicrobium_B. The sequence goes on along the minus strand of JABFRT010000004.1, from coordinate 155,354 downwards.
TCTTGGAAAGCTGCCGATCTTTGGCCAGAACACCAAGATCGACGACCAGCAGGCCTGCGGCGCCGCCAACGCAATGTGCGCCTACAATACGGGTCCTGGCGCCAACAGCTACGGCAACTCCGGCTTGACCGGCGGTTGGGCTGGCAACGGTGGTTCTATCAACTCGGCCATCCGCATGATGGAGCGCGACGGTTTGGTCCGCACGCTTGCCGAGCCGACACTGACAGCGGTCTCCGGCGAGCCGGCCAAGTTCCTGGCAGGTGGCGAATATCCGGTGCCGGTTGTTGATAACCTTGGCGCACTCTCGGTCCAGTTCAAAGAGTTCGGTGTTGGTCTTGCGTTCACTCCGATCGTTCTGTCGGAAGGCCGCATCAGCCTGAAGATCGAAACCGAAGTCAGCGAATTGACCAACCAAGGTGCCGTTACGCTCGGCGGTATTTCGATCCCGGCCTTGAAGAAGCGTCAGGCTAAGTCGACCGTTGAATTGCCATCGGGTGGAACGCTGGCTCTCGCGGGGCTCATCTCGGACGATACCCGTCAGAACATCGACGGCTTCCCCGGCGCCAAAGACATCCCGATCCTCGGCACACTGTTCCGCAGCCGCGACTTTATCAAATCTGAGACGGAACTCGTCGTCATCGTCACGCCGTATCTCGTCAAACCGGTTGGCCGCCAGGAATTGGCAACACCCGCCGACGGCCTGCAGGCTGACACGGATATGAAGGCGAACTTTCTCGGTCACTTGAATCGCGTCTACGGCAAGAGCGAAGCGCCCCCTGCCGGCGATCTCAAGGGCGACTACGGTTTCATTGTCGAATAGCACGGGTTCCGGAGAGACGTATCATGACGGTCGCACATACAAATTCTCGCGCACCTTCGCTCTGCCGCACCGGCGCAGCCAAGGCACTCACCCTCGCACTCGCCACGCTGGCACTTGCGGGTTGCAAACACGATGGCGGACAGGGCACGCAAGTCGCCGGCTGGTCGCTGGTTGACCCAAGCCAGCGCCATCCGATTATGGTGTCGCAAGAGCCGGCCATTCTCAATCTCAACGTGGCTCGTGGCTCGCAGGGCTTGACCTCTCAACAGCGTGCAGAAGTCGTCGAATTTGCCGGACGTTACCGGGCCAGCGATGCCGGCAATAGCCGCGTCGTCGTATCGGTTCCAAGCGGCGCCCCCAACGAAGTCGCAGCCATGGGCGCATCAGAAGATGTACGTCAGTTGTTGCTTGACGGCGGCTTTACGGATTCTGCCGTCTCGGTTGAGGCATATCACGACGAAAGCGGTGCCCAGCCCCCGCTGCGTGTCGCATATATGCGCTACGTCGCCAAGGGACCGGAGTGCGGCCACGACTGGTCTGAAAATCTCGCCAAGAATGCCCGCAACATCGGACACCCGAATTTCGGCTGCGCCGGTCAGCACAATCTTGCGGCCATGGTCGCAAATCCTGCTGATTTGCTTGGTCCGCGCACCTCTGGTGATCGCTACTCCGATCGCCGCGATGCGGTTATGGAGAACTGGACCAAGGGAAAAACTACCGGAGCAGAAAAGTCTGAAGACGAACGCGTCCGTGTCAAAGGCGCCCAATAAGGTTGAGGGAAGTCATGTCGAACCAGGCTCAGTCTGCACAGTTTGAAGAAGAATATATTGATGACGGCGCCGCGGTTGACGTGGCGGCGGCGGAGCGGGCGCGTCCTATTCCGCGCATCTCGATCCAGGCGTTCTGCGACGACCAGCGTGCCGCCGAGGTGCTGCAGTATGCAGCCGAAGACCGCCGTCTGTCGAAGGCGCACGTCAGCGTTCATATGGGCGGCATCGCAGCGGCGATTGCGCACTATGTCGATAGTCCGACGCCGAACTTGATCATCGTCGATACGGCGCTGAAAGGTGCCGCATTGCTGCCAGAACTCGATATTCTGGCGCAAAGCTGCGATCCAGGCACGAAGGTGATTGTGATCGGCCGCTACAACGATGTCATGCTGTACCGCGAACTGTTGAAACGCGGCGTCAGCGAATATTTGGTTGCACCCATCGAGCCGATGGGTCTGATGGAAAGCATTTCCAACCTTTACAACAACCCCGATACCGACCCCGTCGGCCACGTGTTTGCGTTCATCGGCGCCAAGGGCGGCGTCGGCTCGTCGACCGTTTGCCACAACGTCGCCTGGACACTATCGGAAGTGTTGAAGTCGAACGTGACGATTGCCGATCTCGATCTGGCGTTCGGCACCACCGGCCTCGATTTCAATCAGGACCCCGTGCAGGGCATCGCCGAAGCTTTGGCCGCACCTGAGCGTCTCGACGACCAGTTGCTCGACCGCCTGTTGACCAAGTGCTCCGAACACCTGTCGATCTTCGCGGCCCCTGTGGTGCTCGATCGCGACTATGAAATCTCGCCTGAATCCTGCGATATGGTGCTCGACGTGGTGCGCCAGAACGTGCCCTACGTCGCCGTTGACCTTCCGCATGGCTGGTCGCCGTGGACCAAGCGCGTGTTGCTGCAGGCCGATGAAGTGATCATCACCGCGGTTCCTGATCTCGCCAACCTGCGCAACGCCAAGAACATCGTCGATCTGTTGAAGACGGCGCGCAAGAACGACTCCAAACCGCACCTCGTGCTCAACATGGCAAACGTGCCCAAGCGCCAGGAAATTACGCTTAAGGAATTCGAACAGGCGCTCGACATCAAAGCGATCTCGGTGATCGAATATGATTGCGAAGCCTTCAGCCAGGCGGCCAACAATGGCCAGATGGTTGAGGAAATGAATCCGAAAGCCAAGTCTGCCGAAAGGTTCCGCGAGATCGCGCTGGCCATGACCCACCGCCGTGACGTCAAGGCTGACAAGCCTGCGGCATCAGGCCTGGCGGCGCTCGCTCCGTTCCTCGAAAAATTGAAGCTCAAGCGTTAGAGGCATTATCATCATGTTCGGCAGGCGTTCAAACGAACCTACGGCACCTAAGCGCATCGCTCCACAGGCGGCGCCTTCGGGTGCACCGCAGCCGGCTGAAATGAAAGCGGCTGCGGCCCCGCGTCAGCAGGCGCCGGCAGCGGCCCCTCCGCCGCGTCCGGAGCCGGTGGTTGAGCAGCAGCGCAAGCACTCGGAAGAGTACTATGACGTCAAGACCACGGTGTTTAATGCGCTGATCGACACCATCGACTTGACGCAGCTTGCCAAGCTCGACAGCTCGGCGGCGCGCGAAGAAATTCGCGACATCGTCAGCGAGATCATTCAGATCAAGAACGTGGTGATGTCCATCGCCGAGCAGGAAGAACTGCTCGAGGACATCTGTAACGACGTTCTGGGCTATGGTCCGCTTGAGCCGCTTCTGGCGCGTGACGACATCGCCGATATCATGGTCAATGGTGCCGCGACAACGTTCATTGAAGTCGGCGGTAAGGTGCAGAAGACCGGCGTCCGTTTCGCTGATAACCAGCAGCTGATGAACATCTGCCAGCGTATCGTCAGCCAGGTCGGCCGCCGCGTCGATGAATCGAGCCCGATTTGCGACGCGCGTTTGCCGGATGGATCGCGTGTCAACGTGATTGCGCCGCCGCTGGCCATCGATGGTCCTGCACTGACCATTCGTAAGTTCAAAAAGGACCGCCTGAAACTCGAACAGCTGGTGAAATTCGGTTCGATCACGCCGCAGGCGAAGATCATTCTCGAAGTCATCGGCCGGGTGCGCTGCAATACTATTATTTCCGGCGGTACGGGTTCGGGCAAAACCACTTTGCTCAACTGCATGACCGGTTCGATCGATATGGACGAGCGCATTATCACGTGCGAGGACTCGGCCGAACTCCAGCTGCAGCAGCCGCACGTTGTGCGCCTTGAAACCCGCCCGCCGAATCTTGAAGGCGAAGGCGAAATCAAGATGCGCGACCTGATCAAGAACTGTCTGCGTATGCGCCCTGAACGCATCATCGTCGGCGAAGTCCGTGGCCCGGAGGCATTCGATCTTCTCCAGGCCATGAACACCGGCCACGACGGTTCGATGGGTACGCTGCACGCCAACTCTCCGCGTGAAGCCTTGAGCCGTCTTGAATCGATGATCATGATGGGCGGCTACGGCCTGCCGATCAAAACCATCCGCGAAATGATCTGCGGTTCGGTCGATATCATCGTGCAGGCATCGCGCCTTCGTGACGGTTCGCGTAAAATCACGCACATCACCGAAGTCCTCGGCATGGAAGAGGAGACGGTGACGCTGCAAAATATCATCGTTTTCGAAATCACCGGCGAAGATGCCAACGGCAAGATCGTCGGCCGTCACCGGTCGACAGGCATCGCCCGCCCGCGCTTCTGGGATCGCGCTGAATATTACGGCGAGACTGATCGCTTGGCGCGAGCGCTTGCTGAATCCGAAGTCGCCGATTCCAACGGCAACCCGCTTGGAGAGCAGAATGTTTGATGCATCGATGGGGCCGTACGTCATCGCCGGCCTGATAGCGTTGGCTTTTGCTGCCGTGGTGTTTGCGCTGCTGTTTCCCTACGTCTCGGGCGACCGGGAAAAGGACAAGCGCATCCAGGGCGTCAGCGACAACCGCACGCGTAAAATGGGCACCGCTGCTGCCGAAGCGACCACGAGCCGCAAAAAGTCTGTGGCCGATTCTCTCAAGGAAATCGACTCGCGCGCCAAGCAGAAGGAAAAGGTTACACTCCGGCTGCAGCTGCAGCGTGCCGGACTGCAAGTCACGCCGCGCGATTTCTATATAGCAAGCGCGATCAGTGGCGTGCTGTGCTTCGGCCTTGTCTACACCGGATTACAGGCGCCATTTATGGGTGCGCTCGTTGCGGGCTTCATCGGGTCAGTTGGTCTTCCGCGCTTTGTGCTCGGCAAAATGATCAAGCGCCGGCAGGCCAAGTTTCTCAACGAACTCGCCAACGCCATTGACGTTGTGGTGCGCGGCGTGAAGTCGGGCCTGCCGTTGAACGAATGCCTTCAGGTCATTTCGCGCGAAAGCCCGGAACCGATTGCCGGCGAGTTCCGCGAAGTCGTTGATCAGCAGCGTCTCGGCGTAACGCTTGGCGAAGCGCTGGAACGTATGTGCGACCGCCTGCCGTTGCCGGAAGTGCGCTTTCTGGCCATCGTTATCGGTATTCAGCAGCAGGCTGGTGGCAACTTGTCGGAAGCGCTTGGCAACCTGTCCGGCGTGCTGCGCGACCGTTTGCGCATGCAGCTGAAAATCAAAGGCCTGTCGGCTGAAGCCAAGGCGTCCGCTGGCGTGCTCGCCTCGCTGCCGCCCGGTGTCATGACCATGGTTTACTTGACGTCGCCTGACTACATCATGCCGCTGTTTTCCACGACCATGGGCCGCTTCCTGATTGGTGTTGGTGCGTGCTGGATGTTCACGGGCGTGATGGTCATGCGCAAAATGATCAACTTTAAATACTAGTTCACTCTGTGTTGCGTCCCGGGGCCAGCTTCGGCCGGATGAAGTCGCTTTGATTTTGAAACGGTAGAACAATGGGAAGTTTCGTCGAAACCGTCATGAACCCGCAGCTGATCGCAACCGTCATGGCGGCGATCTGTGTGTTTGCGACCGTCTTGTCTGTTGCCATGCCGATGCTGGCGCGCGACCGGATGAATCAGCGCATGAAGGAAATGGCTGTCGAGCGCGCCAAGATGCGCTCGCTGCGCATTGCCGATCTGGCGAAGGAAGCCAAGGGCGGAAAATTGCGCACGGCTCCAAAGGGCTTTATGCAGCGCATTGTCGATGAGTTGGATCTGCGCTCGAAATTCGATAACGAAGAGCTGCGCGAAAACTTGAAGCGGGCCGGTCTGCGCGGTCAAGCGAACATCGTGTCATTCATGTTCTTCCGCATCGCCGCGCCCATCATCATGTTCTTCGGCGCGCTCGTGTATGTGTTCTTCATTGGTCATGTCGACTATCCGCCGTTGATCAAGTTCCTGATCGCGATTGGTGCTGGCTTCCTCGGCTTCTATATTCCAAACGTCTACGTGTCGAACGCAGCATCCAAGCGTCAGATGGCGATCAAGCAGGCTTGGCCGGATGCGCTCGATATGCTGCTCATTTGCGTGCAGTCGGGCATGTCGGTGGAAGCAGCTTTCGGTAAGGTGTCGAAGGAAGTCGCCCGTCAGTCGCTTGAACTTGCCGAAGAAATGACGCTGACGACGGCTGAGCTTTCTTATCTTCAGGACCGCCGTTTGGCTTACGAAAACCTTGCCAAGCGCACAGGGCTGCCAGGCGTTAAAGCGGTGACGACCGCGCTCGTTCAAGCCGAACGCTACGGTACGGCAGTTGGTGTCGCTCTGCGGACCATGGCCAAGGAAAACCGCGAAATCCGCCAAGGGGAAGCCGAAGCCAAGGCCGCAGCTTTGCCGCCAAAGCTGACCGTTCCGATGATCGTGTTCTTCCTGCCTGTGCTGTTCATCGTCATTCTCGGCCCGGCTGCCATCGGTTACATGACCATGCAGTCGGTCGCCAAATAGGCTCACAAAAGTTTGGTGTTGCGTTAGACCCCGGTCCGCAAGGACCGGGGTCTATTTATTTGCGCGCGCCGCGCCGATGGCTGCCGTTCCGGCCAGAGAGACGCCGCCGGACAAGAGCACAATGTCGAACACGTCTCAAAGGCGCAGATGCTGCCGGGCGTTGGCGCACAAATAAAAACACCGGCCTCGCGGCCGGTGTTTGCAAGTGCTTTATATTTGATGACCGTCTTACCGGCGGCTCACGGGGAGAAGCCTTTCAGTTCGGATTGCGGCGCGTGCGTTGCCGCCACGTTGGTCTTCCAATCCGCAGCCGCGGCGCTCGCGGTATCAAGCGTTGCCGGCTTGAATTGCGGCGCGACATACGCATCCGGTTTGCCAGCTGTTCCGGCAACCGGTGCTGCCGGCGCTGTGGCTATCGCCCGGCTGACTTGCGTCTTGAAGTCCGGAACCGGCCCGCCTGCGAGGGCGACAGGCGCCTTCTGTGCTGGCACCTTGACGAAGTTGCGCAACATATCGACGTTCTGCGATGCGTCGGTCGATGCCGATGTCAGGCCGGCCGTCATTGTTTTGGCCTCGTCATAGCGGCCCTGCAGGCCGAGCACGAGGGCCAAGTTCTGCTTGACCTTGGCAGACGAGGCTCCAGTTGTGTTTGACGCTTGGCGCAACAGCTCTTCGGCTTTCTTGGCATCGCCGCTCATTGCGTGGGCCATTGCCAGATTATTCAACACCGATGCTTGGTTGTTCGACATCGCAAGGGCGCGTTCATAGAATGGGATTGCGTCCTTAAACTTGCCCTGCTTGGCAAGAACGGTGCCGCGCGCTGAAATTATTTTCCAGTCAGGCTTCGCTGGATCATCGGCAATGGCCAGCATCCGGCCGGCCACATTGACCTGCTCGAGTTCGAGGGCCAAACGGCCATATTCGCCAGCCAGTTCCTTGTCGCCGTCGTGCAGCGAACCGGCCTGTTGCAACACGGCCAGTGCCTTCTGCTTTTCGCCGAGCGCCTTCAGGTTGCGGGCGTAATTTAGCGCCGGCTTCAATTCCGATGGCTTCTTGGCGTATTCCTGGCCCCAATAGGCGGTGGCTTTCTGCAATTCGTTTTGCGTCCCTTCCGGCTTCTCGGCCTCGTCGCTGTCTTGTTGCGCCGTGACCAGATTGGACGAACCGAGCAGGTCGCTGGTCTGGGCGCATGCACCAAGCAACAGCGTTGCCGTCAGGCTGGCCAGCACACGCGTGATTTTAGCGGCCTTCGCTGGCCGGACCGTACGCATCAGGTGCGCCATAATTATTCTCCCTAAAACCGGCGGCCATGACGGCCCCGGCCGAATCTCTGCGACTGTCAGTCTCTGGGACAGCGGTCAACAAACGCTTAACTGTTGAGCATTTCGTTGAAATGGGATGCGGCGCCAGTTTCGCAGTCCAGATCCGCGCTATAGATTTGGGCGTTGCGAACAAGGATGACGACAATGACCGAGACGGCGGCCTGGACGGCGCGGGACCTGTTTGAGACGGGGCCTCGTGAAGATGCGGATACACCGCTTTGGCTGCTGAAATCGGGCGGTATGCCGGATCATACGCGTGCTGATGCAACTGGCCGTGCGTGGCTCTCGGCGCAGAAATTTACCGGCGCCGCCAAAAAGCAGGTGCCGATGCCGGGAAGCGACGGCGCTATTGCCGGCGTGGCGCTCGGCCTCGGCGATGGGGCTGCTGGCGAGCCGTGCGGCCCGTCAGAATTGTTGACCGGTCAGTTGGCGCAATCTCTGCCGCCCGGCACTTACAGCTTCGCCGCGCCGCCTGACGCGCCGGATCTGGCGGCGATTGCCTGGGGCTTGGGCGCCTACCGGTTCCAGCGCTATCGCAGCGGCGCCGATAAAGCACCAGAGCGTCCGCGCTTGCGTATGCCGGTGGGCGCTGACGCGGCAACAGTCATCAACACCACAGAAGCCATTTGGCTCGGCCGCGATTTGATCAACACACCGGCATCCGACATGGGGCCGCAGGAGCTTGAAGATGCGGCGCGCACCGTTGCCGGCCGTCATGGCGCGACCTTCAACGTGATCAGCGGTTTTGAACTGTTGCGGCAGAATTTTCCAATGATCCACGCCGTCGGCCGCGCCAGCCCGCGAGCGCCGCGTTTGATCGACATGACGTGGGGGCCTGAAAACGGCCGCAAAATAACCCTCGTTGGCAAGGGCATCACGTTCGATACCGGCGGTCTGGACATCAAACCGCCGAGCGGCATGCTGATCATGAAGAAGGATATGGGCGGAGCCGCAACGGCGTTGGCGCTTGCCCACATGATCATGGGCCAGAAGCTCAATTGCCGTCTGCGCGTGATCCTGGCGGTTGCCGAAAATTCGATCAGCGGTGATGCGTTCCGCCCCGGCGATATTCTGAAAAGCCGCGCAGGGTTGACGGTTGAAATCGGCAACACAGACGCCGAAGGCCGGCTTGTGCTGGCCGACGCCTTGGCGCTCGCTGACGAAGAAAGCCCCGACAGCATTTTCGTGTTCGCGACATTAACAGGCGCGGCGCGGTCCGCACTCGGTCCGGACCTGCCAGCCTTCTTCACTGACGATGACGCGTTCGGCGCATCGTTGCCGGTAACCTCGGCTGCCATCGGCGATCCCGTCTGGCGGATGCCGTTGTGGAATGGCTACAAGCGCCATCTTGAAAGTGACATTGCCGACATGAACAACGTCTGGGACACGCCGTTTGCGGGTGCGATCTCCGCCGCGCTGTTTCTGCGGCGGTTTGTGACCAACGCCCGGCGTTTCGCCCACTTTGATCTCTATGGTTGGCGGCCTGCGGCCCGTCCGCTCGGCCCCAAAGGCGGCGAGCCGCATACCGCGCGAGCGGTCATGGATCATTTGAAACGGGAGCTTGCGTCGTGACCGAAACGGCAATGGAGTTGGCCGAAGTGACTGAAGGCCTGGAGCAAGACCGGGACGTGGCAATTGACCCACGCCGTAACGCTTACCGTCCAGATCTCGCAGCAAGCTATCTCGAAGGACAGGTTGAAGCGGCGCGCTTCACGCCAGGATCGCTCGGCCAGATCATCCAGCCGTCTGTGCCTCTGCGCAAAACACCAGATGCGGCGCGCGGACTCGAAACCGAAGTGCTGTTTGGCGAAGCGGTGACGGTGTTCGATGAGCGCGACGGCTGGGCCTGGGTGCAGCTGGCGCGTGACGGATACGTTGGATACATTCCGGCGATTTCCATACGGCCAGGACCCCTGCTCACGCCGACGCACCGCGTGCAGACGCTTGGCACCTTTGTCTATCCGGCGGCCGATATCAAAACGCCGCCGCTGATGCATCTGCCGCTCAACGCGCTTGTGACCATCACCGGCGGCGACGAACGTTTCGCCCAGGTGCAAACCGGCGGCTTCATCATCGGCCGGCACCTCGCGGCACTGGGCCGCCCCGCCCGCGATTTCGTGGAGATCGCCGAGCGCTTTATCGGTACACCATATCTGTGGGGCGGATGCACACGCATCGGCATAGATTGCTCCGGGCTGGTGCAAACGGCACTGCTCGCCGCCAACGTGGTGGCCCCGCGCGACAGCGACATGCAGCGCAACGAGCTTGGTTATGAGGTCGAAATCACGGAGGATTTCGATGATCTCGAGCGGGGCGATCTGGTGTTTTGGTCCGGCCACGTCGGCGTCATGTCTGACGGCGTCATGTTGGTACATGCCAACGCCCACCATATGATGGTCGCAACTGAACCGCTTATAGAGGCCGCCCGGCGCATCGAAAAATCAGGCGGCGGCACAGTCACCGCGATCAAACGGATTGGTGCGCCTGAAGCCTAGCGGCATCGAGTCCTAGCGCCGGTACGGCAGGAACCGCTTGACGCGTTGCACTTGCGCGCCGTCATGCCGGTTCAAGCCGCGCGGTCCAACACGGCGTTCGCCGATCCAGGCCCATCCGTCTTCGAGCGTCACCCGCGTTTCAATGGCGTCCAGCGCACCCGTCAGCGCGCTTGAAATCGCCACGCGCTCAACGTTGCCGCGTTCGATAGCGCGCACCAGCATCGGAAAAAATTCGAATTGATCGACCGGTTTGTTCTCATAGACTTCGTCGCCGATCCGCACATTGAAGCGCTGGTCGGCGCGCAGCAGCAACTCAAATGGGCAGGCCCCTGGCGTGCCCGGCTTCACCTGCATTTTCCAATAGGCTGACGTGACCGACGTCTCGATGGCCGCGGCATCGCGGGTGTCGCGCGCCCACGCCTCAAGCACGTCGATGACGGTTGCCAGTTTGTTGCGATAAACGTCGTCGGAAAACATGGATCAGGTCTCGCAATCGCCGGGCGGGGTTCGTCGCGTGTCCGGATACCACGCCAAAGTGCGAGTCGCGACGGCGAAATTGCCAGAAGGTCAAGCCGCCTGCGCCGCGGCAAGCTCTTTGTCCTTGGCAATAGCCCTCTGTAATGCTGGGCGGGCGCTCAACTTTTCGGCGTATGATGTGAATTCGCGCCTCTCGGGCAGCAGCTTGAACATCAGCATCCAGCGCACGCCTGACCCAACGACCACATCGGCGGCGGAGAACTGATCGCCGAGGATATAGGGCCCCTTGGCGAGCGCGCCGGCCAGCGCGTCGATTGTTGCGTCATACGTGCCATACGACATCATGGCCGGCGAGCCGGGTTCGCGCTTCAATGCCAGATCGGTGACGGCCGGTTCAACGGCCGCCTGATTGAAGACGATCCATCTCAGATACGTGCCGCGCGCGGTGTCGCCGATTTTTGGTGCTAAGCCGGCCTCTGGATAGATATCGGCCAGATACATGGCAATGGCCGCCGCTTCCGTGATGACCGTGCCGCCATGTACCACTGTTGGCACCATGCCCATCGGATTGATTGCCATATACCACGGCGTCTTATGATCGCCCTTTGCAAGGTTCATGGGCTTCATCTCGTGAGGCGGGTTGCCGAGTTCCTCAAACAGCCAGCGGACCGCCGATGAGCGCGTGTTGGGCGCATGGTAGTGGATCAGAGGCTCAGCGCTCATGGACGTTACTCCTCGAAAAACCGCTCAGCTCGCGAGAACCCCGCGATGGGCAACCTTCATGTCGAACGCTGCCGCCAGCAGGGCCTTTGTATAATCTTCGCGCGGGTTGTCGAAAATATCGCGCGCCGGTCCTTCTTCGACAACCTTGCCGTTGCGCATGACGATCACATAGTTGCACAACGCCCGCACGACCTTCAAATCGTGGCTGATGAAGAGATAAGCCAGCTGCCGTTTGTTTTGCAGATCGCGCAAAAGATCGACGATCTGCGCTTGTACGCTCATATCGAGCGCGCTGGTCGGCTCGTCCAGCATCACAAACTTCGGCTCCAGCACCATCGCGCGCGCAATGGCGATGCGCTGGCGCTGGCCACCGGAGAATTCATGCGGGTAGCGGTCTTGCGCGTTCGGATCGAGCCCGACCTCTTTCAGCGCCACGCCGACGCGCGCACGCCGCGCATCTTCGTCCATCTGCGGCGCCTGGATGGTCAGACCTTCTTCGATGATTTGGCCGACGGTCATGCGCGGCGACAGAGATCCATAAGGGTCCTGGAACACCACCTGCATGTCTTTGCGCAACGGCCGCATCTGATTGTTGGTGTAGCCGTCGATGCGGTTGCCAACGTAGGCGATTGGCCCCTCCGATGAGATCAGCCGCAGAAGTGCGAGGCCGAGCGTCGTCTTGCCGGAGCCCGATTCACCGACCACGCCGAGCGTCTCGCCAGCGCGCAGCTTCATGCTCAGCCCATCGACCGCTTTGACGTGATCAACGGTCCGTTGCAGCAAGCCGCGCTTGATCGGGAACCAGACTTTCAAGTTCTCCGTTTCAACGACCACCGGCCCTGAGAGGTTTGTAACCGGCGGCGCGCCCTTCGGCTCCGCTTCAATCAGGTGCTTGGTGTAGGGGTGCTTTGGCTTTTCAAACACACCTTGCGCGGAACCGGTTTCGACAATTGCGCCGTTTTGCATAACATAGACGCGGTCGGCCATGCGCCGCACGATGCCGAGATCATGGGTGATCAACAGCATCGCCATGCCCATTTCCTTTTGCAGTTTTTTCAAGAGCTCAAGGATTTGCGCCTGGATGGTCACGTCAAGCGCGGTTGTCGGCTCGTCCGCAATCAGCAGATCGGGTTCGTTGGCAAGCGCGGTCGCGATGATCACGCGCTGGCGCTGGCCGCCCGACAATTGGTGCGGATAACTATCCAGCCGCTTCTCAGGATCGCGGATGCCGACTTTGTGCAGCAGGTCGACAACGCGGCGGCGGATTTCCGCGTCGTCCACATTCTGGTGCAGCCGGATGATTTCGCCAACCTGCTTTTCGATTGTGTGCAGCGGGTTCAGCGTCGTCATCGGCTCTTGGAAGATGATCGAGATCTTGTCGCCGCGGATCGAGCGCATGAAGGCTTCATCCGCCTTCAGGATGTCGGTGCCTTCAAACATAATTTCACCGGTTGGGTGGGTGGCGGACCCCGGCAGCAGCTTCAGGATCGACAACGCCGACACGGTCTTGCCGGAGCCAGATTCGCCGACCAGCGCCACCGTCTCACCCTTGGCAACGTTGAACGACACGCCTTTGACGACGCGCGCCGCCGTATCGCCTTCGCCGAATTCCACCGACAAGTTTTTCACGTCAACAAGGGGGGCGGATGTCATGTGTGTTGAGCGTCTCCCGGTTCAGCCTTCAAGCAGGTCATCAAGCGTCACAACGCGCAGGGGCAATGGAGCCTTCAACGACTTGTCGGCGGTAAATAGAAATTCAGAGCCAGCGCTTTGAGCCGTTGCTGCGTGGATTGCGTCCGGCAACTTGCAGCCGCTTGTGGCTCTGAGCCCCGCCGCTGCCACCAGAATACCGCGCGATACCGGTACAACTTTCAAGCTGAATTGCGACTGGACCAGCCGCTCGTAGACGGCGGCAATGTCCGTCCGCTTTTCTTTTAGTGGACGCACAAGCACCTCTGCCAAAGTCAGTTCGCTGGTGACAGCTTGAATTTTCCGTACCTCGATAGCTTCAAGAAGGGCAGTGCAAAGGCTTGCGTATTTTTCAAAGCCTTCGACGGCATAGATGAAGACGTTGGCGTCGAGATAGACATGGTCGCCGGTGAAGGACTCGATGTCGATCATTCCCATTCGTCTCGCAGGGAACGGATGCAGGTGACCGCATCGCTGGGGGTGAGATAGCATCCCTTGGCGCTGCCGATGAAAGACGTGAGCGGCGTTGGCCGGTCGACATCTTCCGTCTCGACTGTCACGCGCACACTAGCGAGGTCCTCAAGGCCACGGCGCAGGTCTTCGGGCAGCTTGTGTGCCGGATAGTTCTCAGTCACGATTTTTCGCGTTTCGCCCATATGAAACTTTACTCCAGAACGGCGGCTCCGTCGAGATTGTACGCCATTAACCCTTCCCCTGCTTGAACGTCTTTCTTGGATCAAGCGCGTCGCGCACCGCTTCGCCCATGAAAATCGCCAGGCTCAGAATGATCGATACGGCGACGAAGCCCGAAATGCCGAGCCACGGCGCCTCCAAATGCTTCTTGCCTTGCAACAGCAGTTCGCCAAGCGACGGCGATCCAGGCGGCATGCCAAGGCCAAGGAAGTCGAGCGCGGTCAGCGCCGCGATACCGCCCGACAGCTTGAACGGCAAAAACGTCAGCGTGGCCACCATCGCGTTGGGAAGCAGATGTTTGAACATGATCTGCCAATCGGAAAGCCCAAGAGCGCGTGCCGCCCGCACGTATTCGAGATTGCGCCCGCGCAGAAATTCAGCGCGCACCACGCCGACCAGCGACGTCCAGGAAAACAGCAGCAGAATGCCAAGCAGCGTCCAGAATCCCGGAATGAACATCGACGAGATGATCAGCAATACGAACAATTCCGGGATTGAATTCCAGATCTCCAGGATGCGCTGGAAAATCAAATCGGTCTTGCCGCCGAAATAGCCTTGCACGGCGCCCGCCAGCACGCCGATGACCGACGAAACTATGGTCAGCAGCAATCCAAACAGCACCGACACGCGGAACCCGTAGATCACGCGGGCCAGCACATCGCGCCCCTGGTTGTCGAGGCCAAGCCAGTTCATGTTGCCGAATGCCTGATAGCGCGCCACCTGTTCGGCGGGTGCATCACACAGCTTCAACGACGACGACCAGGGCGGTGGTGCCGGATAGCCAAGGCACACGGCGTTCGAGCCCACCCGGCCCGGGTAATCTTTGTTGATCGTGTCATAGGAATAGCGGATCAGCGGCCACACCATCCAGCCGTTAGCGTTGATCTCGTTTTGAATGTCCGGCGTCTTGTAGTCGGTGACGGCCAGGAACCCGCCGAACTTCTCTTCCGGATAGTCGACCAGCACCGGAAACAGAATCTCGCCCTTATAGCTGGCGATCAGCGGCCGGTCGTTGGAAATGAACTCGGCGAACAGCGTCACCAGAAACAGGCCTGAGAAAATCAGGAACGCGCGGTAGCCGAGTTTATGCGCCTTGAAGCGCTCCAGGCGCCGGCGGTTAACGGGCGACAAGCGCCAGCCGAAATGGTTGGCGGCGCGCTGAAAGATGCCGGTGAGGCGGGGAGAGGATTTTGGCGCGGCCGGCGCGGTGTCCGTCTTCTGATCCATGGCGCTCAAACCTCCCGCGTTTCAAAATCGATGCGCGGATCAACCAGCGTATAGACGTAGTCGGAGATGATGCCGACCAGCAGGCCTACGAGCGAGAAAATGTAAAGCGAGGCGAACACCACAGGGTAGTCGCGCTTTTCGATGCTCTCGAATGATAGCAGGCCGAGCCCGTCCAGCGAAAAGATCGTCTCGATCAGCAACGCGCCTGAGAAAAACGCGCCGATGAATGCCGCCGGGAAGCCGGCAATGATCAGCAGCATGGCATTGCGGAACACGTGGCCATACAGCACCTGGCTTTCATTGAGGCCCTTGGCGCGTGCGGCGACCACGTATTGCTTGCGGATTTCATCGAGAAACGAATTCTTGGTCAGGAACGTCATGGCCGTGAACGAGCCGACCGCCATCGCGATCAGCGGCAGCGTCAAGTGCCAGAAATAGTCGACGATTTTGCCGAACAACGACATCTGTTCCCAGTTGTCGGAATAGAGCCCGCGCGACGGGAACCACTGAAAGAACGACGAGCCCGCAAACAAGATGAGCAGTAGCACGGCGAATAGGAATCCGGGGATCGCATACCCGACCACCAGCACCGCACTCGTCCAGCTGTCGAATTTGCTGCCGTCGTTGACTGCCTTGCGGATGCCAAGCGGGATCGATATCAGATAGGTCAGCAGCGTCATCCAGAGCCCAAGCGAGATGGAGACGGGTAGCTTTTCCTTTATTAGGTGGACTACAGAAATATCACGGAAATAGCTCTTGCCGAAATCTAAACAATCGAATCCGACCGAAGTTTTCCAGATGTGCACCCGAAACATGCTTGTCGCGCTGGAAGTTCCGTCCGGCGTCATGCGGCATGTGTAGTTCTTAATCATCAGGAAAAAGCGCTCATAGGCCGGCTTGTCGAAGCCGAACTGCTTTTCCAGGCTCTTGATGAATTCCGGATCGAGCCCCTGCGCGCCGCGGTATTTCGACGACACAGCATCCGCCGCCCCTTGGCCAAGCTGGCCGCCAGCCGCGCCCGCGCCGCCCAATCCGTCGCCGCCACCGCCACCCATGCGGTTGACGATTGATGAATCGTGACCCATCAGCTGGGCGATCATGCGTTCCACCGGGCCGCCCGGCGCAAATTGAATGATGACGAATGAGAACAGCATGATCCCGAACAGCGTCGGGATGATCAGCAGCAATCGTTTGAGCAGATAGGTTGCCATTATTGCGCTGCCGCTCCTTGCGGTTTTACCGGGGCCGGTGACGGCGGAGCTTTGCCCTGGCCGCCCGCCAGCGCTTCAGCCTTCACCGAATCATACCACCACGTGTCCAGAATACCTGGATCATACTTCGGCTTGATCGCCGGCCGCGCGAATTTATTCCAATAGGCGAGCGCGTGAGACGCCTTATACCAATGCGGCACCCAATAGTGCCCGGCCCGCAGCACCCGGTCGATGGCCCGCGTCGCGGTCACAAGTTCGCCGCGCGATTTGGCGGCAATCACCTTGTCGGCGAGGCTATCGACCACAGGATCGGCAATGCCTGCCAGATTGAACGATCCATCAAGCTTGGCGGCTTCCGCCCCCCAGTAGCTGCGCAATTCAATGCCGGGCGTCAAGCGCAGCGCATAGCGCTGCGTCGAGGCATCGAAATCGAACGCCTTCATGCGCCGCTCATATTGTGCCGGATCGACCATGCGCAGCGAGGCATTGATGCCGATTTTTTTCAGGTTCTCGGCGTAAGGCCCGGTGATGCGTTCAAACATCGGCTCGAACATCAAAAACTCAATGTCCAGCGTCTCGCCTTTGGCGTTGCGCAGCAAGCGGTCATTGCCCGGCGACCAGCCTGCAGCAATTAGCATCTCGCGCGCCGCCTTCAGGTTGGCGCGATTGTCGCCGCTGCCGTCGGTCACGGGCGGGATATAGGGCGCATCGAACACGGCGGGCGCCAGCTTGTCCTTGAAAGGTTCAAGCAGGGCAAGCTCGTCTGCTGAAGGTTTGCCGGCCGCCATCATGTCGGAGTTTTGAAAGAAACTGTGGGTGCGTTTATACAGCCCATAAAACAGCTTTTTGTTCGACCACTCGAAGTCGAACGCGAGGGCGAGCGCTTGGCGCACGCGGATGTCCTGGAACTTTTCGCGCCGCGTATTGAGAAAATAACCCTGCGCGCCGGACGGCCTGTCGTCCGGCAGCACGTCCTTGATCAATCGGCCATCTTTCACGGCCGGGATGTCGTAGCCCGTCGCCCAGTTGACGCTGGTGAACTCCTCGCGCAAATCCAGCTGGCCGGACTTGATCGCCTCCAGTTCGACGTTGCGGTCGCGGTAATAGTCGTAGCGGACCTCATCGAAATTATAGCGCCCGCGATTGACGGCTAAGTCGCGCGCCCAATAATCGGCGCGGCGCGCATAGGTCACATATGTGCCGGGGCGGAAATCTTTGATTCTGTATGGCCCAGATCCGAGCGGCGGCTTGAGCGAGGTCTCTTCAAATTTCTCGGTTGCGTAATAGGCTTTCGACAGCACGGGCAGCTGCGCTACGATAATTGGCAGGTCGCGCGTCAGATCGCCTTTGAAGGTATAACGTACGGTTGCAGCGTCGAGTGCTTGTGCCGACACCACATCGCGCAGCGTCAGTGTGATTGACGGATGGCCTTTGTCTTTGAGCATCGCGAACGAAGCCGCGACATCGTCGGCCGTCACCGGCGTGCCGTCTGAAAACTTGGCTTCTGCCCGCAGCTTGAACGTGACGGAGAGGCCGTCGGCTGCCACGTCAGCGGTCTCAGCGATCAGCCCATAGACCGCGTCCGGCTCGTCGTTGGCGCGCACCATCAAGCTGTCGAACAAGAATTCCAATCCGCGCGCGGCGTCGCCTTTCAGAATGAAATTGTTGAAGCTGTCATAGGTCGTGGCGCCGCTTGTGCCCATCGTCACGATAGACCCGCCTTTCGGCGCGTCCGGGTTGACGTAGTCGAAATGCTTGAAGCCGGGGGCATATTTAAGATCGCCGAAAATCGACAAGCCGTGGCGTGGTTCGGCGATGGCGGTGTTTGACACCGCGACGCTGACGCAAATGCAAGCAGCCAGCGCCGCCAGCGCGCGTGTACTTCTCCAAGCCAGCCGCGCTGAGCCGCCAACACCGCGGCCCTCGATGCCCACAACACTGTCATCCCCGCTACAGCGGGGATGACAATTTCCGGTGGATGCGGCGCGCATAAGATTGGCCATCACTTCGCCCGCGCCCCTTCTACGGCCTTCGCTTTCGCCGCATCGATCCACCAGACCTGCACCGGGGCTGAAGTTTGCGACGGCAGCTTGGCTGGGCGTCCGAACATGTCCCAATAGGCGAGACGCTCGAACGGATAGTGCCAATGCGGCACCACGTAGAAGTTCCACAGCAGCACGCGGTCGAGCGCCTTGGTGGCGGCGACGAGTTCAGCGCGATCCTTGGCGAACACGACTTTGTCGATGAGCTTTTCGATGGCCGGGTTTTTGATGCCGGCGGTGTTGCGGCTGGCTTCTTTGTCAGCGGATTCGGCTCCCCAGAATTGCCGCTGCTCATTTCCGGGCGACAGCGTTTGTCCGAAGTGATCAATGATCGCGTCGAAGTCGCGCTTGTCCTCGCGTAATTTGTACTGAGCAGAATCGACGACGCGCACGCTGGCCTTAATTCCAAAAGGTTCAAGCGCATTGAGGTAGTGCAGTGTAATTCTTTCAAATGTTTGGCCGTCCAAAAGGAATTCAGCAACGAACGGCTCGCCCGCCGCGTTCTTCAAAATGCGGTCGGGCCCAAGCGTCCAGCCCGCAGCATTGAACAGCTTCATCGCGGCTTGCTGGTGGCGGCGGTAATCGCCTGGATCTTTGTTGAGCGGGTTCTTCCATTCGGTCGTGAAGACCTCGGGAGGCACCTCTGATTTGACTTCGTTCAAAATTTCGAGCTCCCGGCCGTCCGGCAGTCCTTTAGACTGCAACTCCGAGTTTTCAAAAAAGCTTCCGACGCGAATATAGAGGTCGTAGAAAAGCTTCTTGTTGGCTTCCTCGAAGTTCAGCAGAAGATTGAAGGCTTGGCGCACGCGCGGGTCTGAAAATTGTTTACGGCGTGTGTTAAATACAAAAGCCTGCAACGTTGCGACCCGCTGGACGGGGATCGCCTCCTTTTTGACGCGGCCAGACTTGAGCGCTTCGAAATCATATTTCGTGGCCCAATCGCTGGCGACATTTTCGACCCACAAATCGATCCGCCCCGACTTGAAATCCTCAAAGCCCGGCGTGCGGTCGCGGTAGTAGGTCAGCTCCAGCGTATCGATGTTAAACTGGCCCTTCATGACCGGCAGGTCTTTGGCCCAATAATCGGCAACGCGCTCGTAAGTGATCTTGCGGCTGGTTTCGACCGACTTGATTTTATAGGCGCCATTGCCGAGTGGAACCTCGACTGTCGTCTTGCTCAAATCGCGCGGCTCGCCGTCCGCGCTCTTGCCCGTATAGAACGCCTTCGACACGACGGACAATTCACCGATGATCATCGGCAACTCGCGATTGCCTTTGCTGTCGAACGTGAACGTGACTTCGTGGTCGCCGGTCTTTTCGGCTTTGGTGATGTTCTTCCAATAGAAGGCATAAGCCGCGTTGACCTTTTTCATCTGATCAAACGAAAACACCACGTCGTCCGGCGTAACTGGCGAACCATCGTGGAATTTTGCTTCCGGCCGCAGCTTGAAGGTGGCGGACGAAAAATCATCAGGATAGCTGACACACTCGGCAATCAACCCATAAGACGTCGAAGGCTCATCCGGGCTCGACGCCATCAGACTATCGAACAGTGAACCGAGGTTGGCAGCCTTGACGCCCTTGTCAGAGAACTGATTGAGGGTATCGAATGTGCCTTCTGCGAATTGGCGTAAAGTGCCCCCCTTCGGCGCGTCGGGGTTGACCCAATCGAAATGCTTGAAATCCGCCGCCATCTTCGGCGCGCCGATCAGCGATACGGCGTGGCGGCAAGGGGCGGCTTCAGCGGCTAAGACCTGGCTGATCAATGGACTGGTTAATGCAACCCACGCTCCGGCCAGCGCTGCGGCAAGCCTGCCAATGTTGGGGGCGTAGCGCTTGGCCTGAGATCTAGCCCGGTGTTTGCTCGGTCGCATCAAAGGTCGCATCCTTTCGTCGTCATACGGCTTCACCCGCAAGGGTATCATCCAGCCAGTGGGCGGGGATAACTTTCCGCGTCAATAAACGAAAACGACCCCGCCGGTCGCCCGGCAGGGTCGCAAATATTGGGCAGGCGAGCGAGTTAACTTGCTGTCATTTAGGCAGCGGCACCGGGGCGTCGCCCACGGTTGCCAAATAGGCCAGCAGGTCGGCCCGGTCGGCTGCGGCCGGAACGCCGGTAAACACCATCTTTGTGCCGGCAACAAAACCCTTCGGGCTGGTCATGAATTTGGCCAGATCTTCAAATGTCCAGTTGCCGCCCTTGGCTTTCATAGCGTCCGAAAAGCCAAAGCCTTCGGCGGAACCCTTGGCGCGATTGACGACACCGTAAAGGCTGGGTCCGACGCCGTTCTTGCCCTTTTCGATGGCGTGGCAGGATTTGCACTTAGCGAAAGCTGCCTTGCCGTTGTCGGCATTGGCCTTGGCCAACAGGGCCAGCGTATCAGCGCCACCATCACCGGCGGGGGCCGCTGCGGCAGCTGGTGCTGCGGCTGGCGCGGCGTCTGCTGCCTTTTTGTCCGCTGCCGGTTTATCGGCAGCGGCCGGTGCGGCCTTCGCGTCGGCAACCGGCGGGGTGCCGCCCGGCAGCGTGTAGCCCGGCTTGGCCAGGACATGGCTCGATTTCGATTCAACCAGCGTCTTGGTGCCCACAATCAGCAGCAGCGCGGCAAGAACCGCTCCGGCGATCTTGGTCAGTTCGATATTGTCCATGAGAGATATCCTCGGGTGCGTGGCCTGTAGGCGAAAACGGCACTGGTCCGAGGTATATAAGCTCGCATTCCCCTTGCAAGGCTTCAAAGCTCCGTTTTACAGCCAAGGGTGCGAGACAGTTTGTCACCGATCAGAAAGCCGGCTCCAGTGACCACGAAAAACGTGCCCTCAACAGGTATCTCCTCCCAAAGTGTGATGTCGAAGACTTTGATCGTCATTCCCGCCCGGATGCAGGCAACGCGCCTGCCCGGCAAACCGATGGCCGATATCCACGGCCAGCCCATGATCGTTCATGTCTGGCGGCGCGCCATCGCGGCTAAATGTGGCGCGGTGATCGTCGCAACTGACAGTGAGGAGATCGCCTCCGCCATCCGCGCGGCAGGTGGAGATGCGGTCATGACGCGCGCCGATCATGCGTCGGGGTCTGATCGCGTGTTTGAAGCCGTGTGCAACGCTGACCCCGCGCGGGCCTGCGAAGTCATCGTCAACCTGCAGGGCGATCTGCCGACGCTCGACCCGGCGCTCGTCACCGCGGCGATCGCCCCGCTGATCGAAGGTCCAGCCGACATCGCGACGTTGGCCGCTGAAATTACCGAAGTTGGCGAGCGCACCAACCCGAACGTGGTCAAAGTGGTCGGCACGCCGATTGGCACCAACCGCCAACGTGCGCTCTATTTCACCCGCGCCACCGCGCCCTCGGGCGATGGCCCGCTCTATCACCACATCGGCATTTACGCGTACCGCCGCGCCAGCCTGGAACGCTTCGTCGGTCTCAAGCCATCGCCGCTGGAGACGCGCGAAAAGCTCGAACAGCTGCGCGCGCTTGAAGCTGGCATGCGCATCGATGTCGCCATCGTTGACACCGTTCCGCTCGGTGTCGATACTCCCGGCGACCTTGCGCGCGCCCGCCGCCTGCTGCAATCCTGAGACGGCCTCCATCAAACACAAAGAGTTTTTAATCCGTCATGACGCACACGTCTCGCCTGTCCGTTGCCGAAGGAAAAATCGCCTATCAAGGCGAGCCCGGCGCTAACTCGCATCTGGCTGCCCGCGAGGCGTTCCCCAAACTTGAAGCGGTCGCCTATCCGACATTTGAGGATGCGCTGGCCGCCGTCAAATCAGGGGACGCGCTTTACGCGATGATCCCGATTGAGAATTCGGTTGCTGGCCGCGTAGCCGATATTCATCACCTGTTGCCGAACGCCGGGCTGTACATCGTTGCCGAGCATTTTTTGCGCGTGCGCCACCAGTTGATGGCCAAGAAGGGCACGCCGCTTTCGTCGGTCAAGCGCGTGATGAGCCACACCCAGGCGCTGGGGCAATGCCGCAACACGCTGCGCAAGCTTGGCATCACGCCGGTGCCGGAAGCCGATACCGCCGGCTCCGCGCGGCTCGTATCGCAATCGAGTGATCTCACGACGGCGGCAATCGCCTCGCGTCTCGCCGCCGAAATCTACGGCCTTGAAATTCTGAAAAGCGATATGGAAGACGAAAGCCACAACACCACGCGTTTCGTGGTGCTGGCGGCTGAACCCGATGACGCCGACACAGATCAAGGCCCCGTCATCACCACCTTCATTTTCCGCGTCCGCAATATTCCAGCAGCCCTCTACAAAGCGCTTGGCGGGTTCGCGACCAACGGCGTCAACATGACCAAACTTGAGAGCTATCAGACGGAGGGCACGTTCAACGCCACCATGTTCTTCGCTGATATCGAAGGCCACCTGAAGCAACACCTCGTGCAGTTGGCGATGCGTGAGTTGTCGTTTTTCTCGACCGAGGTGATTGTGCTGGGCACGTATCCGTCAAGCCCCTACCGCAAGGAAGCCGCTGAGTTGGCGTCCGGTTTGCAAATCAGCACGTAATAGGGACCCTTATGCGCCTCAAAGACAAAGTTGCGATTGTAACAGGCGCCGCTTCGGGCTTCGGTCGCGGCATCGCGGAGCTGTTCGCCGCTGAAGGCGCGCGCATCGTGATCGCCGATCTCAATGCGGCAGGTGCCGCCGGTGTTGCGAAGTCCATTGGCGCGAACGCCATTGCGCTGACCGTTGACGTCACCAAGCGCGCCAGTGTTGAGGCGATGATCGCATCGGCCGTGAGCGCTTTCGGCGGACTCGATATCCTGGTCAACAACGCTGGATACACCCACAAGAACCAATCGCTGATGACTGTCACCGAAGACGAGTTCGACCGGATCTATGCGGTCAACGTCAAGGCGATCTATCTCGCCACGCTGGCAGCCGTTCCGGAAATGGAAAAGCGCGGTGGTGGCGTGATCATCAACACTGCGTCCACGGCAGGTGTGCGCCCGCGCCCCGGCCTCACCTGGTATAACGGTTCGAAAGGTGCAGCCGTTATCCTGACCAAATCGATGGCCGTGGAACTTGCGCCGAAAAACATCCGCGTCAACGCCATCAATCCGGTGATCGGCGAAACCGGCATGATCGAGCAGTTCATGGGCATGCCCGATACGCCTGAGAACCGCGCAAAATTTCTCGGCGGCATTCCGCTTGGCCGTTTCTCAACGCCGCGCGACATCGCCAATGCTGCGCTGTTCCTTGCCGGCCCCGCAAGCAGCTTCATCACCGGGGTCGCACTTGAGGTCGATGGCGGCCGTTGTATTTGAGAATTAATTCAAATTGCAGCGGATTAATTCAGCAAAGTTGGATTAATGACCGATCAAACATTGCTCAAAACCGGACACGCATTTTTAAATATGAGAAATCTCTTTACGGCATAGTCGCAACCTAGCGGGCAGTTTTAACGACTAGGTGAGTAAGTCATGAAATCGACCGTTATTCAGATGGACAAGGGCCAGTTTGGCCGCCGCACAGCTTACTTTCACGGCTGGGTCAAAATCCCAGGCCGGCCTTTGATAGGCTGCACGATCCGCAACGTGGTTGAATCGCGTGCGGTACTCGTTTTCAACAAGCCGGTCTGTCTACCCTATGGCTTTGTGCTCAGCATCGACGGCACCACGCAACTTTACGGCTGCGAAGTGCGCCAGCACTACGGCGACCGCGTTGCTGTATGTTTCGTCGATGTCGACACCATTCCGCAGATCGCAGCGCCTGCCAACGGCGACACAGCCGGTCACTGGATGGAAGCCAGCCCCGCCCGCGACGCGCGCATGAGCGAATACAGCAAAGCCTCTTGAGCGCTCAGGCTTGTGAGCGTTCAGGATTGTCCCTTGTATTTCTGTTTGGTCATCGGCAGCACAGTCGTTTTGACGCCGGTGCCGCTGAACAAGGCATTGGCGACTGCTGGCAACACAACCGGTGTTCCCGGCTCGCCAACGCCGGTCGGGGCCTCTGCCGACGGCACGATATAGACTTCGACCTTCGGCATCTCCGACATGCGCAGCACGTCGTAGCCGTCGAAGTTCGATTGCTCGACGCGGCCCTCCTTCATGGTGATCGCGCCTTTCAGCGCGGCGCCAAGGCCATAGCCGATGCCGCCTTCCATCTGGGCTGCAACCACATCCGGGTTGACGGCCACGCCGCAGTCGATGGCGCACACCACGCGCTCGACTTTGGGTGTGCCGTCCTCGCGCAACGACACGTCGGCAATCTGCGCGACGTAGGATTTGAAACTTTCATGCACGGCGACGCCGCGGAATTTGCCGTCGGGCAGTTTCGATCCCCAACCGGCTTTTTCAGCGGCGAGTTTCAGCACGCCGGCATGGCGCGGATGCTTGCTCAGCATCGCCAAACGGAAATCAACCGGATCGCGGCCGGCTTCCTTGGCCAGAATATCGATCATGTGTTCGGTTGCGTGCGCGGTATGCGTTGAACCGACCGAGCGCCACCACAGCACCGGCACGCCGGCTTTTTCGGTGTGCAACTCGACAGTCAGATTGGCGATGCCGTAAGGCAGGTTCGACGCGCCTTCGACGGACGAATGATCGATGGCATCCTTGACCATCACCGATTCAAACGGCGTTCCGGCGATGATCGATTGGCCGACGATGCGGTGCTGCCACGCAACGATGTTGCCGTCTTTGTCGAGGCCGGCCTTGATGCGATGTACGTAAACCGGCCGATACCAGCCACCTTTGATGTCGTCTTCGCGCGTCCACATGACTTTGACCGGTTGCGGTTCGCCGTAGGCCTTAGCGATCTCGCAGGCTTCGCGCACGAAATGCGAGTCTGCAATAGCGCGCCGTCCGAACGATCCGCCGGCCCATACCGTGTGCAATTGCACGGCTTCGGGCTTCAATCCCAGCACCGCGCACGCCGCGCCGTGATCGAGCGTTTGCATCTGCGAGCCGGTCCAGATCTCGGCGGTCTTGCCGTCGGTTTTCACGACGCAATCGAGCGGCTCCAACGGCGCGTGTGCGAGATATGGAAATTCGAAATCGGCGGAAATGACTTTGTTGGCAGTCTTAAAGGCGGCCTCCACGTCGCCGTCCTTGCGTGCGGGCAAGCCCGGCTTGTCGAGCAGCGCTTTGTAAGCCGTAACGATCTCGTCCGTGCCGCGCTTTTCAGCTTTACTCTCGTCCCAGGTGACTTTAACGGCGCGCTGCCCTTGCAGCGCCCCCCACGTATTGGTGGCAATCACCGCCACGCCTTGCGGGATCTGCAGAACCTTGATCACGCCGTTGATTTTTTCGGCCTCGCTTGCGTCGAAGGTTTTGACGGTCGCGCCAAACAGCGGCGGGCGGACAATCGTTGCAACCAGCATGTCGTCTGTTTGTTGGTCGATTGTGAACTTGGTAGCGCCCGTCGATTTGGCTTTGCTATCGACGCGCGGAAACGATTTGCCGATGTAGACGAAATCTTTCGGGTCTTTGAGGGCTGGCTTATCGGGAATGCTTTCAGCAGCGGCAAGGACCGCGAGGTCACCGAGTTTCGCCGACTTGTCGCCAGACGACACGATACCTTTCGAGACTTTAACGTCGGATGCCTTGACGCTCCATTTGCGCGCCGCAGCCGCAACGATCATCGCTTTGGCGGTCGCGCCTGCCAGCCGGTATTGCTCATACGAATTGGCGAGCCCCGTCGAGCCGCCGACGCCCTGCACGCCAAACGCGAGGTTCTTGTATTTGACCGGATCAGCCGGAGCGAACTCGGTTTTGATCTGAGCCCAATCGGCATCGAGTTCTTCGGCAACAAGCGTCGCCAAGCCGGTCGCCGCGCCCTGGCCCTTGTCGAGATGCTTGATAATAACGGTGACGGTGTTGTCGGGCGCGACCACCAGGAACGGATTGGGCGCCAGCGCCTCGGCAGCCTTGGCTTCTGCGCCGCCAGACATTCCCGGCAGCGGTGCCGCCATGCCGAGCACCAAGCCCGCGCCTGAAAGTTTCAAAAATGTCCGCCGCGACGACTGCAGCTTTTCCGGTGCGGCGTCTGCGGGCGTCATTGTGAAGATGCCAGTCAGGACGCCAGAGTGTGTGGAAGCGGTCATGGAAGCCTCGCGTTGAAATTTGAAATTATGGCTTGGCCGCAGGGCACGGTGCGCCCGCGTCCGCCCAGGCTTTGAGTTCTTTCATGAATTGCGGATGCGGCGTTGAAACGGGTGCGCGCGTGCCGCCCGGCTTCCAGCCCCACAGCACCAGCGCGTCAGACTTCATGTGCTGAACCAGAGCCGCAACATTTTTGCCGCCGTTCTTCGTTTCATCTTTCAGTGCTGTGCAGAGTTCGCTATCGCCAAGGCCGTGCCAGCCCATCGACAGCGGTGCGAGGTGCCAATTCGGTGCCCCCGGCACACGCGAGAAATCATTGTTCTCATCGCGGTGGCACGAATTGCAGCGCGCGTTGACGAAGCCCATGTTGTCTTCGCCGCGCACAATATTCTGCAAATGCTCGTGCCGGTCGTCGCCTTGGCGCGGACGGTCGTCGCGCGGATGGCAATTCATGCAGCGCGGATGGCGAAGGACGGCCGCGACAGGCGCAAACAGATCCGCCGGCGCGGCTTCGGCAAACGCGACAGAAGCCGTTTTCGGCGTGGTGATCAACGCTGCACCGGCGACGGCCAGCACCGCAATAAGGACCGGATATGCAACACGCTTCAGATGGAGAGGCATCATTTCTGAACCTTGGCAATTTCGGGTTTCGTCGGCGTGCTCTCAGTCGTCTTAACCCGGCAGAGTTTTCGCGGCTTCGTGAATGGCGGCGCGAATGCGCTGATAGGTGTTGCAACGGCAAACGTTGCCATCCATCGCCTTGTTGATGTCATCGTCGGTCGGTTTGCGGATTTGGGAGAGTAACCCAACAGCTGCCATCACCTGACCCGATTGGCAGTAGCCACACTGCACCACGTCGAGCTTGATCCAGGCGGCTTGAACGGCGGCGGCGATATCGCCTTTGACGCCTTCAATGGTCGTCACGTCGCGGGCTTCAACGTCACGCAGCTGAATTTGGCACGAGCGCACGGCCTCGCCATCGAGGTGGACGGTGCAGGCCCCGCACAAAGCGGCACCGCAGCCGAACTTGGTGCCGGTGAGCTTCAGGTCGTCGCGCAGCACCCACAGCAGCGGCGTATCCGGCTCCGCCTCAACGGTGCGCTTTTCGCCGTTCAAAGAGAAAGTTGTCGCCATGCCTGCCATCCCCTGCTTGGTCCGATTGCGGCCGAGGCCCGGCACGCATGCCACGAGCGCTCCGGGAGCGCTCCTGGCCACCACGATTTCCGCGCCACATTACCCAAGTAAGTACGGCCAACGCGAGTTAAAGTTCCGCACTGCCGGATTGCGGCCAGCGCGCAGCATAATTGACGGGCTCCAACCGGGCCGGCCTCCCCACGCGCCATTTGCCACAAGTTTAGCGGCAAGGCTTGTGCGGGACCTCCAGAACCTCCTATATAAGGGCGGAGGCTGGCGGCGGACGAGTCTGTCGCCAACCGGGTCAGGTCCGGAAGGAAGCAGCCCTAACGATTTTGGATTCGGGTCGTTCGCCAGTCTCTTTATTTCACTCACGGGCCGTATCGCCTGCCGCTATCGCTTCAGGCTGGCCCTCCGTTTGGGCGTCGCTCGCGACGGGCCGCGCTTGCGGCCTCGGGCCTTTGGCCCGGATAGTTCGGGTTCCTTTGGCCCGAAGTGGGCTCAATACCTGTCCAAAATTCTAGTTGCCTTGCCCCATTGGACCGAGGGCGGTAAAGCTGCGGGATCATGGCCAAGAAAAAATCCACAGACAGTGACAGTGAAGGTGCGGCGAACGCTGGGACGGCCAAGCCCTATGTCGTGCTGGCCCGCAAATACCGGCCGGGCACATTCGAAGATCTGATCGGCCAGTCGGCCATGGTCACGACGCTGCGCAACGCGTTCGCGTCAGGCCGCATCGCGCAAGGCTATATGCTGACCGGCGTGCGCGGCGTCGGCAAGACAACCACCGCCCGCATCTTAGCACGCGCGCTCAACTATGAAGCGCCGGGTATCGATAAGCCGACCATCGACATGCCGGGGCTTGGCACCCACTGCAAAGACATCATGGAAGGCCGCCACCCGGACGTGTTCGAGATGGATGCGGCCTCCAACACCGGCATCGACAATATCCGTGAGATCATCGAAAGCGCGCAATACACGCCGCTGGTCGCGCGCACCAAAGTGTTCATCATCGACGAAGTCCACATGCTCTCCAAAGGCGCGTTCAACGCGCTGCTGAAGACATTGGAAGAGCCGCCCGGCCATGTCCGCTTTATTTTCGCGACGACCGAAATCCGCAAGGTTCCGGTCACCGTACTTTCGCGCTGCCAGCGCTTTGATTTGCGCCGCGTCGAACAGCCGGTGCTGGCCGCGCACTTCAAAAAAATCGTCGCCAACGAAGGCGCAAAGGCCGATGACGACGCTCTCGCCTTGATTGCGCGCGCGGCCGAAGGGTCGGTGCGCGACGGCCTGTCGATCCTCGATCAGTCGATTGCGATGGGCGAAGGCCATGTCACGGCGGCAAAGGTCCGCGATATGCTCGGCCTTGCCGACCGGGCCCGCGTGTTTGATCTCGCTGAATCATTGTTCAAGGGCGACGCCGCATCCTCGCTCGCAGCGTTGGCAGCGCTGCATCAAGATGGCGCGGAAGCTGCTCAAGTGATTTCCGACTTGGCCGAAGCCGTGCATGTCGTCGCGCGGATAAAGGCGGTTGGCGAAGAACCGGCCGGCGAAGGCTTGTCTGTCGAAGAAAAGAAGCGCGGGTCCGTGCTCGCCGCGCAATTGTCGATGCCGTACCTGTCGCGCGCCTGGCAGATGCTGCTTAAAGGCATTGAGGAAACGACGCGTGCGCCGAACCCACTGGCCGCGGCTGAGATGGTATTGATCCGCCTCGCCTACACCGCCGATTTGCCGACGCCCGATGATCTGATCCGCACGCTTGGCGGCGGCGCGATCTCGTCACGTGCCGCAGGTCAAGCGCCCGCCCGGATTGAGACGCGCGCAGAGACGCGCGGCCCCCTCAATGCAGCGCCGGATACGGCCGCGCCAACAGCCAGCGCTGCACCTGCCGCACCGCGTGTGGTGCAACACGATGATGACGACCGGTTCGACGTGTTGGATGACAGCGGCGGTGAATTCGGCGGCCTCGAAGACGACGATGCGGGTCCAATCCCTGCCGCACGCGCTACACCCGATCCGCGCTCTTTCGCCGATGTGCTGGCGCTCGCCGGTCAAAAGCGCGACGCGAAATTGAAGATCCATCTTGAGGATCACGTCAGCCTCGTCAAATTTGATGCGGGCAGCGGATCGATTGATCTGTTCCTGCTGCCCGGCGCGCCGCCCGAAATTGCCAACGAGTTGCGCGAGAAGCTCAACGCCTGGACCGGCAAGCGCTGGATGGTGATGTTGTCTAAGGCGGCGGGCGCTCCGGCCATCGGCGCCGTGCGCCGCGAAAAGGAAGCCGCCGAACGCGAAGCTTTGATGGCGCATCCTGCGGTTCGCGCGGTGCTGGCCGTATTCCCAGACGCGAAGATCGCCGATATCCGCAAGCTCATTCCGGCGGCCGATGTCTCGAACGATGACGAAAGCGCGACCGGATAAGTCCGGCTCGCATTTTTTGTATCCCCGAACGCTCAAGCGAGGACCCGCATGAAAGACATTATGGGCATGATGAAGAAGGTCGGCGAAATGCAGGCCCGCATGAAGGATATGCAGGAGGAACTAGCGCGCGCCGAATTCGACGGCCAGTCGGGCGGCGGGCTTGTGCGCGTCACGCTCGACGGCAAAGGCGAGGTCAAACGCGTGCGCATCGACCCAAGCTTGATGAAGCCGGAGGAAGCCGAGATCGTCGAAGATTTGATCGTTGCCGCCGCAACGGATGCGCGCGCCAAAGCCGATACCGCCATGCAATCTAAAATGGCCGAAGTGACCGGCGGCCTGCCGTTGCCGCCCGGCATGAAGTTGTTTTGAATTCACGACCCGTCATCCCGATGCGCCGCATCAATCCTTGATTGTTGCGGCGCTGATCGGAGACCTTTCGTGCCGCGAAAGAGATCCCGTGTCTGCATTGCAACGTATACGACGCTGCAATGCGCACCGGATGACGGGTGGTCTTTCGGATCGTTGAAAGTCGAATGTCCAAAAAAATCGCAGGTCCGGAGATTGAACGCCTGGTGCAGCTATTGAGCCGCATGCCGGGGCTTGGGCCGCGTTCGGCGCGCAAGGCCGTGCTGGCGCTTTTGAAACGGCGCAACGAACTGCTGATCCCGCTCACTGAGGCCATGCAGCAAGCGGTTGAAAAAATCAGCGAGTGCCCCACCTGCGGCAACCTCGATACGGTTTCTCCGTGCAGCATCTGCCAAGACGCACGCCGTGATGACAGCTTGATTGTCGTCGTTGAAGAGGTCGGCGACATCTGGGCGCTGGAGCGCGCCAACATCATTCAGGCCCGCTATCATGTGCTCGGCGGCCACTTGTCGCCGCTGGATGGCATCGGGCCCGATAAACTCAATATCGCCGGATTGCTGGCGCGTGTCTCAACCGGCACCGTGAAGGAAGTTCTGCTGGCACTGAATGCAACCGTCGAAGGCCAATCGACGGCGCATTATGTATCGGACTTGCTGGCGTCGAGCGGCGTATCCGTGTCGCGGCTGGCACAGGGCGTGCCGATGGGCGGCGAACTCGACTATCTTGATGAGGGCACGCTTGCCGCTGCATTCAAGGCGCGGCGCAAAATTTAAGGTGCACGGACGTCCGCGCCCGCAAAAGGATAGCAGATGTCAGACGCCATCACGTCCCGTCGCGACGTGCAAGCACCGAAGTTCGTGACCGGTTCGGTCCTGCGCCACATCCTGGTGATGACAGGTGCGGGCGCGGTCGGTCTGATGGCGATTTTCGCAGGCGACCTCGCCAACATCTATTTCCTGTCGCTGTCGGGCGATGACGCTGTCGTGGCGGCGGTCGGGTATGCCAGCTCGATCTTGTTTTTCTCAACCTCAATTGGCATCGGCCTGTCGATTGCGGCGACCGCGCTTGTTGCGCCCGCGCTCGGTGCCGGATTGCGCGCCCGCGCCCGGCGCTTGTCGGCTCACGCGCATGTGCTGACGTTCCTCGTCTCGGCCGCGCTCAGTATCATTGTGTGGTTCGGCATCGAATGGTTTTTGAACAAGCTTGGTGCAACCGGGCAAGCGCATAGCTTAGCGACAGGCTATCTGATGATCCTGCTGCCAACCTTGCCGATGCTGGCGCTCGGTATGACGTCGTCGGCCGTCTTGCGCTCCGTCGGTGATGCCCGCCGCGCGATGCACGTCACGCTCTACGGCGCGCTTGTCAACATCGCGCTAGATCTGCTGTTTATTGTTTGGCTCGGTTGGGGCATTACTGGCGCCGCTGTGGCATCCGCCTTGGCGCGCATCGTCGTGATGGGCATCGGTTTCTACGGAGTGATCGGCGTTCACAATCTGATGAGCCGTCCGAAGATGGCGACACTCGCAACCGACGCGCCGGACTTCGCAAGAATCGCAATCCCCGCCGTGCTGACCAATGTCGCGACGCCGGCCGGTAACGCATACGTCACAGCAGCGCTGGCGGTGTTCGGCGACGGCGCGGTTGCCGGATGGGCGATCATCGGCAGAATAATTCCCGTCGCATTCGGCGCGATCTATGCGCTGTCGGGCTCGGTTGGGCCCATCCTCGGCCAGAACTACGGCGCGCGCCAGCCGGAGCGCATGCGCCAAGTGTTGACACTATCCCTTGTGGTCATGGCCATCTTCACAGCCCTTGCTTGGGCCGTGTTGGCGCTTTTCGCGGAGACACTCGCCAATGCCTTCAAGGCCACCGGCGATGCGCGCGCACTGATCGTCTACTTCTGCGGCTGGCTATCGCCGCTGTTTGTGTTTCTTGGCGCTTTATTTATTGCGAACGCTGTATTTAATACCCTCGGCCGGGCACATGTCTCCACCGCACTCAACTGGGGCCGGGCGACGCTGGGCACCGTTCCGTTTGTGATGGTTGGCGCTTCGCTGGCCGGCGCCGAGGGTGTGCTGGCCGGAAACATGATTGGTGGCGTGGTTTTCGGCGTTGTGGCTGTGGCGATTGGGTATCAGTTAATCGGCCGCATCGGTTCGCAACAGTACCGCTGGGGATAAGCGGATGGCCTTTATGCGACGCTCGTCCTAAGCGAATCTGATTCTGTCGTTTTCTGCCTTGGTCAGAGCGTGAACCTGGAGTAACAATGTGAGCATATCGGATCAATTTTGCTGCGGCGGCGGACGGATCGCCGGATTTGAATTCCGAGGTTGGTAGACGGGTCGTAGGCGGGTACTTGTCAAATAAATTCATCAGCTGGTTGGCATTGCCATCGCTGCGGCAGGATCTGTTGGATCTGCCGCGCCATAAGAAGCGTGCGCTGCTGGTGCTGCTCGATTTTCTGACACTCAGTTTAGTTCTCTGGTCCAGCGTATCGCTGCGCTATGGTGTGCTCTATTGGCCTGAAGAAACAGCGACTGGCGTGTTACTGCTGGCGGCGCCTGTCATCACCATCATTTCGTTTGCCTATGCTGGCCTTTACCGGCTGGTCACGCGTTATCTTGGTTCGCGCGGCCATACGCGGATCATTGGTGCAACAGCCATTGCTGTGCTGGTCTGGTCGCTGATTGTTTTCATGTCCGGCCAGCTTGGCGTACCGCGCTCGGTCATCATTACGTACGGTTTATCGGCCGCCGCGGCGATAATGGCCTCGCGCCACACCATTGGCTGGCTGCTAAAAACCTCGGGCATCACGCTGCCCCGCTTTGACGCCAATAAAGAGCGGCACGGCGTCATCATTTACGGGGCGGGCCCTGCCGGCATCGAATTGGCCCGCGCGCTCTCGCGTTTGCCGGGCCGTGACGTGATCGGTTTCTGCGATGCGTCGCCGACGCTGTGGGGGCAGTACGTCAGCGGCATCAAGGTCTACCGGCCCGAAAAGCTTGGCCGCGCCATCACCCGCTTCGACGTCAAGGAAATCCTGCTTGCGATCCCGTCAACCCAGCGGCATCTGCGCCGCTTGGTGCTGCAAGAGCTTGAGCATCATCCGGTGGCGGTCAACGTCATGCCGTCGCTCGACGACATCGCAGCCGGCCGTGTTGCCGTGACAGATCTGCGGCCGTTGGACGTCGCGGACTTGCTTGGCCGCAATAGCGTGCCGCCGATTGCCGCTTTGCTGTCGCGCAGCACCACGGAAAAAAGCATCCTCGTCACCGGTGCCGGCGGTTCAGTCGGCTCAGAGCTTGTCCGCCAGGTGTTGCGTCAAAAGCCGGCGCGCATCGTCCTGCTCGACCTCTCAGAGCTGGCGCTGTTTGAAATCGAAATGGAAACCCGCGAGACGTCCGCCTTGATGCCCGAGGCGCAGCGGCCGGAAATCATCGCGGTGCTCGGCTCGGTGCTTGACGCTGAGGTAGTGTCGGAAACGATCACGCGTTACGGCGTACAAACCATTTTTCACGCCGCGGCTTACAAACATGTGCCGATGGTCGAGTACAATCCAGGCGTCGGGCTGACCAATAATGTATTTGGCACCGAGATCGTTGCCGATGCGGCTTTGGCCCACGGTGTCGAACGCGTCGTTCTGATCTCAACGGATAAAGCCGTGCGGCCGACCAATGTGATGGGTGCCAGCAAGCGCTTGGCTGAGCTTGTGTTGCAGGCCCGTGCGTCGCAAAATCCTTCGACCATTTTCACGCTCGTGCGCTTTGGCAATGTGCTCGACAGTTCGGGTTCCGTTGTCGGCCGCTTCCGCCGCCAGATTAAAGCGGGCGGTCCGGTCACCGTAACCGATCCGGAAGTGATACGATACTTCATGTCGATTCCGGAGGCGGCGGAGTTGGTCATTCAGGCCGGCGCCATGGCCAAGGGCGGCGAAGTGTTCGTGCTCGACATGGGCGAGCCGGTCAAAATCGACGATCTGGCGCGCCTGATGGTCCGCCTGACGGGCCTTGAAGTGCGCGATGCAGCCCACCCGCAAGGCGATATCGAAATTGTCTATACGGGGCTTCGGCCCGGTGAAAAAGCCTTCGAAGAATTGCTGATCGGCGGCGCGACGACCGGAACCGAACATAGCCGCATACTGCGCTCCGACGAGCCGATGCTGACGCCGGAAGAGCTGCGCCGCGAACTCGCGCTGCTTCGCGCGGCAATTGCCAGCCGCGACGTCGATGCGATGCACGCGGTACTCATGCGCACCGTCGAAGGATACCGCCCCGACAAGGATTTGCGGGCGCTCGAGAAGGCCCGAGCGGCGACCTGGGTCGCGCCAACACGGACACTGCATTGAGCGATGCGAGCGGCGCCGGGTCAACCTATCGCGCGCTTCGCCCGCCCAATTGCGGCGCTTGACTTGCAACGCTGCGCAGTGACGTATCGCACCGTGTTTATTTTTGCAGCTGTCGCCGGCATCGCGCTGCCGTCGGCCGCCGCGGCTCCCCGCACGCGCGCGCCAAAAGCGGCAATTGAGTTAACACCTTCCTCCGCGAGCGCCTTGGTTCAGTTCGAAGTTGAGGTGACTGACAGCCAAACGTCGGCCGCCAAGCGTCATGCCGTCAGCGACGCCGCAATGTTTGTCGCCAAATCGGGCGGCGATGCCCAAGCGGCGCTTGCAGCGCCGGAAGGCGCTGGTGCCGCAGCGGGCGCCGCGCACTTTACGGTCCGGTTGTTTATTGTTGCGGACGGCCGCCTTTATACCGGAGGGCGCGGCCAATGCGGCGCTTGGCAAAACGATGTCGCGCGCTGTTCGGCGGCGTGCGATGGCGGAAGCTTCGCGGTGCGCCGCAATGGGGCAGCCCCCGTTGAACTGCTGATTGGCGCGGTGCCGGGCGGTGAGGCGGGCTCAGGGCGGGGCATCGCCATCACCGGTTGCGGCTTTGACGAAGACCACGAAATCCGCCTCGTCGCCAAGGCCGGCCGTGGGCTGGCGGTTGCCGGATTTAGGCACGATTGACGCCAAGCTGTCACAGCCCGATTGACCAAAAGCCACGCGTTCCATATGTGATCGCTATGGCTGTATTACCTATCATAACTCTGCCCGACCCGGTGCTGCGCAAAATTTCAGACCCGGTTGAGAGCATTGACACCGCAGTCGTCCGCCTGATGGATGACATGCTTGAGACGATGTACGACGCACCTGGCATTGGCTTGGCGGCGATTCAGGTTGGTGTGCCCAAGCGCATCGTGGTGATCGACGCGGCGGATGAGGGTGAGCCGCGCCAGCCGCTGGTCATGGCCAACCCGGAAATCATCGCCATTGGTTCGACGACGCGGCCCTACGAAGAGGGCTGCCTGTCGATCCCTGACGTGCGCGTTGAAATCGAACGGCCGGAAACGGTGACGGTCCGCTACATCGATCGCCTTGGTAAACAGCAAGAGCTGGCGGCCGGTGGCTTGCTCGCAACCGCGATCCAGCATGAGCTGGATCACCTCGATGGCCAGTTGATCATCGATTTCCTCTCGCGGCTGAAGCGCGATATCATCATCCGCAAATTCAAGAAGATGTCGCGCTAACTGCGTTAAAGCGCTAAGCCCGCAAAGGTGACCCGATGGCGCTGCGCCTGATCTTCATGGGCACTCCGGAATTCTCCGTATCCGTGCTTGATGCGCTGCTGACGGCCGGCCACGACATCGCCGCGGTTTACAGCCAGCCGCCGCGGCCCGCCGGACGTGGCATGGCCGAACAGCCGTCGCCTGTGCATCGCTTTGCGCTGTCGAAGGGCTTGGACGTCCGCACGCCGCTGAACTTCAAGGACGAGGCAGACCGGGCCGCGTTTTCAGCGCTCAATGCCGATGCGGCGGTTGTCGTCGCCTATGGGCTGATCCTGCCGCAAGCGGTGTTGTCGGCGCCGCGCTTTGGCTGTTTCAATGTTCACGCGTCAAAGCTGCCGCGTTGGCGGGGGGCGGCGCCCATTCAACGGGCGATCATGGCGGGTGATGCTGAGACGGCTGTCATGGTCATGCAGATGGAGCGCGGATTAGATACAGGCCCGGTGTGTCTCGCGCGCGAGGTGGCGATCACTGAGGCCATGACCGCAGGTATGCTGCATGACGCGTTATCGGCCGCCGGTGCTGCGGTGATGGTCGAAGCGCTTGCGCACCTGGAGGCCGGAACCCTGGTCGCAACGCCGCAAAGCAGCGACGGCGTTACTTACGCGGCCAAAATCGACAAGAGTGAAGCGCGCATTGATTTCACGCGCGATGCGTCGGCAGTCGCCAATCATATTCGCGGGCTGTCACCGTTTCCAGGCGCATGGTTTGAGACGGCGCATGGCGGCAAGTCCGAGCGCATCAAGGTGTTGAATGCGGTCACGGTCTCCGGCAGCGGCGTGCCTGGTCACATGCCCCCGGGCCACGTGCCCCCGGGCCACGTGCTCGACAATCATCTGACGATTGCCTGCGGGCCGGGCGCGGTGCGGCTGATTGAAGTGCAGCGCGCCGGCAAGAAGCCGGTCACGGCCGACGAATTTTTGCGCGGCTTCAAAATTGCGCCCGGCGATAAACTCGCCTGAGCCAGCGTCTGCACTCGGGCGTTAAGCATATCGCACAAAGTGCTGTAGCAACCGGGCGTGCACGGCTAGGATGGGGCCTCTGATTTTTTGATATCGAGGATCGCCACCCATGTTCAAAACCTCTGCTGTCCTGACGCTCTCGGCTGCTGCCTTTGCAGTTGCTGCAAGCTCTGCCGTGAGCGCCGAAGCCTACACCACGCGCATAGAGCCGCGCCCGTTCTACGGTGCCGTTGTCACGCTCGAAGAAGGCGTTCGCGTCATCCGGCCATTGCCGCCGGAGCGCCACGTGATCATCAATCCAGGCAACGCCACGCCGCTGTCGCTCGGTTTCAACGAAACCAACGTCTACGAAAACCGCACCATTCGCAACTACAACTACAATGAAGGCGGCGCATCGTCCGGCAGCACCAGCTATAGCGGCCGCGCCGGCTTTTATGGTCCGGGCTTTGCGATTGGCGGTCATGGCGTTGGCCGGGGCGCTGCCCGGGGCGCTGGGTACGGCGTTGGCCGCAGTGGTGGACATAGCGGCCACGGCGGTCATCACTGATCAGCGCGCGGCTCGCGACATGACGCGCAACGGCGTTGCTCTGCGGCGGGGCAGGGACTAGAGATCCGCAGTCCCTTATCGCCGCTGAGCTGCACGCATGCCCCGCTTCTCGATTGTTCTTGAATATGACGGCACGCCGTTTGTCGGCTGGCAACGCCAAGCCGAAGGCGTCTCCGTGCAAGGCGCGCTTGAAGCTGCAATCCATAAATTCTCAGGCGATCGCGTTGGCGTGCGCGGCGCAGGGCGGACGGACGCTGGCGTGCATGCGCTGCATCAGGTTGCGCATTTCGATTTGAGCCGGGAATGGCAGCCGTCGCGCGTGCAGGACGCCATGAATTTTCATCTGCGCCCGCACCCTGTCGCCGTTTTGTCGTGTGCCGCCGTGCCAGATACCTTTGACGCCCGATTCAGCGCGGTTGAGCGGCGCTATCTCTACCGCATTCTGACGCGCCGCGCGCCGCCTATATTGGAACGCAATCGCGTCTGGTGGATGACCAGCGCGCTCGATTGCGCTGCGATGGCGGACGCCGCCCGCGTGCTCATAGGCCATCATGATTTTACGACTTTCCGGGCCACTCAGTGTCAATCGGCATCGCCGGTCAAAACACTCGAACAGTTTGATGTTGTGCGCGCCGGCGATGAGATTCACTGCACTGTTGTGGCGCGCTCGTTTCTGCACAACCAGGTGCGCTCGATGGTTGGCAGTTTGAAGCACGTTGGCGAAGGCAAATGGAGCAAAGCGGATCTGGTGTCGGCGCTTGCCGCGCGTGACCGCACAGCCTGCGGCACGGTTGCGCCGCCGGCAGGGCTCTATCTCGCGGACGTCAAATACCCTGAAGCTATTTAGCCGTTGCGCTGATCTTCGGTGACAATCGACAGGAATTCCTGGCGCGTGATGGCGCTGTCGCGGAACACGCCGAGCATGCGGCTGGTGACCATGTCGGTGCCGTGCTTATGCACGCCGCGCGTGGTCATGCAGTGATGTTCGGCCTTGATGACGACCGCGACGCCTTCGGGGTCGAGAACCTTGTGAATGATGTTAGCGATTTGCGCCGTCATCTTTTCCTGGATCTGCAATCGCTTGGCGTAGGCATCGACAACGCGGGCCAGTTTCGAAATTCCGACGACCCTGCCACGCGGAATATACGCGACCCAAGCGCGGCCGATGATCGGCGCCATGTGATGCTCGCAATGGCTTTCGAACCGGATGCCGCGCAGCACGATCATTTCGTCATAACCTTCGATTTCTTCGAAGGTCTTTTGCAGGATCGCCTCGGGGTCTTCGCCGTAGCCTTTGAAAAATTCTTCAAACGCGCGCGTGACGCGGGCCGGTGTTTCCTTCAGGCCATCGCGCGCGGGATCGTCGCCGGTCCAGCGGATGATGGTTTTGACCGCGGCTTCGACTTCGGCGCGGGTCGGCTTCTTTGGCGAGTTGGTCATGGGCGCGGCGTTTCTCTGTTTATTCTGGTGGCGCGGGTTAGACCATAGCGCGTGCGGTCTGTCACTGCGAGCCCTGAACGCGGTTAAGCGGATGCGGCAGCTGGAGGCGGGTCCTGCGGCTTCTTTGATCGCCACTCCGAGACGCCACGCACCAGAACATAGAACAGCGGCGTGAAGATCAACCCGAACAGCGTCACGCCGATCATGCCGGCAAACACGGCTGTTCCGAGCGATTGGCGCATTTCCGCTCCCGCCCCCGGTTGCGTAGACCAACGGCAGCACACCGAGGATGAAGGCGAGCGACGTCATGATGATTGGCCGCAATCGCGTGCGCGCCGCTTCAATGGCCGCGTCAAAGCGGTTCATGCCTTGTTGCTCCTCGGCCTGCTTGGCAAACTCAACAATCAAAATGGCGTTCTTGGCGGCAAGG
Organism: Hyphomicrobium sp.; assembly: GCA_013141015.1. Classification (GTDB taxonomy): domain Bacteria; phylum Pseudomonadota; class Alphaproteobacteria; order Rhizobiales; family Hyphomicrobiaceae; genus Hyphomicrobium_B. Next base: position 116,062 of record JABFRT010000004.1, on the reverse strand, counting down.
CCGACCAGCACCACAAGTCCGATCTCAACCAGGATATTTCGGTCAAAGCCGCGGATGTTGACGCCGATGATCGCCGCCAGGATGCACATCGGCACGATCAGAATGACGGCCAGTGGCAGCAGCCAGCTTTCATAGAGTGCTGCGAGCAATAGGAACACGAACACGACCGCGAGGCCGAACGCGAGCATGGCGGTGTTGCCACCAAGTTTTTGTTGGAGCGCGATTTCGGTCCACTCAAAGCCAAAGCCCGATGGCAGTTTGGCGGCGGCAATGGCTTCGATGGCCTTGATGCCGTCGCCGGTCGAGACGCCGGGCTTCATCGCCACCTGCAGCTCGGCAGCCGGATAAAGATTGTAGCGCGGCACGCGATAGGCGTCGGTGATGTTCTTGAAGGTCGCGACCGATCCAACCGGCACCATATCGCCATCGGTGTTCTTGGTCTTGAGGTTGGCAACATCGCGCACCTCAAGCCGGTAGGGGTTATCGGCTTGCGCGGTCACGCGGTAGGTGCGGCCCAGCAGATTGAAGTCGTTAACGTAGGTCGAGCCCATGTAAACCGATAGCGTTTCGAACACGCGGGAAATGGGCACACCGAGCTTTTCGGCTTTCACGCGATCAATATCGGCAAACACCTGCGGCGTGCGCGTGTTGAACAGCGAAAAGGCCTGGGCGATGCCGGGCGTCTGGTTAGCCGCGCCGACGGCCGCGAACGTTGCCGCCTCAAGCGGCTGCAAGCCACGGCCTGCCTTGTCTTGCACGAAGCCTTTGATGCCGCCGCCAGTGCCGATGCCAGGCACGGACGGCGGTTCAATCACAATTGCGAACGCGTCGCCGAGTTTGGCCATCTCGGCGCGCACGTCTCTCAGGATTTTATCCTTGGTTAGCCCAAGCGCGGCCCGTTCTTCGAAGGTTTTGACGCGTAGAAAGATCACGCCGGCGTTAGGCGCATTGGTGAAGGTGGCGCCATCGAGCCCGACGAACTGCACGGTTGCGAACACGCCCGGGTGCTGGCGCAGGATGTCGCTCGCCTTGCGCACCACGGCGTCGGTGCGGTTCAATGTCGAGCCGGGCGGGAGTTGAAATGCGATGATGAAATAGGTGCGGTCGAGTTGCGGAATAAATCCGGTGGGGGTCGACTGAACGCGGTTCCAGGTCAGGCCAAGAAGCCCGCCATAGACGATCAGCATAATCGTGCCGAGGCGGATCAGCTTTCCTGTCAGCCACCCATAGCCAGCCGACAGCCGGTCGAACGCGCGGTTGAAGCCGCGGAAGAACCAGCGCAGCGGCGCGCCGAGCGCGTGCAGAACACCGTGCTTTTCATCGTGGTTTTGATGCGGCTTTAACAGCAAGGCGGCAAGTGCCGGCGATAGGGTCAACGAGATGAATGCCGAGATTGCCGTCGCCGCCGCGATGGTGATTGCAAACTGCCGGTAGAATGTGCCTTGCAGGCCGGTGATGAAGGCCGTTGGGATAAACACCGCGATCAGCACGAGACTGATGGCGAGCACGGCGCTGCCGACTTCATCCATTGTCTTGTGGGCCGCCTCCCTCGGGCTCATGCCTTCGCGCAGGCAGCGCTCGACATTCTCGACCACAACAATCGCGTCATCGACGACGATGCCGATGGCCAAAACCAGTCCGAACAGCGACAGCGTGTTGAACGTAATGCCAACCGCGCTCATGACGGCGAACGTGCCGATCAGCGATACCGGGATCGCAACAATCGGAATAACGGCCGCACGCCACGTCTGCAGAAACAGCAGCACGACCAGCACGACGAGGGCGACCGCTTCAAACAGTGTGATCACCACCGCTTCCACCGACGATTTGATGAAATCGGTCGGATTGTAGACAATGGTGTAGCCGACGCCGGGAGGGAAATCCCTCTTCAGGTTCTCCATAGCCGCCTTGATGGCGTTGGCTGTCGAAAGCGCGTTCGAGCCGGGGCGCTGATAAATGCCGATGCCGGTTGCAAATTTGTTGTTGAGGTAGGCGTTGACCAGATAATCCTGGGCGCCAAGTTCAATGCGCGCAACATCGCGCAGGCGGACGGTCGAGCCATCGCTTTCGGCGCGCACCACGATATCTTCGAACTGCTCGGTCGATGTCAGGCGGCCAAGCGTTGTGACCGACAGCTGGAACGCGTTATCGGATTTGGCCGGTGGCTGGTTGATCGATCCGGCAGCGACTTGAAGGTTGGCCGAGCGCAGCGCCGCCACGACATCGCTTGCCGCCAGATTGCGGGAGGCAAGTTTGGCTGGATCTAGCCAAACGCGCATCGCAAAATCGCGGGCGCCGAACACGTTGACATTGCCGACGCCGTCAACACGGGTCAGCACGTCTTTGACGTAGAGTGTCGCGTAGTTCGACACGTATTGTTGGTCGCGCGTGCCGTCGGGCGAGGTCATGTGTACGACCATCATCAGGTCGGGAGATGCCTTGCGCACAACGACGCCGATGCGGCGCACATCCTCCGGCAGCCGCGGTTCTGCAACCGAAACGCGGTTCTGCACCAACACCTGCGCTTGATCGACATTCGTGCCGGGCTTGAACACGACGTTGATCGACAACTGGCCGTCGCCGGTCGACTGCGACGACACATAAAGCATGTTGTCGACGCCGTTAATTTCCTGCTCCAATGGCGTTGCAACTGTATCGGCCACAACCTTGGCGGAGGCGCCCGGATACGTGGTCCGGACGTTGACGGTCGGCGGCGCGATCTCGGGGTATTCGGCAATCGGCAGCGCCATCTGAGCGATGGTGCCAACAATCACGATCAGCAGCGACAGCACCGTCGCGAAAATCGGCCGGTCGACGAAGAAGTGCGAAAATCGCATGATGCTGTGCTTTCAAACAGTGTCCGCTTGGGCGGCATTCTCAATCGGCGTCTGGTTCAATCGGCGGTTGGGCGGGCCAAAAGTTACTTTTGCGCGCTGGCCGCCGCGATGCTGCCGGCAGTTGGCGTGACCTTGGCTCCCGGGCGAACCATCGGATTGGCAAGCCCCTGGATGACGACGCGGTCCTCTGGCTTGAGGCCGTCCTTGATCACGCGCAGGCCGTCCGATATCGCGCCAAGCGTTACCGGCGTCGCTTTCACAACGCTGTCGTCGCCGACAGTGAATACGATCTTGCGGGCCTGATCGGAGACAATCGCCTCGTCGGGTACGAGAAATGCGTCTGTCTCACCACCGAACAATTGCAGGCGGGCGAACACGCCGGGCGTTAGCAGACCGTTCTTGTTGTCGAACACGGCGCGGGCCCGCAAGGTTCCTGAGCGTTCGTTCAGGGCGTTATCGACGAAATTCATAGTGCCGTCGTGGGTCCAGGCGGCTTCGTCGGCAAGGCGCACGCGAACCGGATTTTGCGTCTCGCGCGATGAGGGCCGTTCGCCAGATATATTCAGCCGCGCGTAACGCAGATAGTCGGCTTCAGCGACGTCGAACACAAAATGGATTGGGTCGAGAGAGACGATTGTCGCCAGCAGCGTCGCACCTGACGGCCCACCGGCGACGAGATTGCCGGCATCGACTTTCTTGTCGGAAATGCGGCCCGCAATTGCCGCGCGCACTTCGGTCCATTCAAGATTGAGTTCGGCCGATTTAAGCGCGGCCTTGGCGGCGGCCAATTGGGCCTGTGCACCCGATAAGCTGGCTTTGCGCTGGTCGAACACCTGCTCGCTCATGACCTTAGATTTAGCGAGCGGCTCGGCGCGTTCGACATCGGCCTCAGTCAGCAGCACTTGAGATTCCTGGCGTGCCACGTCGGCCTTGGCGCTTTCGACCGCAATCGCGAACGGCCGCTTATCGAGCGTAAACAGCAAATCGCCGGCCTTGATCAGCGAACCATCTTTGAAATGCACCTGTTCAATGAAGCCTGCAACGCGCGGGCGGACCTCAACACGGGCCACCGCTTCAAAGCGCCCAGAATATTCGTCCCAGGACTTGATGCGTTTGGATAGCGGCGCCGAGACCGTCACAGGCGGTGGCGGGGGGCCCGCTGACGCAGGTGCGGTCTGGGCTGCAGCGGGGGCGGCGGCCACGGCCACAGCCAATAATAGAGCGAGGCCAACAAGGAACGGGCGGAGGATTATCATTTTGTCCAAATGGTGTTCGGGCGATGTCAGATCAAGGTCAGAGGATGCGGATAGAAGCAGCATATACGGTTGCCGCTGTCATGAGCAATTTTCGGGCATCAGTCGTGCTGCCGAAGCAACACAAGCGCCGAACCCATGCGACTGACACCGGACTTCTCCGCCATCAAGTTTACACGGGGAACGGCTGGCGGAAAATCTGTGGCGGCCCGATGGGGTCGAACTCTCAAATGATGGCCAGTCCCAAGCCTGCTGAAACGGGCTTGCTGGTCTAAGCGCACCGGTTTGACGTGCGTCGTTTCACGGCAGACCGGCTCCCATCCCGGACTTGCCGGGCTTCGTCTTCTCAGGGATGGGCATTTCCGGAAAGCACTCGGGCTGACCAACTGGGTTGCCTGTTGCGCAGTCAGGGCCGACACTGCCATAAGCGGCGGATTGTTGGCCGATGTCCGATTGGCCAGCGGGGCTCCGGTATTTGCGTTGCAGAGGGCTGACTGGGTTTGGCGGCGGGTCACTGAGGAACATGGCCATGGACGGCAGCAATAGCGGGCCGAAAGCCGACGCCACCCGGCGTCAGGATGCCCGCGCTTTGCGGCTGGCCGAACAATTGCGCGCCAATCTGAAAAGACGAAAAGCCGCGGCGCGCGGCCGGACATCATCAGCGCCCCCTGAAGACCCGGCCAGTGAGGCTAAAGATCCGTGAATTGGTCCGGGCTTTGCAACGGCGGAGTGCTACTTACTACTTGAAGGACGGGGTTCGGGTTACTGTGCGGCGGCTTTGCCCCCTTGATGCGGGTGCGCCGAAGCGCCTATTCAAGCGCTCAGCGGTATCGAATCGAGGCCGCACAAAGCGTTTAAGCATCGCATCAGCAACTCGGTTTCCCTGACCAACTTATCAATCGGGCCTCAACGCTGGGGCTCCTCTAAATCGGGCGCCTTTCAAGCATGGATCGCATTCAAATCACCGGCGGCAATCGTTTGGTCGGCACGATCCCGGTTTCGGGCGCCAAGAACGCGGCGCTGCCTTTGCTGATCGCGTCACTATTGACCGCAGACCGGCTGACGCTGAAGAATGTGCCGAACCTCGCCGATGTCAATCTGTTGATGCGCATTTTGCGCAATCACGGCGTCGATCTGGCGGTTGACGGCAAACGTCAGGGCACCGCCATCCACCTTGGCGAAACTGTGCATCTGACGGCGCGCGATATCGTCGATACGACGGCGCCTTATGAAATGGTGTCGCGCATGCGCGCCAGCTTCTGGGTGCTCGGGCCACTGGTCGCGCGCATGCGCCAGGCCAAAGTGTCGTTGCCGGGCGGTTGCGCCATTGGCACGCGGCCTGTTGATATGCATTTGACCGGCCTCAAAGCGCTTGGCGCGGAAATCGAAATCGAAAACGGATACGTGCACGCCAAGGCGCCGAAGGGACTGCACGGCGCGCACATTGTGTTTCCGAAAGTGTCGGTCGGCGCGACACATCAGGTGTTGCTGGCCGCAGCCCTCGCCAAGGGCGAGACGGTGATTGAAGGCGCCGCGCGTGAACCGGAAATCAGCGACGTCGCCGAATGTCTCGTCAAAATGGGCGTCCAGATCGAGGGCATAGGAACCTCAACGCTGCGCATTCAAGGCCGTGACCGGCTTGATGGCGCGATCCATTCAGTCGTGCCCGACCGCATCGAAGCAGGCACATTTGCGTTTGCCGTTGCCGCGACGGGCGGCGATGTGCTGCTTGAAGGCGCGCGCGCCGTGCACTTGAAGAATGCGCTCGACGTTCTGGCGCAGACCGGCGCAACGGTCACTGAGACGGACAAGGGCATCCGCGTGGTCCGCAACGGCGGCAGCATTCAGCCGGTCGATGTCGAGACCCAGCCCTTCCCCGGCTTCCCCACCGATTTGCAGGCTCAGTTGATGGCGTTGCTGACACGGGCGGCTGGCACCAGCGTCATCCGCGAGACGATTTTCGAAAACCGCTTCATGCACGTTCAGGAACTCGCCCGGCTTGGTGCTGAAATCCATCTGCATGGCGATACCGCCTCGATCAAGGGCGTCAAAACGCTGACCGGCGCACCGGTGATGGCCACCGATCTGCGGGCGTCCGTGTCGCTGGTGATTGCCGGCCTGATGGCTGAAGGTACGACCACGATCAATCGCGTCTACCACTTGGACCGCGGGTTTGAGCAGCTGGAGCGCAAGTTGACCGGCTGTGGTGCAGCGATCGAGCGGATCAGCACCGGTTGATCTTCAGGCCGTTTGCTAAGTCCGGTGGCCTATCTCACGACAGGACAAATGTATTGTCCTTTTTGGGTTTTTGCTAAATCCCCCTTGGGTTGGCGGCCTTTTGCTGCTTTATAGCCCTTGCCGGACAGCCTCCGGTTCGGGGGGAAGCGGTAATGCGTCGAAGTGTTTGGGCCATTGTAACCGGCTTGGTGATCGCGATTTTGGGCGCGGCTGCCCTGGCAAAGATTGCCGGCCTGCCTTTTGCGCCGCTAGACGCGGGCGAGCGGCCGATCTGGCATTTGATGCGCACAGCCATGCCGATTGCAGCGTTCATATTGCCGGGCGCTTTGACAGCCATCCTGCTTGCTGAAGCGCGCCGCGTGCGCGGCCTCGCCTTCTGGATGTTTGCCGGCGCTCTGCTGGCGGCGATTGGATATCTGACACTGACGGCGGTTCCCGGCGACCTTCAAACGGCTTTCAAATCGCCGCGCACTTTTGCAGCATTGATGGGCACGGGGCTGTTTAGCGGATGGCTCTACTGGCTGTTGGCCGGGCGTCACGCCGGCAATTTCGCCGCAGCACTTGAGCGGGCGGGGCAACCGGATCTTGATGAGAATGGTTTGCGCCGGCGCTGCCGCGCCTGTTCAGCGATGGCTCTGGTGTTGGGCCTAGTGCCGTTGGCGGTGGCCGGTTGGCACATGAATTACAAGTCGCCGCTGTCATCGCCGCTCGTGCTCGTTGCGCAGGCTGAAACTCATGGCACGCAACAGCTGGCGGATGCGGGATATCCGTGGGCCAAACTAAGCATTGAAAATCACGTTGGCCGGGTAACGGGCACGGCCCCAGATGCCGCAGCGCGCGCCGCAGGATTTGAAAAGGCCAAACAGGTGTTGGCGCCGATGGTCGGTTTGCCCGGCGTTGTCGCCTATCTGCAGAATGACATTGCCAGCCCTGACGCAGTGGCGGCCTCTGCGCAAGGCGTGCCGGTAGAGAAGGTTGCGCCGGAGGTGGCGGCTGTAAAGAAATCCGAGGATCTGCGGCTCGCAGCGGACGCTCAGCGCAAAGCAGACGAAGCGGCGGCCAAAGCCCGATTGAAAGCGGAGGAAGCAGTCCGGCTCGAAGCTGAAGCCAAACGCAAGGCGGATCAGGCAGCTGCGAAGGCAAAAGCCGCTGAAGAATCGCGGGTTGCGATAGAAACCAAACGCAAAGCTGAAGAGGCTGCAGCGAAGGCCAAGGCCGACGAGGCCGCTGCGAAAGCCAGGGCAGAAGAGGAATTGCGGCTCGCCGCTGAAGCCAAACGCAAAGCTGATGAGGCCACTGCCAAGGCCAAGGCCAAGGCGCTGGAGGAGCTGCGGGCCGAGGAGGCGCGGGCGGCCGAGGAAGCCAAACGCAAAGCAGATGAGGCGGCCGCCAAGGCCCGCGCGTTAGAAGAAGTCCGGCGTGAGGCTGAAGCCAAACGCAAGGCAGACGAGGAAGCCGCGGCCAAGGCACTTGAGCTGCAGCGCGTCGACGATGAAAAGCGGCTGGCAGAAGATTTGGCGGCACAGCGCAAGGCGGACGAGCAAAAGCGTCTTGAACTTGAGGCACAGGCGGAACGCGCCGCCGTCGAAGCGGCCCGCAAAGCTGATGCGGCCAAAGCAACCGCCACCGCCGCTGCAACCGCACCGGCGCCACCGCCGGTGACACCGTCACTCGTCCCGGTGGCGCCATCTGCGTCTCCACTAGCGGCGCCGGACCTCAACTGTGCCGGTGATTTCAGCGATGCTTTCCGGCAAGCGACCGTCAAGTTTTCCTTCAAATCGGCGCGGCTCGACCAAGCGGCGTTGCAATCGCTAGATCGGATCGGGGCGGTTGCCAAACGCTGTGGTAGTTACTCGCTGGCGATTGGTGGTCATTCTGACCGCACAGGCGTTGCCGCATTTAATCAAGCCATGTCTTTGCAGCGCGCCCTGGCTGTGCGTAAAGCGCTGGTCGCGCGCGGCATTGAAGTGCATCGCCTCAAAGCCGAAGGCTATGGCGCGCAACGCCCGTTCGATCCAGCCAATACGCGGGCTGCATACCGGCTGAACCGGCGCGTTGATTTTGGTGCGGCACTCACGCCCGCCCCGTTGGTGCCGCCCAAGGAGCCTGGTGCGCCGCCCGCTCCCGCGGCTGCGATTGCAGCGCTTGCACCTGAGCAGTGCAACAGTGAATTTTCCCGCGTCTTGCAAAGCGATACGATCCGCTTCACCGGCAGTTCAGCCATTGTCGCCGACACGTATGCGGATTTCCTGGATTCGTTGGCTGGCCTGGCGCTCAGCTGCCCGGCGCACACCATTGCGATTGGCGGCCATACCGACCGGAGAGGCCGTGCCGCCTTCAATCAAACTCTATCGCAAGAGCGCGCTCAAGCCGTTCGCGATGCGCTGATCGACCGTGACGTTGCTGAAGCGCGGGTGACGGCCACCGGATACGCAGGCGAGCGGCCGTTCGATCCCGCCAATACGAAGGCGGCTTACCGGTTGAACCGGCGCGTCGATTTCGGCGTCGCTATCCGCCCATCAAAATCTCAATAAGGTCCATCAGGAGCTCGCCGCGATGTATATTCTGTCCCAGGTCTGGTGGTATCTGCTGCTCGCCTTCCTGCTTGGCGCGTTGACCGGCTATCTCATTTGGCGGGTGTGCAGCAAGCCGATGCTGGAGTCGCGCTTTGAGCGGTCACGCAAGGATATGGCGGCGCGCCTCGAGCTGCTTGAAGCCGAGCGGGCGCAATGGGTGGGTGGCCCAGACGTGGGCAAGCGCAAAGGTTGAGCCTCGCGTATTGCGCGACAGCGCCCGGGCCGGTATCAGTCATCATGCCTGTTCGATCGAACAGCGCCTGAGGAGAGCCGGCCGTCCGATGCCAGACCTGAAGCTGATCGCGCTTGATGCCGACGATTTGCGCGTGATCTCCGCCCATTTGCAGGACGCAGTGCTGCGCGTCGCCGACATGGCCTATCTGCCCAAGGAAAAGCGCTTTGCCGCCGTCGCCAACCGGTTTGATTGGGACAAAGCGCTGGCTGCGGCGAAAAAACCGGTCAAAACCGGCAGCGCAAACGGCGCGGGCTTAGAGCGCCGCCGGACGGGGTTGCGGTTTGAGCGGGTGCTGGCGGCTAAAGTCAGCGGCATCAACCTCAAAGACCGCCGGGCCGCCTTGGCACTGCTGGCCATTACCTTTACCCCGTCGCCTGATCCGGATGCGCCAGACGGCGATGTCACGTTGACATTTTCCGGCGGCGCGGCCATCCGCCTGACAGTCGAATGTCTGGAATTCGAGATGAAAGATCTCGGCGCGGCGTGGTCGACCAAGCGGTCGCCCGCACACCCCGACGATAAAGTCTCATAGCGAAAGGGCCGGCACCGTCCCTTGCCGGGTAATACGCACCATGCCTATGCGTCTGACAACCAGCGATCCATCGTTTGCCGCAAGCTTCACCGAGCTGCTCGGGCAAAAGCGCGAGAGTTCCGTGCAGGTCGGTCTGGCCGTTGCCGAAATCATCGCGGCTGTGAAGGCGGACGGCGACAAGGCGCTGATCGCTCTGTCGCAGAAGTTCGATGCTGTTGATCTCGAAAAGCTCGGTCTTGCGGTCACCGCAGGTGAAGTCAACGCTGCCGTCGCGAGCTGTTCGGCTGAAACGCTGGCCGCTCTCGAAGTCGCGCGCGACCGTATTGCCGATCATCATCAGCGGCAGCTCCCGACGAATGATCGCTACACCGATGCGCTGGGTGTTGAGCTTGGTCATCGCTGGACGGCGGTCGAATCTGTTGGCCTCTATGTGCCGGGCGGGCTCGCGTCGTATCCAAGCTCGGTTCTGATGAATGCCGTGCCGGCCAAGGTTGCTGGCGTGCCGCGCATCGTCATGGTGGTGCCGTCGCCGCGCGGCGAACTTAATCCGCTGGTGCTGGCTGCAGCCCACCTGGCTGGCGTCTCCGAGATCTACCGGATCGGTGGCGCGCAAGCCGTGGCAGCGCTTGCCTATGGCACTGAGACCGTCAAACCCGTCGTCAAGATCGTCGGTCCGGGCAACGCTTATGTGGCCGCGGCCAAGCGGCAGGTGTTCGGCACAGTCGGCATCGATAGCATTGCCGGGCCCTCCGAAGTTTTGGTGATTGCTGATAAGCATAACAATCCCGAATGGATCGCCGCTGATCTATTGGCGCAAGCCGAACACGACACGGCCGCCCAGTCGATTCTGATGACCGATGATGCGGCCTTCGCTCGCGCTGTCGAAGATGCGGTCATGCGCCAGCTGAAAACTATGTCGCGCGGAAATATCGCCGGTGAAAGCTGGTCGATGTTTGGTGCGACAATCGTTTTGCGGTCGCTTGATGAGGCGCCCGCACTGGCTGACAGGATTGCCGCGGAGCATCTGGAAATTGCGACCGCGAACGCCGAAGACTTGTCGAACGCCATCCGCAATGCCGGCGCGATTTTCCTCGGCTCTCAGACGCCGGAAGCCATCGGCGACTATGTGGCGGGCTCCAACCACGTGCTGCCGACGGCGCGCAGTGCCCGGTTCTCGTCGGGCCTTGGCGTTCTGGACTTCATGAAGCGCACGTCTCTTCTGAAACTGGACCGGCAGGCACTTGCCGCGTTGGCGGCACCCGCCATGACCTTGGCGCGTGCCGAGGGTTTAGAAGCGCACCGCCGCTCGATTGAAATCCGTCTTGAGACCAAGGGTTGAGCTGCGATATGGATACGCTCGAAACCAGCCCCGAACAAAGCCGCGACCGGTTGTCGGAGATCACGCTCGATCAAAAGTCGCTCGGCCGCGCCAACGCCAATATCGAGCATGAGCGCGAAGTGGCCATTTTCGACATTATCGATGGCAATTCGTTTGCGGTCGAAGGCCTCGATCATGGCCCCTACACGCTGCATCTGTCGATTGGCGAAGATCGCTTGCAGCTCAACATCGGCAATGGCGATAGCCCCAATGTCGCACAGCACGCGCTGCCGCTGACGCCGCTGAAGCGGATCATGAAAGACTATTTCATGGTCTGCGAGTCGTACTACGAAGCTGTTCGCAGCGCGCCGCCGGCCCGCATTCAGGCCATCGATGTGAGCCGCCGCGGGTTGCACGACGAAGGCAGCACAGTCTTGCGTGATCGTTTGCAGCCAAAGATCGTGGTGGATTCCGATACCGCGCGCCGCCTGTTCACGCTGCTGTGCGCGTTGCACTGGAAGGGCTGACGCGGCCTTACAGACGTGCGGTCAGATACCAGGCTTCCTGCTGACCGACGCCCTTGACGTCGATCCTGCCGCGGCTTTCCAATTTGAAGAGCCCCTCAAGTGCGTCGAAACACAATGGGCAAACGAGAATCCGTCCCGGCTCACTGGCGCTTTCCAGACGACTCGCAAGATTGACCGGATCACCCCACACGTCGTAGCTGAATTTTTTCGTACCAATCACGCCTGCCATCATCGGGCCGGAGGCCATGCCGATGCGGATGTTGAGCGGCAGGCCGGTATCGGCCGCGACGGCTTTGGCAGCATCCAGCATATCAAGGGCCATAGACGCCAGCGCCGTTAAGTGATCGGGGCGGTGCAGCGGCACGCCGGACGCGACCATGTAGGCATCACCGATGGTTTTGATTTTTTCAACGCCGTGGTGCTGGGCGAGCGCGTCAAAGCTGCTGACCAGACGGTTCAACAGCGCAACTGTCTTTTCCGGGCCGAGCGTGCGCGCAAGCCCAACGAAGCCGGTGATGTCGGCAAACAATATGGAGGCGGACGCAAAGCCGTCGAAGATGGTTTCATCGGGGTTGGATTTGAGCCGCTCGACGACGCTGTCGGGCAGAACGTTGCGCAGCACTGTATCGGTTTCAGCCTTAGCGCGTTCGGCCAGGCTGAAGGCGTAATAAACGGATGCTGCGATCAACCCGAAGGTGGTGATTGCGCCCTGCATGTAAAGCGAATCGAGCATGGCCCGGTCAACGTGCAGCAACGCATTGGATCGCGTGAACGAAAACCAGGCAGCAAGGTGCAGTGTCAGTGCCGTCACCACAATGGCGATCACCAGCCACAAGCGCTCAAGGCCGAAGATGACGAACGGCGCTGCAGCCGCGACCACGTACTGCATCGGCGCTCCGCCGGAGCGGCCGAAGTAGGCGGTAAAACCATAGAGCGCCAGCAATTCCGCGGCGACCAGCAGAAGGCCGCCAGCTGTGTCGTTGATGCGATGGGCGAACGGAACGGATGCCGCCAGTGCAGCCAGCACCAGGTTAAGCCAGACGACGGGCTCCATCGTCGCGTAGTCGGTGATCGCCAGCTGCAAGGCATAGATCGAGTTGGTCAGCGCGATCAGCGCGGCAATGACGTTGAGAATTTTCAGGCGCCGCACGGTATCGGGCGGATATCCGGCGGTGCCGGCAAGCGCGATGGCGCGAAAGGCGCGGGCGACGGGCGCCGCGATCCAGTCCAGTATCTTGCGCCGTCGCGTGGGTGGCACAGCGGGTGACGGGGCCGTGCGGTAGGGCATCAGCTCAATCCATGCCGGCAAGTGCGCTAAGGCCGTCGATATCGCAAATAACCTCCTGGCCTTTGCGCTCAATCGCGCCTTCGGCCTCAAGCAGCGCCAGCGCCGCATTGACCTTCGGGCGGCTGGCGCCGACGAGTAGCGCAAGTTCACTTTGCGAAATGGGAATTGCCAGCGTCACGCGCTCCGCCTTGCCGGCCGGGTCCTTTTGCCGGGCTGCGGCAAGGAAGAAGCGGGCGAGGCGCCCTTCAATGGGATGCAGCGCAATCGCTTCGAGTTGTTCGTCGGCGTCTCTCAAGCGGGCCGAGAGAAAGCGGATTGCCGCTTCCGCGACGGCCGGAGTGGTGGCGAGCAATCGGCCAAACGCGGCTTTCGAGAGCGAGAGGGCTTGAACTTTGCCGACGGCCGTCGCATCCGCCGAGCGCGGTCGGCCATCGAACACGGCAAGTTCGCCAAATACGGATGGTGCTTCGGCGTGAGCGAACGAGAATTCCTTGCCATCGGCGGTCAGCACCGACAACCGCACCCGGCCCTTGGCGACGATGTACAAGTCGGCGCCCGCGTCGCCGCGCGAAAAGATGATCTGGCCAGCGTCGAAGTTCACTTCGCGCAGTTCTTGGGCGACCGCAGCCCGCCCGGCGGCGTCGAGCGCGCCAAACAACGGCAGGCGTGCGAGGAGGTCGGCAGCTTCGGACTTCGACAGCATGGGCGGCCTGCAAAATGAATAGCAAATCTGCCGTCAGTAATGCCCTGTTTCGGGAGCGGCTGCAACGCGCCTGCGGAGTTGGATGCGGGGCGAGCAGGCCCGGCGCTGTCACTTCGCCTCAGGCCTTGCTTTTGTCCCAGCCGGTGCGCCATTGTCTGTCTTCAAGCCCGCCATCTGGGCGGCAGTGGGTATAGATCGGCCGTCAGCGGCCATAAGGAAGAGCTATGATTTCGAGCCTCAAAGCTCAGTTTTTGCCATCACTGACGCGCAATGATCCGCCAAGCCGCGAAACGCTGCGCCGGTCGATGGCGCGGGAGCGGGTAGCGGTTAAGGGGGAGATCGAGCGGCCCCGCCTTGTGCTCGCCAGCGCCAGTCCTCGCCGCATGACGCTGTTATCGCAAGTCGGCATCACCCCCGACGCGTTGCGCCCGGCCTCGATTGATGAATCGGCAAAGCGTGGAGAGATGCCGCGCGTTCTGGTCACCCGGTTGGCGCGCAGCAAAGCCGAAGCAGCGCGCGACCAGATTTCCAATGATGCCGATTTGGCGGATTCGTTTGTGCTGGCGGCCGATACGGTCGTTGCCGTCGGCCGCAAAATTCTGATGAAGCCGGCACATGTCGAAGAGGCGATGGCGTCGCTTCAGTTGTTGTCTGGCCGTTCGCACATGGTGCTGACGTCGGTTTGCCTGATCACCCCCGACGACAAAGTCCGCACCAAAATCGTCGATACGCAGGTGCGCTTCCGCCATCTGACCCGTTCGGAAATTGAATCCTACATCGCCTCGCGTGAATGGCGCGGCAAGGCCGGCGGCTATGCCATCCAGGGTCTGGCCGGGTGCTTCGTTCAACGGATCAAAGGCTCCTATACCAACGTGGTCGGATTGCCAGTCACGGAAGTGGTTGGCATGCTCAATGGAGAAGGCTTCCCCATTCAGTACAACTGGATGAAATTTGCCGAAGTGGATCGCGACTGATGTCCGAGCCGGCAAGAGAGCCCAAGGTACGCCCCTGTCCTATCTGCAAGTCAGCGGCGGTTGACGCCTACCGGCCGTTCTGTTCGAAGCGGTGCGCCGACATTGATCTGGGCAAGTGGTTCAAGGATTCCTATACGATCCCCGGCTCGGAGAACGGTGACGACAGCGAAGGCCTCGCAAAACCAGGGCAAAACGACGACGGCGAGGCCCACTGACGCGGATTTTGGGCGCGTCGTTTCTAGTGCTTGCAAGCCGGCGGCAGCCCCCCTATAAGACCCGTGCTTTGGGTTGGCGTCGTCCCCTGAAAGCGCGCCCAGGTAGCTCAGTTGGTAGAGCATGCGATTGAAAATCGCAGTGTCGCTGGTTCAATTCCGGCCCTGGGCACCATTTGCCTATTTCAAATGGCTCCGGTCTGATGTCCCGCCGTGCGGTGGGTGGCAGCCACTTCGTGCGCCTTGCGGCGAAGCGTCCCGGCTCGCTTAAATTTGGTCGCGGACCACCAGCCGCCGGTCGGGCAAGACAGGGATGCAGACATCGGCGATCTGCTGGCCAGGTGGCGTCTGCGCCGGGTACGAGTAGTTTATTGTGAGCACTGGCCGTGACAGGTCGTGGATGAGGCCCTGCCGGGGCACGAGTTCGTCGCGCGCCTGCGACACGATGTTGCCGAGTGCCCCGTAACTGCCGACATGGCGCGTCTTGAAGAAGGCGCCACCATTGAACTGCTGGATGCGCACGACCGTGCTGTCCTGAGGGGCGAAGGTTGCGGGTTTGCGTATGCACGCATCATAGCGCAGATGTTCGTGCGGCGTGGTTCGCGGGTCATCGTGCGCAATGCCAATGCCGTGTTCGCCGATCACCTTATGGCGCCGGTCGGCAAGCCAATCGAGCAGCATATTCCATGCGGCAAGCGATGCCTCCGGGTACGGTCCGGACATGCGCACAAATGCCAGCGTACAAGGCGCGATAAAAATGACGTTTGAGTTTAGCACAACGTGGACCATTGACAGTGAAGCCGATGCTTTCAATTGCTACTGTCCATTTGTTACTCAATCGCTGTTTACATCTCCGAGCGATCATGACGGTTTGACACAGAAGATGTGCGCAATGACCGGTAATTGCCGCTGCCACATTCTCAACAGCGGCACGTCGCGGCAACGGCAAAATTAGATTTCCATTAGCCTTAACACGGCCTGATAATTTTTCGAATGTTGGCAGGCAACTTGCTTTGCATGGCCCCTTGGGACCGCTTTGCGCGGACCGATGAGAGGCAGGAGAATGCAATGATTAAGCTGGCCGCTGCCGGTCTTGCGTTGACGGCAATATATTCCGACTACCCGGCTTTTTTGAAACGCAACGGTGTGATTGAGGCATATACGGACCGTGGTCCGATTGTCGAAATGATCGTCCGCTGTCCGGCCGGCACCGGCATCATGTCGTATTCAAAACTTGAACGTGTCTATTGCAGTTCGAAATTCAAATGCACGGCCAAGCTGCAATCGGCAGTGTCCGATACCTGCCGCTAAGCCGCATGTATGACGGCGCAAAGGTCGAAACGGTCGCACATCGATCTTTCCGGCCGTTGTCCGGCCCTCTTGACGCGGCGTGGTGTGGTATTTGAAAATTAGTCCATGCGCATCACCATTTCCGCCTTCTACAAATTCGTCGCCATTGATGATCCAGAAACCTTGAAGGCCGAGGTTGCAGCGATTGGCTGTCAGCATGGCATCAAGGGAACAATTCTCGTCGCTCACGAAGGCATCAACTCCACCGTTTCTGGCACAGCGGACGGGATTGCTGCATTGCTCGGGTGGCTTCGCGCCGACTCCCGGTTCAGTGATTTGATCTCGAAAGAATCTTATGCGGATGCGCATCCGTTCGGCCGCTTCAAGGTCAAGGTGAAACCTGAAATCGTCACTTTCGGTCATCCTGAGGTAAACCCAGCGAAAGGTGCGGGCACCTATGTTCCGCCGCAACAGTGGAATGCGCTCATTGAGCAGCCCGACGTACTGGTCGTTGATACGCGCAATTCTTACGAATTCGACATTGGCACATTCCGCGGCGCCGTTGATCCTAAGACACAGACCTTCCGCCAGTTCGCAAAATTCGTAGACGAAACGCTCGATCCGTCGCGGCACAGGCGCGTTGCGATGTTTTGCACGGGCGGAATCCGCTGCGAGAAATCCACCGCATATTTGCGCGCTCAGGGCTTTGATGAAGTCTATCACCTTGAAGGCGGCATCCTTAAATATCTCGAAGTCGTTCCTGAAGCCGAGAGCTTATGGCAGGGCGAATGCTTCATCTTCGATGAGCGCGTTGCGCTTGAACATGGCGTGAAGCCGGGCTCATACCAGAAGTGCCCGCGCTGTGGTTATCCGGTGCGCCGGTCCGCTGCTGCAGCGGATGCCACAGCTGCGTGTCCCAACTGCACCGCACAGTGAGCTGAAACGCGCAGGTTTCACACGCTCGTGTGAGATATCGGCCTCGCCGATATGGGCAGAGGCGTGATAAAGATTCTGAACAACAGATAAAGAAGGACAGTCAAACCGCGTTGGAATGTCACTTCTGTCATAGACGAAAAACGAAAAAGTTGGGCGCGCCGTAACAAGCTCAACGGGGTTGGGAGACGCTGGGAATGAAAATACTCGTCATCGAAGACGACGCCAAAGCGGCGTCGCTTATGTCAAAGGGCTTAACGCAGGAAGGATTTGTCGTCGATACGTGCAACAACGGTGAAGATGGTCTTGAACTTGCGGTCTCCTCGAAGCCTGATTTGATGGTTCTCGACATCATGCTTCCTAAACTCGACGGATGGGAAGTGTTGAAGCAAATGCGCAGGCTCGGAATCTCGATGCCTATTCTGATTTTGACGGCCCGCGATTCCGTCGACCATCGCGTCAAGGGTCTGACGCTCGGCGCCGACGACTATATCGTCAAGCCATTTGCATTTTCCGAACTAGTGGCGCGCATCCGTACCGTCCTGCGCCGCAGCGCCACCGCATTGGCCGACGAACTGACTTTTGCCGATCTGACACTGGATACGCGCCGCCACAAGGTGTTGCGCGGTCAAATCTCCATCGATCTGTCGAGCAAGGAGTTTCAACTGCTCGAACTGCTGCTAAGTCACCAGGGCGAGGTGCTGTCGCGCAGTTTCATTTCCGAGCGCGTCTGGGACATGTCCTTTGAAGGCGACAGCAACGTCGTTGACGTCAACATCCGCCGGCTGCGCGCCAAGATGGACGACGCCTTTCCGCGCAAACTGATCCAGACGGTACGAGGCCGAGGCTATGTTATCCGGTAAGAGCGGAAAGGCTGGCGATCAGGCGTTGCTGACGGGCGATCTATCGCAAACGTCTTCTGATTTGCCGGCGCGCTCATTATCAAGCCGGCTTATGGCCATCTTTTTTGTGTCAGCCTTTGCGCTTGTCGTGGCGGCAAGCACGATTCTTTATTGGGCGGCAATCCACGCGCTGCAATACGCCGATGATCAAGTCGTCGAAAAGCGGATGACGGCGGTGGCTGAACTTCTGCGGGCCAAAGAGCTGAACGAGGGCATGATTGCTCACGAGGTGAATGAGGACAACCAGGGGCCGCGGCAGATTTTTATCCGCGTCGTTTCACGCCATGAGCCGATTGCGCTAGAGACCATAGGTATGGATGCGGTGCTTCCAGTGTCATTGTTCCCTGATATGAGCGCGGCACCTCGCGAATCTGCAAAGCGGTTATCGATAGAGACGGGAAATGGCGGGATATACCGGGCGCTCAGCATTCGCGTTCCCGTCACGGCGCATCCAGATGCAGGTGACGCCATCATTCAAGTCGCGACCGACACCAAGCTCGATAAAAAGAGTATGTCGTGGTTTACCCGGTTTCTGGGAATGGTGCTCGCCGCAGCTTTGCCGATGAGTGCGGTCGTGTCTTGGTTGCTCGTGCGTCGCGAACTCAAACCGTTAGAGCACATTGCGGCCGCGGCAAGTGCCGTCAACAGTGCGACCCTCGACAAGCGGCTTGTGCTGGAAGGGCTGCCATCGGAACTGCACAGTCTCGGTCTGCAATTCAACAGCATGCTTGGAAGGCTTGATCAGACCTGCTCGGAGCTGAAGCACTACGCCGACACCATCGCTCATGAAATGCGCACGCCCCTCAGCAGGATGCGGTTGGAATCCGAAATCGCTTTGAGTAGCGCCGAAACGGCAGACGATCTGCGTGGCGTGGTTGCTTCGAATGCTGAAGAATGCGAGCGCTTGACGCGGTTGTTGCATGCACTGCTGTTTTTAGCCCGGACGGACAGCAAGCAGGCGTCGATAAACCCTCAGCGGCTGCATCTCGCAACGGAACTCGCAACTATCGCTGAGTATTTCGAGGCCAGCGCCAGTGCCGCCGGAGCATCGATCAGCGTTACGTGTCCCGGCTACAGCTACATCAATGCCGATCGCGAACTGTTGCAGCGTGCGCTCGGCAATCTCGTAGCCAACGCGATTGCCCATTCATCTGAAGGCGGCCGAATTGACCTCAAAGCGTCGGGCGGCACAGCATGCGGCGCGGGCGTTATCATTTCGGTGTCGGACACCGGCCATGGCATTGCGGCCGAGCACCATGCACGCATTTTTGACCGCTTCTACCGCGCGGCGATGAACACCGGCGATTCGGGCGGCACCCGGCTCGGCCTCGGCCTATCCATCGTAAAGAGCATCGTCGAATTGCACGGTGGCCAGATTGCCCTGAAGAGCGAGCACGGCAAGGGGACAGCATTCATTATCACGCTTCCCCATCACGCTTCCCCGGCTGACGAAGGCGAGCGGGTTTAGCACGCGTCCAACCTCGGTCCGAAGTCCGGTCAAACGTGCACCTATAGAGCCGCGCCGCCAGCTTTCCGTCTTGCAACGCTAACGGCGCACACCTACGTGGCCTGCATGGTAAGTGGCCGCGCTGCCGGCGATGATGCGCTGCTTCAAGCCGGCAAGGCGTGGCGGACGGAGTCCGCGAGGTCGTTGGCCTCGTCGTGGACTTCGACGGTTTTCAACTTCGGTGGCGAAAGCAGCGGGCGGCGCTGCGCTTCAACAACAGCTTGACGCCGGTCGTTCAACGCATCGGCGAAATTGCCTTCAAGCGCCGCATACAGAAGTAACACAAAGGCCAATGCCAGCAACAAACAGGCGAGGCCTGCGCCGAGCGGAGCCGTGGCGAACTGCGCCACGCCGCTCAGAAACGCCGCGGCACCCAGCAGCGGAAAGCCGAACCAGCTGGCGACCAGAGCTTCGTTCTTGCGTTGCCGCCCTTCGCCTTCCGACTGAACCACGGCTATCGAGGCCCAGAAGGCCCGGGTCAGCACGGCGATGCCGCTCAGCGCGAAAAGCATACTCGCGATAAGCAGGCCGTTGGGATTGGATACGAGCGTCATGGGTATCACCTCCAGGGCGGCGCAATGTGAGTGGCCACTCGGAATGAACTCCGGGATTGGCCGATGGATCGCCTCTAAACCTGCTTTAGGGGACCGCGCCCACCGGGCACGCTCCCCATCGCAGCACGCGGCGACGGGGAGCATCTTACAGACATACAACTCATTCGTCGAGGTGGCGGCTGAAACGGACCGCCAGAATGGCGGGCAGAAGTCTCCGCCAGAACCGGCGGCTGGCGCATCCAGCCATTTGCACTGTCTGTTGCACAAACTGGCTGTCGCAAATCAGGCCGCGGCCAGCTTGACCATCTGACCGTTGGCCATGGGGCATGCAGACCAAAGCTCTGCCAGTACACCGACAAGTTTCTCCATTTGCGCGTCGGAATGCAGCGGCGTCGGTGTCAAGCGCATCCGCTCCGTACCTTTTGGAACGGTCGGATAATTGATCGGCTGCACGTAGATGTTGTGATGGTTGAGCAGAATATCGGTGACGATTTTGCAGTGGACCGGGTTGCGGACCAGGATCGGCACGATGTGGCTTGGGTTCTCGATGATCGGGATTTGCGCGTCGCGTAACATGCCCTTGAGCTTGGCGGCGCGCATTTGATGTTGCACGCGTTCGTCAGAGTGGTTTTTGAGATAGCGGATACTGGCCAGGGCGCCAGCCGCAATGACGGGCGCGAGCGAAGTCGTGAAAATAAAGCCCGCCGCAAACGAGCGGATCGCGTCGCACAAATTGCGTGTCGAGGCGATGTACCCGCCCATCACGCCGAAACCCTTGGCCATGGTGCCGTTGATGACGTCGACGCGGTGCATCACGCCTTCGCGTTCGGCAATGCCGCCGCCGCGTGGGCCATACATGCCAACCGCGTGGACTTCGTCGAGGTAGGTCAGGGCGCCGTACTTCTTGGCGAGATCGCAAATGGCAGCAATTGGCGCCACGTCGCCATCCATCGAATAGACACTCTCAAAGGCGATGATCTTCGACGAGCCGATTGGTGCTTCGCGCAGCTTGGCTTCAAGATCATCCAGGTCATTGTGGCGGAACACCCGCTTTTGGCCGCCGCCATGGCGGATGCCTTCAATCATCGAGGCGTGGTTTTTTTCGTCTGAATAAATGATGGTGCCGGGCAGAAGTTTGACAAGCGTCGACAGCGTCGCGTCGTTGGCAACATAGGCCGATGTGAATAACAGTGCCGATTCCTTGCCGTGCAGGTCTGCGATCTCGGCTTCGAGCTCGACATGATAGTGCGTAGTGCCGGAGATGTTGCGTGTGCCGCCCGACCCTGCGCCAACCGTGTCGAGCGCGTCATGCATGGCGGCAACGACCGATGGATTTTGTCCCATGCCGAGATAATCGTTCGAGCACCAGACAGTGATCGGCGACACGCCGTCAGCGCTGTGGCGCATACCGGCGGGGAATGCGCCGCGCGTCCGGCGGATGTCGGCGAACACGCGATAGCGGCCCTCAGCTCTCAGCCCATCGAGGTGCGAAGTAAAAATGGCGTCGTAGTTCATAGGTCCCTCCCGTCTGGGCGAAGTTTGTTTTGTCTTATGCCGGTGGCCGTCATGCGTTGATCCCCGTGGCGGCAATTCGGCTGTCTGCTTTGAGTGCTTCGTGTTTGCGCGATGCTAAGCCCCAACTCCACAATTCTGCGGACGGCAGCGGCAGCACAAGAAACCAGTGTTCGAGAACGGCAAGCGCCAGCAGCGTCGCCAGAAAAACGGAGCCTGCGATCTGATGCGGAAGCGCATTGGCGGCGGTCGCGTCGATGATCAGCAGAGCGGTGATAATTGTCGATACCGTGACCGACACCGGAAACAGCAGATTCATCGGCCGCCGGCAGAAGTAGGTGGCCAGATATTTGAGGTGCGCCGGCAGGAACTGCTCTGTGTGATTGGGCACACCCAGATAGATATTGAATTTTGTGCTGAGCCGGGCCAACCACAAAATGACGAAGGTCCAGAGCCCAACCTGGTTGGGCGCCTCAGCTGACAAAATGTAGATCAGCGCGGCAGTGATGGCGATGGCGAACTCATGATAGATCACGACCTCGATGGACGCGCTGAGCGGCGCGCGCGGCGATGTCCTCTCAGGGCTCGCGGTTGTGCGCGGACCGGTGATGAACCCAAGCAAGAATGACATTTCATGCCACCCCCAAACGAGCAGTGCCGAGGCGAATGCGATATAGGCGCCACTGACGGTTTCATCGGTGCCGCTCCACCAAATGCCCCACAGCCCGGCGCCGAGCAGCGCGGTCGTCGCCATCATGGCATTGGCGTGAGAGGCGCGCGGCCGGCCGACCACATACAGCACCAGGCCGGTGGAAAACCACCAGACGAAGAGTGCGAATATGACCGGCATTACATAGAGGGCCACGCGCGTGTTCCTTAGTTACCAGACAGGTTCCAGGCGGATCTGCTTCGGCAGAGCATTCTTGCGAGCGGGTATTGTGTAGAGACCGGCGAACGCCGCGAGGGCAGACGCCGCATGACCATAACGTTTGAGCTTGGCTGAAAATCCGCTCTCGTCGCGCATGGCTTCTACCCGGTCGTTGATGATGCGCAACTTTTCCAGGTTTTTCAGGAAGCGCGGATTGTCGATATCGATTTCAACCGGGAAAACCTGGCGGGCGATTTCAGACGTCAGGCGGAAGACGCGGAAGTCGTAGTCAGTCGGCTCGATACCAAGTGCCTCATGGAATGCCGGCCGCGCGTGATCGCGCACATACATCGTGGCGTAGACCGCGAGCACGAAGAACCGGACCCAGAGCTTGTTGACACCTGTAAGCAATTGCGGATTGGAGCGCATCAGCAACGCGAAGGCTTCGCCATGGCGGAATTCGTCGTTGCACCACTTTTCAAACCATTTGAAAATTGGGTGGAAGCGCTTCTCCGGGTGGCGTTCGAGGTGGCGGAAGATCGTGATGTAGCGCGCGTAACCAATTTTTTCCGACAGGTAGGTTGCGTAGAAAATGAACTTGGGCCGGAAGAAGGTGTACTTCTTGGCTTTGGTGAGAAATCCAAGGTCGATGCCGATGCCCAGGTCTTTCAGGCTGTCGTTGATGAAGCCTGCGTGCCGGGCCTCGTCGCGGCTCATGTATTTGAACAGCTCGACAATGTCCGCATTTTTTCCGCGCTTGCGCATTTCAGCGTAGAGCACGCAGCCGGAGAATTCAGCTGTCAGCGAGCTGACGAGGAAATCGACAAACTCCTTGCGCAAGCCTTCCGGCAGCGCGTTGAGATCGAACGCATCCCAGGCTTCCGTGCGGCGGAAGTGGCCCTTGTTCGGGTCGGCGCGCAGTTCTTCAAGGATCGCATCCCATTCCTTGCGGACGGAGGATATGTCGATCTTGTCGAGTTCATCGAAGTCTGTGGTGTAGAAGCGCGGGCTGAGCATCGCTTCTTCAGCGGCATGCCGGGTCGTCTCATTGGGTGCGAGGCTGATGGTTTCGATGGTCATAGTTTCCTCCCCGAGGAGAAGCTGACTTCATAAAGTTCTGTCAATTCGAGGCGGGCGGCGAGAATTGTCAGCGCGCGTTCCAGTCCGCTGGCGCGCGTGACCGTCGCCAGCCGCTGCAGCGTAACCTTGTGGCCGTAAGGCACACGGATCATGTCGCCGTGAACCAGCACTTCGTCGCCCGCATCGACGGGCGCTGCGCCGTGCAATTCGACGTGGGCGTGCAGGCTTTCAAAGGTGTTTTCGATTTCGATGGTACACGGCACGGTGGCGCGGGTCCGGCGTCTGAAAATCGAAGGCATCATGGGTTTGCACTCCCCTTGTTCAGCAACTGGGTAAAGGCTTTGAGATTGTCGGGGCCGAATGCGCCAAGCGTCACGAGTTTGCCGGTCGCTGGATCATCGAGAACCGAGCGGCCATCTTCAAGGTGCAATAAAGTATAGGGAAGTTCTGTGTTGACGCCAGCAATGCTTCGCTCGCGCTTCAGGCCCTTCAGCACAACCCCGACAAAGCCGTTGCCCGCGCTCTGAATGTCGGCAATGCGTTCGCCGGTTTGGGCGTCGAAAGCCGAAATGATGCCGCCCGTCTGTTCGGTGAAGGTGATATCGCGGCGCGATGCAACATTGCTGATATCGAGCCGTGTGGCACCAATATCTGTCCGCCGCGCGGTGGTTGCGGCAAGCATTGTGAACAGCACCAACAGACTGGCTGCGATCAGAACCCCTCGTGGGAACGGGCGGGCGTCTATAGCGTCTTCAGACATGACCGGCATCTCCTGCGTCAAGCGGTGGCGGAGGCAAGGTTTGGAACACCCTGGCTGTTTGAACTGGCGCCAACGGACTGGCGGCTTCGCGCTGCCGCACCCTGCATGCCAGCAGCAAGCATCGCCTCGGCGAGAGACTTGGCAACCGCAGCCCCGTCTGGCACGACACGCAAAGTTGGCTCGGCTTTTTCAAACCGCCAGCTCCGCGCGTGCGGCCAAAGGTGCAGATAGCTCAGCCGCAATGGCCCGCTTGTTGCGAGTGCGATATCGCTGCTTCCATCCGCATAGGTCTTGCAATCCACAGACGCGATCTCGTTGAACGGAATGTTCACCGTCATCGGGAAAGCAACACCATAGCGCATGACGATCCGTTTGCTGGTCAACGAGTAGATCGTTGTCCGGGCGATCAAGCGCGACAGCACCGTCAGAATGGCAATGGCGATGGCGCCGGCAATAGCAACCCGCAAGGTGGTTCCTATCGCACTCGTCAGGCTTGCGCCGGACGCCAACGCGGTGACCAACGGAACCGCCGCGAGAAGCGCAAAATAGAAGCCGACAGCGCGCGTTTGCAGAACGCGTTGCGCGACGCCGGTGGGGGAGGGAGAGCCCTGCCAAATCAGTGCTTCACCTTCAGGCAGGTTTTGCGGCAGACCCGGTACGGGTTCACAATCGTATTCGTCACTCACAGCAATGGCTCCGTTCTTGAGGGGTGAGCGTAGAGCGTGCCGGCGCCAAAATAGGCGCAGACTTTATCTTCTTCGAGCAGGGTGACCTGATTGGGGCTGGCCAAGGCCGGCACGTTGGCGAAGTGCTTGGCAAACAGTGCGTGCACCTTGACCTCGCGCCGGTTCTTGTCGATGCGCGCGAAGGTGATCGGGATGAGCCGGCTGCCGGCACCTGGGATGTTGGCTTCGAGGTAGCGGATCATCGTTTCCGAGCGGTCCACCCAGACGTCGCTGATCGTTCCTGCTGTGGTACGGTCGCCGCCAATCAGAGTATAGCCGCGCGGGTCGCCGTCACAGGCGTCAATTGCGTAGTTGGTGGCAACGCGCAATGGCACGATCTTGGCCGCGCCGTCGTGCATTGGGTCGGCGATGTTGGCGCGTTCCGCGTAGGCGCCAGGGCCAACGGCTGCCAGCATCGGATCGCCTGACGGCTCAAGCGGCGCGCCCGGCCATACGGCGGTTTTCGCAGCCTTGATCGGCCGGTCGTCGGACTTGCCATTCGGCGCAAGCACGGTGCCGCCGTGCGGAAGAATAAACACCTTCGGCGGCGGAATGAACAGGAAGCCTTGGTCCTTG
This sequence comes from Hyphomicrobium sp., assembly GCA_013141015.1. Taxonomy (GTDB): domain Bacteria; phylum Pseudomonadota; class Alphaproteobacteria; order Rhizobiales; family Hyphomicrobiaceae; genus Hyphomicrobium_B. The sequence continues at coordinate 90,662 of JABFRT010000004.1, read as the reverse complement.
TAGGTATTCGACGGTTCAGAGAACAGCGGATAGCCTTCGCGGCGGTCTTCGCGGCGCAAATAGAACAGCAGTCCTGCAAAGAAGATCCAGAACAAATAGAGCGTGACCTGCGCTACATCGATGTAGCTGGTGATTTGACCGAGTTTCATACGTTTCTCCTTTTCAAGTGGGAGCTATCCGGGAAATTCCGCGATACCGAAGCGTGACGAGAGTTGCCGCCCCGCCAACCGGCTGCGGCCGACAAGCGGACCAGCGACGGCAAGCGTTGCAAACAGTAAGATGATTTCGATGAGATAGACGACGTTGTAACCAGAGGCTGGACTTTGGAATGCAGGTCCAAGTGCTCCGGCGCCAGCGAGTTTGGTGATGCCGTCGCGGATGGCGCCGCTTGAGGCGATGGCGAGGCCGGCCGCTGTGGCCTGCACCGCCCCCCACGCGCCAAGTGCCATGCCGTTGGCGCCTTTGGCTGCAATTTCCATCGCAGCCGTCAAGCTGCCGACTGAAAACAACCCGCCGCCAAAGCCGATCAAGATCGTGCCGATGCGGAACAGCGCCGCCGATTCAATCGGGCCGGACAGCATCACGGATGGAAAGGCGATCAGTCCGGCCAATGCGCCGGACGCTGCGATCCGGTAGGTGTCGATGCCTCGGCTCAACTGGCTGGCGGCGACCGCGAAACCTGCAAGCGTTCCGGCAGCAAGCATGCCGGTCAATGCGGTGGTTTCGCCAACAGTGAAGTGCAGCACCTCGCCGCCGTACGGTTCCAGCAAAATATCCTGCATGCTGAACGCCGCAGTGCCAAGGCCAATCGCGACAAGCGTGCGGCGTGCACCCGGCGCATCCGCGAACGTGTGCCACATGGTGTAAAAGTCCGGATCGACGTCTGCGCGGTCATGTGTCGGGCGGCGCGCTTCCTGCTTCCAAAGCGCGATGACATTGAGCACGACCGTTACGACGGCTGAGCCTTGAATCACCTGGATCAGGCGCAGTTGGCTGAAATCCGCGAGCAGCGCGCCAAACAGCAGTGAACCGACGACTGTTCCAACCAACAGCATCACATAAAGAAATGCGACAACGCGTGGACGGCTCTCCGCAGCGGCGATATCTGTCGCAAGCGCTAATCCAGCGGTTTGTGTGGTGTGCATACCGACGCCGACCAGCAGAAACGCCAGCGCCGCTCCGGTCGCGCCAATCCATGATGGGCCAATTGTATCGCCCGACAGAAGAATGAGCGCGAACGGCATGATGGCCAAGCCACCGAACTGCAGCAGCGAACCGATCCAGATAAAAGGCGCGCGCCGCCAGCCAAGTGCAGTGCGGTGCGTATCTGAGCGATGGCCGATCAACGCGCGGAACGGGGCAAACAGCAGCGGCAGCGAAACCATCAGCGCGACAACCGAACTCGACATGCCGAGTTCGACAATCATTACGCGGTTGAGCGTTCCGTTGAGCAGCACGACGGCGATGGCAACAGACACCTGAAATAGAGACAAGCGCAGCAAGCGGCCAAGCGGCAGCTCAGCCGTTGCGACATCGGCAAACGGCAGCATGGCCGGCGACAGCCTGGCCCATTGCAACGCAAGCCTATCGTTCCAGGTCTTCATGCTGCAGCGCCTTCCCGGGCGATGGTCATGGCTTCCGACTTGTAAAATCCACGGCTCACACGCTGGTTTGGGCCGGGGGTCCAGCCGCTGAGTGCTGTGTTTGCCTGTAAGGCGCGGCGCAGAACCTGTTCCTCGACAGGTTCAATCGCCGGTGCGCGATCGCCTTGTGGAAACAGGCGGCCGACGGCACGCATGGCCATCAGCGCGCGCGTGCCGGGCGCAAAGGTGAAGTGGATTGAATGATTGGTACGTGCGGCGAGCGCTGCGATCATCGCCACCATATCGGGTGTGCGGTAGTGAATGAGGCTGTCCATCGCAACGATGTGATCGAAGCGGCCGAGCGCCGGGTCGAGCATATCGCCGACCAGAAATTCGACACGGCCTTTGCCGGTATCGAATTGTGGATCTGGCACCGCATCCGAGGCCCGGTCGCGCGCGACATTGACAAGGGACGGGGCGATGTCGATAGCAACCACGTCTGCGCCGCGCCGCGCTGCTTCGCGCGCCAACGCGCCGGTTCCGCAGCCTGCATCCAGTATGCGCCGTCCGGTTAAGTCGTGGGGCAGGGCTGCCAGAAGCACGGCGCGCATTTCATCGCGGCCTGCCCGCACCGTCGCGCGGATACGGCTGACAGGGGCATCCGACGTCAAACGGGACCACGTCTCTGACGCTGTACGGTCAAAGTAGGTTTCGATTTCGCGGCGGCGGTTGCGGTAAGACAGCGTATGCATCAATCGTACCCCAGAAAATCGAAGATTTCGCGATCTTTCATGGATCGCGCGTCAAGTGGTTCGGTGCCGGCCCATAGTGTTGCAGCAAGCCGCATGTATTCGGCTTTTACGGCTTCGAGCTCAGGCGTTGAATCCATTTCAAACAGCACCGATTTCTTTAGCCGTGAGCGGCGGATCACATCGAGATCGGGGAAGTGAGCCAAGCGCTTCAAGCCGACGCTGTCGTTGAAACGGTCGATCTGGTCTGTGTCTTTGCTGCGGTTGGCAATCACGCCGCCGATGCGCACGCCGTAGTTCTTGGACTTTGCCTGGATCGCCGCGACGATGCGGTTCATCGCAAAAATGCTGTCGAAGTCGTTGGCTGTTACGATCAGGCCGCGCTCGGCGTGCTGCAAAGGCGAGGCGAACCCGCCGCAGACAACGTCACCCAGCACGTCGAACACGACAACGTCGGTTTCGTCCAGCAGGTGATGCTCTTTGAGGAGTTTGACGGTTTGTCCAACAACATAGCCGCCGCATCCGGTGCCGGCTGGCGGGCCGCCAGCTTCAACGCAAAGCACGCCGTTGTAGCCTTCATAGACGAAGTCTTCGACGCGCAGTTCTTCCGAATGGAAGTTCACCTTTTCAAGGACGTCGATGACGGTCGGCACCAACTTCTTGGTCAACGTAAAAGTGGAATCGTGTTTGGGATCACAGCCGATCTGCAGCACGCGCTTGCCGAGCTTGGAAAATGCGGCTGAGAGATTGGACGATGTTGTGCTTTTGCCGATACCGCCCTTGCCGTAGACCGCGAATATTTTGGCGGTGCCGGCATCGATGCGGGTGTCGAGCTTGACTTGCACGCTCCCCTCGCCGTCTCCGCGGGGTGGCCGGAAATTTATTCCCGGTCTTGAAATCAAAGTCGTGGTCATGCAGCTACCTCCACGCCAACGCCTTCGAGACGGTCTTCAAGGTCGGCGCCCGCTTGGCGAAGGGCGGCGAGAACCGATGGGTCTGGTTTCCAGTAGCTGCGCTCATGCGCTTCAAGCAGCCGGTTAGCGACTTTTGCCGATGCTGTCGGGTTGAGGGCTGCGAGGCGCTCGCGCATCTCGGCATCAAGAACGAAGGTTTGGGTGATCTGTTGATAGATCCACGGCTGAACCTGGCCTGTTGTGGCCGACCAGCCGAGCGTATTGGTGACTTGCGCCTCGATATTGCGCACGCCTTCATAGCCGTGCTTCAGCATGCCTTCGTACCATTTCGGATTGAGGGTCCGCGTGCGGGTCTCAAGCGCGACCTGTTCCGAGAGTGTCCTCACAAGGCCTTCGCCGCTGGTCTGATCGCCAATGTAGACAGGCACAGTCACGCCGCTGGCTGTTTTGACGGCGCGGCTGATGCCGCCGAGCGTGTCAAAGTAGTGGTCGATTGTCGTCACGCCAACATCGACTGAATCGAGATTTTGGTAGGTGAGCTTTACGCCTGACAAAACCGATTGCAGCAAGGCTGCCTGCTGCAGCGGCTGCCCGCCACGGACATAAGCGAAGCTCTTGCGGCGCGAGTAGGCGACCGACAGTTCTTCCTCGTCGTCCCAGTTGCCGCTTTCGATGAGCTGGTTGACGTTGGCGCCATAGGCCCCGTCGGCGTTCGAGAAGACGCGGAGTGCTGCGGTTTCGAGATCGACGCCGTTTGCGGCCATGAAGGCGAGCGCGTGTTTTCTGACGAAGTTGTCGTCAGTGGGTTCATCGGCGCTGGCTGCCAGATACGCGGCTTCCGCCAGAAGTTTGGTTTGCAGCGGCAGCAGATCGCGGAAGATGCCCGATAGCGTTGTCAGCACGTCAATGCGCGGACGGCCGAGGTCGGCGAGCGGAATAAGCGTGGCGCCTGCAAGACGGCCGTATCCGTCGAAGCGTGGCGCCGCCCCCATCAAAGCCAGCGCTTGGGCAATTGGCCCGCCTTCGGTCTTCAGGTTGTCGGTTCCCCAAAGAACAATAGCCACCGTCTCAGGAAGCGCGTTGCCTTCGGCGATGTGCCGCGCCAGAAGGCGGCCTGCTTGCCGCGCACCATCTGCGACTGCAAAGGCACTTGGAATGCGGAACGGGTCGAAGCCGTGCAGATTGCGGCCTGTCGGCAAGATTTGTGGCGTGCGGATCAAGTCGCCGCTCGGCGCTGGCCGGACGAATGTGCCATCGAGCGCTGCAATGAGGGCTTTAAGCTCGTGATCTTCGCTCAACAAACGATTGGTGTTGGCGAGGCCGTGCAGCGCCGGCAACAGATCTGTTTGGCCGCGATTGCCGCCAACCTCCAGCGCCTGCTCCGCGGTCTGCCCGTCGGCGATTGCTGCGAGTGTTTCGAGGGCGATGGGCGCCGCACTACCGGCATTGGCGGTTGCATTGAGCAGATCTCGCCGCTCATCAGCCGACATTGCGTTGCCGACAATATGCAGCCCATTTGGGATCAGCGCGTATTCGACGTCGAGCACTTTCTTCCACAGCTCGACGACGTTGGACTCCGCGTCTTGCGCGGCCCACTGCGGATCTGCCGGTGTCAGATCAAGACCTGCGGCTTGCGCCTGAATAAGTGCTGCCAGATCGCCGCGTTGGCTTTCGTCGTCCGGGCCAAGGCCGCGCCAACGGTCAATTGAAGCCTTGAGATCGATCAGTCCGCGATAGAGGCCCGCCTGTGAAATCGGCGGTGTCAAATAGCTGATCAGGGTGGCGGCGCTCCGGCGCTTGGCCATCGTGCCTTCTGACGGATTGTTCGCCGCGTAAAGATAGAAATTCGGCAGATCGCCGATCAGCCGGTCGGGCCAGCAGTTGCCGGACATGCCAGCCTGTTTGCCCGGCATAAATTCGAGTGCGCCGTGGGTTCCGAAGTGCAGCAAGGCGTGCGCGCCGAAGTCTTCGGCAAGATAGCGATAGAAGGCGCAGAACGCGTGTGTCGGTGCGAAGCCTTTTTCAAACAAAAGGCGCATCGGATCGCCTTCGTAGCCGAACGCCGGCTGGACACCAACAACGACATTGCCGAACTGACGGCCGAGGATTTGGATGGAGCTTCCGTCGCTTTGCTGGCGGCCCGGTGCTGCACCCCACTGTGCTTCGATCTCGCGCAGCCAGCGCTGACGGCGCACGTGGTCGTTGGTCGGAATGCGTTTAAGAACATTGGCAAGCGAGCCGTAGCGCTCTGAATTGCCTTTGAGAATACTGTCGCGCAGATCATCGACGGATTTTGGAACTTCGACGGTGTAACCTTCTGCAGCAAGCGCCTTCAATGTGTTGAAGAGCGATTCAAACACAGAAAGAAACGCGGCTGTTCCAGTGGCGCCGGCGTTGGGCGGGAAATTGAAGATGACAATGCCGACTTTGCGCCCGGCCCGCTGTGTCCGGCGCAACTCAATCAACTTGTCGACACGTGCCGCGATCATTTCGGCGCGCTCGATGCAGGCATGCATGTTGCGGCTTTGACCGGTTGCCTCAAATGTGCAGCCGCGATGGCAGCCGGTACACTGCGTGCCTGAAGCATCGGACCGGCCGCCAAAGCCGATGGTGCCGGTGGCGCCATCTAATTCCGGAATGGCCACCATGATCGTGCTCTCGACAGGCAGCAGACCGCGATCGGACGCGCCCCAGTCTTGCAGTGTTTGAAATTCCAAAGCATGCGCAGCGATGTACGGAACGCCGAGCCTCGCGAGCACTTCTTCGGCAGCCTTGCTGTCGTTATAGGCAGGTCCACCGACCAGCGAAAAGCCGGTGAGGGAGACCATCGCGTCAATTGCTGTTGCGCCGTTCTTGACAAAGAATTTCTCGATCGCTTCGCGCGCATCGAGGCCACTGGCAAATGCCGGAATGACACGTAAGCCGCGGGCTTCGAGTGTTTTGATGACGCCGTCATAGTGGGCGGCATTGTTCGCCAGCGGGTAGGAGCGCAGGATCAGAACGCCAACAGTACCGCGCAGGGATGCGAGGGTCGCGCCCTCCGGCAAGGGCAGATCTTCGCTGCTCGCGCTGATCTGTTTGGCCATGCGCGGGTGGTACACGCCGACATCGGGATATTCGACCGGCGTTGCGGCCTTGATCGATCGCAACGCAGCGCGCGGGCCATCGGCGTAACGGCCGACCAGGAAGCGGATCATGTTGCCGATATTCTCAGACGATCCGCCGAGCCAATATTGCAGCGTCAGAAAATACGCGCGAACGTCTTGGGCGGTGCCGGGAATAAAGCGCAACAATTGCGGCAGGCGCCGCAGCATTTTCATTTGTTGCGCGCCAGCGCCGCCAGCCTTGCTCTTATCTTTATCGCGTCCGCCGCCACGCAGGCGCTTCAAGAGCGCCATCGCACCGCCTTGAGTGCCGTCCATCGCGAACTTGCCCATCCGCGTCAGCCGCATGACTTCCTTGGCCGACATCGCACAGACCATGGCATCGCAGGTTTCGCGGCGGGCTTGCAGGGCTGGCAGAATAGGCAGGAAGTGATCTTCAAGAAATAGCATGCTGGCAATGATGATGTCGCCGTGCGCGATATCGTCCTTGGCCTGCTCGAGTGCTGCCGGGTTGTTGGCCCAAACAGACGCGGCGTGCATGCTCAGCTTTAAGCCGGGCATCTCATGGTGCAATTGCGCCAGCGCTTGATCGGCGGCGCCAAACAAATGGGTATCCATCGTGATCACGGTCACGCGGATCGTTGGCCCGCGAATCGCGGCTATTTCAGCGGCTGAAATGTGCTTTTGCATCGTATAGGGTCTCTATTGAAATGCTCTTCAGTTTCAGGTCTGCCGCGTAGCGTTCGGTGTTCCGGCGGGCCTTGCCGCGCACGAAGAACGGAATTTTGCCAAGTTCCTTCTCAGCCTCAGCCAGCCAAATGACTGGACCAGAAGCATCCGCCTCCACCGGGGTAATGCTGGCCCCCGCCTGTGGGGTGTCCGCGAACACCGGCTGCGCGTCCGGTGGTGCCTGATGCGCGGGCGGTTTGGCCGGTGCAGCGCTTTTGCCAAGATGCGATGGCGCGGCGGCGTCATGAAATTCGAAATCGTTGCGGAACATCGCCAGCAGGTGTTCTTCAAGGCCCATCATCAGCGGATGCACCCAGGTGTCGAACAACACGTTGGCGCCTTCAAAGCCCATCTGAGGGGAATAGCGCGCCGGAAAATCCTGAACGTGGACGGGTGCTGAGATGACGGCGCAGGGAACGCCGAGCCGCTTGGCAATGTGGCGTTCCATTTGCGTGCCAAGCACCAGTTCTGGATTGAGCGCTTGCACCGCTTGTTCGACGTCCAGATAGTCGTCGGTGATCAGCGCTTCGATGCCGTAGAGTTTGGCTGCCTCGCGTACGTCGCGGGCAAACTCACGCGAGTAGGTGCCAAGGCCAACAACCGTAAAACCCAGTTCTTTGGAGGCCACGCGGGCTGCAGCAATCGCGTGCGACGCGTCGCCGAAGATGAAAACGCGTTTGCCGGTCAGATATGTGGAATCGACCGAGCGCGTGTACCACGGCGACCGGGCGTCCGGCTGGGCGAAAACGGGCGCCGGATCGACGCCGGTAATCCCGGCAACTTCGGCTATGAAATCGCGGGTTGCGCCGACGCCAATTGGAATGACTTTGGTGAATGGCTGATCGAATGTGCGCTTCAGCCATTGGGCGGCCTGCCCGGCGATTTCCGGATAGAGCACAACGTTGAAATCAGCCTCGCCCAAGCGGGCAATATCGGAGGGGCGGCAGCCATAGGGTGCGACCACGTTGACGGTGATGCCCATGCTGGTGAGCAGTTTGGAGATCTCCTGCACATCGTCGCGGTGGCGGAAGCCAAGAGCCGTTGCGCCGAGAATATTGCAGGTGGGGCTCGCGCCATCTAAGCGGGCGGTGCGTTTGAAGCCGGGCGCCGGCGCATGCGCGCCCGCAAGAGCCCGGACGATTTGATAGAACGTTTCAGCCGCGCCCCAGTTTTCTTTTTTCTGGTAAGCCGGCAATTCCAGTGGAATGACGGGAATTGGGAGTGCCAGTGCTTTGGCAAGGCCGCCCGGATCATCCTGGATCAGTTCAGCGGTGCATGATGCGCCGACGATCATCGCTTCGGGCTTGAAACGCTCATACGCGTCCAGCGCCGTTGTTTTAAAAAGTTCGGCGGTATCGCTGCCAAGATCGCGAGCCTGGAAGGTGGTGTAGGTCACTGGCGGGCGCTTGTCGCGCCGTTCAATCATTGTGAACAGCAAATCGGCGTAGGTATCACCTTGGGGGGCGTGGAGCACGTAATGCAGGCCATCCATTGCGGTGGCGATGCGCATGGCACCGATGTGCGGCGGTCCCTCATAGGTCCAAAGGGTCAATTGCATCGCTACACCTCCAGCCGTGCGCGGCGCACGAGGGGGCGCGAGAACAGTTCGGCGAGATCTCCCGCCTGGTCGAAGCCTTGGACCGGCGAAAACAGCAGTTCGATCGACCATTTGGTCGTGAAGCCTTCGGCTTCGAGCGGGTTGGCAAGGCCGAGACCGCAAATGACGAGATCAGGTTTTGCTGCGCGGCAGCGATCAAGCTGCTTATCGACGTCTTGGCCTTCGCTGATCAGAGTTGTTGCCGGCAGCGCGTCGAGATCGGCGCCGACGTGACCCTTGTGCAGATACGGCGTTCCAGCTTCGATCAGGTCAGCGGACAATTCCGAGTAGAGGAAGCGGGCCAAGGGGATTTCAAGCTGGCTATCAGGAAAGAAGAATACGCGCTTGCCGCTCAGGCGGAAGCGGTGCGGCTCAAGCGCCGTGCGGGCGCGCCGTTGGCCGGGTGCGACGGTGGCGTTGAATTTATCTGCATCGATATTCCAGGCGGCGGCGGCAGCTTTGAGCCAAGCGGTTGTGCCTTCGACACCGAGCGGGAACATGGCCGGCAAGTGCGTGGCGCCGCGCTGTTCAAGCGCGCGGGCGGTGTCGGTCAGGAACGGTTGGGCCAGCAGAAACTTGGTGTTTGGCCCTGCAGGCGGCAGATGCCGCGACGAGCGCGGCGGCAGGAAGTGGACGTTGTCGATACCGAGTTCAGTGAACAAGCGGGCGAACTGGTCTTCGACCACATCAGCAAGCGCGCCAACCACCAACAGAGCTGGCGCGTCGGTTTTTGCGCTCAGCGGCAATTCAGGCACCAGAGACGCCAGGCACGCATCTTCACCTTGCGTGAAGGTGGTCTCTATCCCGCTACCGGAATAATTGAGAATGCGGACCTTGCCGGCATGTGCGGAGGACAAGCGTTGCGCGGCGCGTGACAGATCTAGTTTGATAACTTCGGACGGGCACGATCCAACCAGAAACAGCATCTTGATATCCGGCCGGCGCTCGAGCAGACGGGCGACAACACGGTCGAGTTCTTCGTTGGCATCGGCGAGGCCCGCCAGATCGCGCTCGTCGATGATGGCCGTCGCGAAGCGGGGCTCGGCAAAAATCATCACGCCGGCGGCAGATTGTATAAGGTGGGCGCAGGTGCGCGATCCGACCACGAGGAAGAACGCGTCTTGAATCTTGCGGTGCAGCCAGATGATGCCTGTCAGGCCGCAAAAGACTTCGCGCTGGCCGCGCTCTTTGAGGATTGGCCGTTCGCTGCACGCGCCTTGGCTTCTCGCTGCAATCGGGCTCGGTATCAGGGTATGGATGGCCGTAGATGTCATTCGGCGGCCTCCACGTAACGTGCGGACCGCTGAGGGGCGTTACGGCTATCCAGCCGTGCCAAGCGCAACTTATAGACGAACTGCGCGGCGTTGATGACGTAGGTCGCGTAAGCGGCAAGTGCCAGCCACATCTGGGCCTCGACGCTAATCAGACCGAATATCGCGGACGCCAGATAAGCGGTGTGCAAGGCCAGCACCAACATGCTGACCATATCTTCCCAATAGAACGCTGGCGCGAACAGGTATTGTCCGAAGACATCCTTCTCCCAAATCGCGCCGGTGATCATGATTGTGTAGAGAACCAGAGTCTTGACGATAATAGAGACCGTGGCAGCAGTCTCACCTGCGCCGGTCAGCAGGAAGCGGGTGACGAGCGCAACGCTGATCAGGAACACGGCAAATTGAATGGGCGCGAGGAGGCCCTGCACCAGCGTCCAACGCGAAGCATCGCGGCGCTGGCGCTGCTCAGCCGTGTAGAGCGGTTGGGCTCTGGATTGACGTGCAAGTAAACCTTGCATCGTGTGGTTACTCCCCTGTGCCCCGTCACTTGCGGTGGAGGGGCGTAGGGAGAACTATGAAGCAGCAAAATTGAATGTCAATCTAGCTTGACGTAAATTTTGCTTTACACAAGACCAAGTCAGCGCTTTTATGTTGATGTTGGTAGTGGCGCACTGGCCGGCAACGTGTTTTAATTTGCGTCATAGAATTAAGAAAAAGCATTTCAAGGGTGAGGAAAATAGGCGGCTAAAACATTCGTTTTTCTGCGCAAATGCAGGCTCTCGGGCGTTTTTTCTGCTGACGAGGGAGGCGTTTTCCGATGACCAGTGCGAGACACTTGGCTGAGGTGATAAGCCGGGCGAATTGTTGCGGACAAAGCTGTGAGGGGGCGGATTATTTTCCCGCTCTCGAAAGCCAGTTCTCGCGCGGATTGCTTGAGCGGCGTCAGTCGGTTTTGGCGACGACGATCGAAACAGAAATCATTCCGCGGCTCATGCTTGCGCACCGCGAATCTCCCGAGCAAATTCAGGCGCGTCGCAAGGTCTTCCGGGTCTTCGAGGCGGCCGACATCGTCGAGTTTGCCCGCTTGGTCGTCGTGCATGATGTGGCGGTGGCAGCCGCCTATGTCGATGCCGTGATGAAGCAAGGCGCGACCCTTGAAAGTGTGTTTACCAAGCTATTCTCGGCCGCCGCCCGGCATCTTGGTGAAATGTGGACCGATGACCGCTGCACGTTCTCCGAGGTGACCATTGGATTGGCCCGCATCCAGCAGCTGGTGCATGGTCTTAGCCCGTTCTTTGAGGCGGAAGCCGAGCCCCGGCCGATCGGCCGGACGGCGCTGCTGGCCCCCCTCCCGGGCGAACAGCACAGCCTGGGTGTGTTGATGGTCGAGGAGTTCTTTCGCCGGGGCGGTTGGGATGTGTGGGTGCCGCTTGGCAGTTCCCAGTCCGACCTGCTGCAGATGGTTAGCCAAGAACGTTTTGACGTTGTTGGATTTTCTGTCAGCGGTGAGGGCTTGCTGGATCGGATCGCATCGGGTATCCACGAGATCCGCAAAGCGTCAATCAATCCTGACGTCGTGGTTATGGTTGGCGGCAGGTTCTTCAACGATCATCCGGAATACGTCGCCCAAGTTGGTGCCGACGTAACCGATCTGGATGGAAGTCAAGCCGTGGTGCGGCTTGAAGGGTTTTCAACCCGATTGCGGTCCGTCTGAAATGACGGCGGCGCACGGACTGACAGTCAAGGTTTCACAATGGCATCCCGCGGTGTACCAACCACAGTGGACCACTTCCGCTCCCCCAAGAAAACCTTGGGCAGCCTCGACGCGGAGGCCGCCGCGAAGCTGATTGCTGCGGCGGGTGACGTTGCGCTGATCGTCGATGCGACGGGCGTGATCCGGGACCTCGCGTTTTCCGACAGCGAGTTGGCAAAGCACGGTTTTGAAAGTTGGCTCGGTCAGCGCTGGCAGGATGTTGTCACTGTTGAATGCCGTCAGAAAGTTGATGAGCTGATTAAGGATGCGTCGGCAGGTTCGGCGCCACGGTGGCGGCAGGTCAATCACCCGTCGCCGCGCGGCAACGATGTGCCGGTTCAATATTGTGCTGTTGAAGTTGCAAGCGATGGGCGGATCGTGGCTGTCGGCCGCGATTTGCGGACCTTGGCAAATCTGCAGCAGCGGCTGGTCGATACGCAGCAATCGATGGAGCGGGAATACGCACGCGTGCGTCATTCGGAAACGCGCTACCGCCTGTTGTTCCAGATTACGTCGGAGCCGGTGCTGATCGTCGATGGCATGTCGCAGTTGGTTGTCGAAGCCAATACGGCGGCCAGCCGCATCCTCGGCAAGTCGGTAAAAAAGCTGGCGGGCCGGGCGTTCCCAGAGCTTTTTGATGCAGACAGCGTCAAGAAAGTTCAGGAAAACCTGACGTCGATGCGGGCGGCGGGCCGTGCAGATCCGGTCACTGTCAGGCTGGCTGATAGCCGCCAAGAGGTGCTGGTTGCGCCGTCTGCATTCCGCCAAGATGGTTCGCTTCTGTTTCTCGTGCGCATGGTTCTGCCAAGCGCTGAGGCCGGTGCCGGACCGCGGACACGCCTGTTCGATGTGGTCGAAAAGCTGCCCGATGGTTTCGTCGTGACAGATCTGGATTGCCGTATTCTTTCGGCCAACACCGCTTTCCTTGAACTGGTGCAGGCCGGCTCTCAGGAGCAGGTGCTGTCGCAGAAGCTCGGCAAGTGGATTGGCCGGCACGCCATGGAATTCAATATCCTGGTGACCAATCTGCGTGAGCATGGCACGGTTCGCCACTTCTTCACGCTGCTGCGCGGCGAGTTTGATTCATCCGAAGAGGTTGAAATCTCGGCCGTGTCCGTGACCAGCGGCGAACAGCCGTGTTTCGGCTTTACAATCCGCGGCGTCAGCCGCCGCCCCGATGTGCTGATCAACGGCCGGCGCGAGTTGCCGCGATCGGTGGAGCAATTGACTCAGCTTGTCGGCCGCGTTGCCCTGCGCGATCTGGTGCGGGAATCAACCGACGTGATCGAGCGGCTGTGCATCGAGGCGGCGTTGGAATTGACCGGCGACAATCGCGCATCGGCGGCGGATATTCTGGGGCTGAGCCGGCAGAGTCTGTATTCCAAATTGCGCCGCCACGGTCTCGGCGATCTCGATTCCGACAGCAACGCTTGAGCTTGGCCGTCCGTACAGGGCAGGGCTTTTGGGCCCCGTTCTGTCCTGCGCACGTGACACTCAACAAAAATGTGATCGGGCTGGATTGTTGGACAGTCGACTTTTTCCGTCGCGATAAAGTTACGATAAAAAATGTAAAGTAAAATTGACACGCGCGGGCGTGCGGATTACCTTTTGCGCATGGCAAGTCCAGCGCTGACAGTCTCACGGCCTGAAGCCGCGGCCGTTCTTCAACTCCTGAAGCCAATCACATGGTTTCCGCCGATGTGGGCGTTTGGATGCGGCTTGGTCTCATCGGGGGCGGCTGCCCATGAGATCGGATGGATGGTGTTGATCGCCGGCATTCTGCTGACCGGCCCGCTGGTCTGCGGCACCAGTCAAGTCGTCAACGATTGGTATGATCAGGATGTTGATCGTATCAACGAACCGCAACGGCCGATCCCGTCGGGCCGCGTGCCCGGCCAATGGGGTCTCTACATCGCGTATGTGTGGACGGTATTGTCACTTGCGGTGTCAACGGTGCTTGGGCCGTGGGGGCTGGCGGCGACAGCGCTCGGGCTAATCCTTGCCTGGGCGTATAGCGCTCCACCCGTCCGCTTCAAACAGAACGGCTGGTATGGCAATGCGGCGTGCGCGTCAGCTTACGAAGGCTTGCCGTGGTTCACTGGTGCGCTTGTGGCAACTGGCGCCTTGCCGGATTGGCGCATTCTGATTTTGGCGGCGCTGTATAGCGCTGGCGCACACGGCATCATGACCCTCAACGACTTCAAATCGATCGAGGGCGACCGTCAAATGGGCATCCGCTCTATCCCGGTTCAACTCGGGCCGGAGCGCGCCGCGATTTTCGCCTGCATCGTTATGGCGGTTCCTCAGATCATTGTTGTCGCGCTGCTGTTCCAGTGGGGCGCCAGTTGGATCGCTGGGCTCGTCCTCGCCCTTATCGTTGTGCAGTTAGCCTGCATGAAGCGGCTGATCAGCGATCCCAAGGCGCTGGCTCCTTGGTACAACGCAACGGGCGTCACGCTTTATGTTCTCGGCATGTTGGCAAGCGCCTTTGCAGTGCGCTCAATTCTCGGGGTTGCATCATGACGGCGCCATCGATGAGCTGGTTTTCAATCGTCCGCATGGGGCTGGTGCAGACGGCGCTCGGCGCAATCGTGGTGCTGACCACATCGACCATCAACCGCGTCATGGTGGTTGAACTGGCATTACCCGCGATGATCCCGGGTGTGCTTGTCGCTCTTCATTATGCGCTACAATCTCTGCGGCCGCGCTGGGGGCACGGTTCTGATGTGGGCGGGCGCCGCACGCCGTGGATCGTGGGCGGTATGGCGGTGCTTGGTATTGGCGGCGTGGGTGCCGCTGTTGCAACGGCTGTGATCGCCAGTAATTTCGCGGCCGGCTTCGCGATAGCGGTTGTCGCGTTCACGATGGTCGGGATCGGCGTTGGCGCAACGGGCACCAATCTTCTGGCGATGCTGGCGACGCATGTGGCGGCTGAACGGCGCGCCGCTGCCGCAACCATCGTGTGGATGATGATGATTGCCGGCTTTATCGTCACAACCATTACCGTCGGCTCATTTCTCGACCCGTTCTCGACGACGCGACTGGTGGCGGTGACGTCGGCCGTTTCGGCTATCGCGTTTTTGATCGCAACAGCGGCACTCTACAAACTGGAAGACGCGCGTTTGGATCAGCGTGCGGCCGCCCAACCGGCGGACGAGGCTGCGGCCCCGTTCCGGCAGTCTTTAAGCCAAGTCTGGGAAGAGCCGCAGGCACGGCGCTTCGCGATTTTCATATTCGTTTCGATGCTTGCCTACAGCATGCAGGATCTCATCCTTGAACCGTTCGCCGGTATCGTTTTCAATCTGACTCCCGGCCAAACGACCAAGCTCAGCGGACTGCAGAATGGCGGCGTGTTTTGCGGCATGCTGCTGGTGGCTCTTGCCGCCAATCCGCGGGTTGGATTTGGCAGTCTTAAGGTCTGGACGGTTGCCGGGTGTTTTGGGTCGGCGGTTGCACTACTGGCACTGGTCGCGTCTGGCATTACCACGGACATCGCAGCCATGCGGATAGCGGTTGTTGGGCTTGGCGTCGCCAATGGTGCCTATGCGGTGGCCGCCATCGGTTCGATGATGGCGCTGGCTGCATCGGGGCGGCGCAAGCGCGAAGGTATGCGCATGGGGATTTTTGGCGCAGCTCAAGCGCTGTCGTTTGGTGCGGGCGGATTTCTTGGAACTGTCGCAGTCGATGTGATCCGGCGCTTCGTTGAGATGCCGGGCACTGCCTATGCCGCCGTCTTCTTCTTCGAAGCACTGCTGTTTGTCGTCTCGGCAGTGCTTGCCGTTCGCGCCACGGAAACGCGCCATGCTGCAGAGCTTGAGGTGCCGGGGTCGCGCGAGGACGGAGAACTGACGCCCGCAATGCCGAGGTAGATGCATGTTGAGCCGCGAGATTTTTGATTGTGTCATTGTCGGCGGTGGGCCAGCCGGGGCGACGGCTGCCAATGATCTTGCCGTCAAAGGCTTTCACGTTTTGCTGCTCGACAAGGGGGGGCGCATTAAGCCATGCGGCGGTGCGGTGCCGCCGAGGCTGCTGCGCGATTTCGATATTCCTCATGAACTGCTGGTAGCGCGAGTCAATGCTGCGTGTATCGTTTCGCCTGCCGCGCGCAGGGTCGACATGCCGATTGATGGCGGTGGCTATGTCGGCATGGTTGATCGCGAGGACTTCGATGCGTGGTTACGGGTGCGTGCCGGAAATTCGGGCGCGGTGCGGCGCCAGGGAACATTCCAATCCCTGTCGGAGACCGGGCAGGGGCAACGGCTTGTGACCTATACGACAGCCGACGGAGACGACGTCAGCGTTGCCGCTCGGTCGGTGATCGGTGCCGATGGCGCGCTGTCAGCGGTCGCGCGTCAAGCATTGCCCGGATACAAAACCAAATTCGTATTCGCTTATCATGAAATTATTGCCGCGCCACAGCCCTCACGTGGGGAAAACGCCTCCGGCCCAGCGACCCCCGCTGCAGGCAATACCGGCTTCGATGGCAAGCGTTGCGATGTCTATTACGATGGACGGCTTTCGCCTGATTTTTACGGCTGGGTCTTTCCACACGGCGACACCATCAGCGTCGGCACCGGCAGTGCTAACAAGGGATTCTCGTTACGTGGCGCGGTCGCAGAGTTGCGGCGCATGTCGGGTCTCGATGGTTTGGCAACGCTGCGGCGTGAAGGTGCGCCTATTCCATTGAAGCCATTGAAGCGCTGGGACAACGGGCGCGACGTTGTGTTGGCCGGTGATGCGGCGGGTGTTGTCGCGCCAGCGTCCGGCGAGGGCATCTATTACGCTATGTATGGCGGGCGGCTGGCGGCGGATGCCACGCAAGCCTTTCTCGAAACGGGCGATGCGCGGGCCTTGGCTCTCGCGCGCAAACGATTCATGAAAGCGCATCGCAAAGTTTTCTGGGTGCTCGGCGTGATGCAGCACTTCTGGTACCGCAACGATGCACGGCGCGAACGCTTTGTCAGTATGTGTGCCGACAAGGACGTGCAGACGCTCACTTGGCAATCGTACATGCACAAAGAGTTGGTGCGCACCAAGCCGGTCGCGCACATCAGAATATTTCTCAAAGATTTGGCGCACCTTACCGGCCTTATGCCGCCCTAGCGGCGGCCAAAACGATCTGAATATGCTTCGCACCGGAATAGAAAGGCTGCCATCGCCGTGGAAGACTGGATTTCGAGTGGGCGGATTGCTGACGCCATCTTGCTGCTGATGCTGGCCGAAGGCGCGGCATTGACAATTTTCTATCGGGCGTCGGGGCGTGGCCCAGATCCAAAACGCGTATGGACCAATCTCCTGGCCGGAGCGGCGCTTATTTTGGCGTTGCGCAGTGCCCTCAATGGTGAAGGTTGGCAAATGATTGCTGTTTGGCTCTCGGCCGGTTTGGCCGCCCACGCAGCAGATCTCTATGTGCGTTGGAGGTCTGACTAGGTCGGGGCAGCCAAGATAAGCGAGGTCTGTATGCAGGCCGGTCTCGAGCACCAGAAAGAGTGCAGCAAGCCTTGGGGTTGAAAATGGGAAGGACGCGGCGCGTAGCAATTAATGGGTTCGGCCGGATAGGCCGCCTGATTCTAAGGGCGGCAATTGAGAGCGGACGCAAGGACTTGAGCTTCGTGGCGATCAATGATTTCGGCACAGCCGAGGTCAACGCCCATCTTCTGATGCACGACACTGTGCACGGAACGCTGAAAGCTGACGTGTTCGCAAACGATGGGCGGATCCGCGCCAACGGCTACGATATTTCGGTGTTCACCGAAGTCTTGCCACACAAGCTGCCGTGGGCAGACCTCGACGTTGATATCGTCTTTGAATGTACTGGCCGCTTGACCACGCGCGACGCGGCGGCCGCTCATATCGAAGCAGGCGCCAAACGCGTGTTGATTTCTGCGCCGTCTCGCGGTGCGGACAAAACCATTGTTTACGGGGTCAATCATCACGAGCTGACCGGGGACGATAGTGTGGTTTCGAATGCGTCGTGCACCACCAATTGCCTGGTGCCGGTGGTCAAGGTGCTTGACGATCTGGTGGGGGTTGAGCGCGGGTTCATGACGACGGTGCATGCGATTACCGGGGACCAGCGCCCGCTCGACGCCTATCATCAAGACTATTTGCTGGCCCGTGCGGCCGGCGCCAATCTCATTCCAACGACTACGGGGGCGGCAAAGGCCGTTGGCTTGGTTCTGCCGCGTCTTATGGGGCGGCTGGAAGGAGCGGCGATCCGCGTGCCAACCTTAAACGTCAGCCTGATCGATCTGAAGGTCGATACCAACAGCAAGACGACGCCGGAAGAAATCAATCGCGCCTATGAACGCGTGGCCGCTCAAAAGGCTTTTAGAGGTGTGCTGCAGGTCAATAAAGTGCCGCTGGTATCAGCGGATTTCAATCATAACCCGGCCAGTGCCGTTGTGGATCTTGCCGCGACGACCGTCGTCGACAGCCGCATGGTCCGGGTGCTCGCGTGGTACGACAACGAGTGGGGTTTTGCCAACCGGATGTTGGATACGGCAACGGTGATGGGCGGGCTGATTGCTAAAATCTGATCGAGGAATGGCGCTGTTTCCCAATCGAGGCGGATTGGGTCCCTGCTGGTGATCTGAGCAACACGGAAAGGAGTGAATTCATGATTGTCCAAGATATCCTGACGGCCAAAGGTTCGAACGTGAAGTCGGTCAATCCATCCGACACTCTGCAATCCTTGTCGCGCAGGCTACTTGAAGAAAAAATCGGTGCTATGGTTGTGCTGGAGGACGGCAGCAAGCTGTGTGGCATCATTTCAGAACGCGACGTTGTTCGAGGCGTGGCGCTGCATGGTATTGAAGCGCTTGGCCGGCCGGTCAGCGCGTTCATGACCCGCGATGTCGTGACGTGTTCACCGAAAGACAGCCTGTTCGGGGTAGCCAAGTTGATGACCTCGCGGCGGATCCGTCATTTGCCGGTCAGCGAAAATGGCAAGATGGCCGGCATGATCAGTATCGGCGACGTGCTCAATCACCGCCTCGAGGAACTGCAGCTGGAAGCGAATGTGCTGCGCGATTACTCGATTGCGCTCAAGTAGGGCGTTTGGTCGGAGCCGATATGGGCAGCATCACCGGCTCCGATGCGCCGCATGCTGCTGATGCGCGCGTCGCTGACCCGCCGAGGGCGCGCCGCGGCCCGGAGGGTTTCGGCGGCGCGCGTCACAAGCAGACATGCGCAATAATTTAAGCGTCAATAACAATGGACACTTGAAACTGTGTCTGGAAGTGGACTTAATGGGGTTGTCTGATCTGCTCTGCGGAGCGGCTCAGAGTATTGGGTGGCGGGCAGTGGGCCTTAGTGACACCGCTGGCGCGCTAAACAACGAGGGTTGCTTTCGGCCATGTCCATACCGTTTCCGTTTTCCGCCATCGCCGGTCAGGAGCAGATGAAGCTGGCGCTTCTTATCGCGGCCATCGATTCAACTGTCGGCGGCGTCTTGGTGTTTGGGGATCGCGGGACAGGCAAGTCGACGGCGGTTCGCGCTCTTGCGTCGCTGCTGCCGGAAATGGACGCGCTAATTGGTTGCCAATATCATGCCGATCCGGCGTCGCCGTGTCCACCGCAGGCGGGATGTGCGGCATGTGCCGCCGCCGCCAGCGGCGCTGTCGCTGTGACACACCGGATGCCGGTGCCAGTGATCGATTTGCCGCTTGGTGCAACCGAGGACCGCGTTGTTGGTGCGCTAAATCTCGAACACGTTTTGACCAGCGGCGAGAAGGTTTTCGATCCCGGACTGCTGGCCCGCGCGCATCGCGGATTTCTGTATATCGACGAAGTCAATCTGCTCGACGATCATCTGGTAGATGTGCTGCTTGATGTGGCTGCGTCGGGGGAAAATATTGTCGAGCGCGACGGCATCTCAATCCGCCACCCGGCACGTTTCGTGCTGGTTGGCAGTGGCAACCCGGAAGAAGGCGAGTTGCGCCCTCAGCTGCTCGATAGGTTTGGGCTTTCGGTAGAGGTCAAGACACCGGACGATATCAAGACGCGCGTTGATATCGTGCGCCGCCGCGATACGTTTGATCGCGATCCCGCGGGATTTGCTGGCGTATGGCTGGCAAAGGATGCGCTCATCCGCGAGCAGATCGTGGCGGCGCGCGGTAGGCTTGCCAATGTCGATGTGCCAGACAAAGCCCTGGAACGCGCGACAACGCTATGTCTCGAAGTCGGCACAGATGGACTGCGCGGCGAATTGACGATGATCCGTGCGGCGCGGGCACTGGCCGCATTGGAGGGTGATCGCGAGGTCGGGGATCAGCAACTGCGCGCTGTCGCGCCGATGGTGCTTGGCCACCGTTTGCGCCGCAATCCCTTGGATGAGGCGTCGGCAACGGTCCGGGTCGAGCGGGCAGTTTCCGAACTGTTTGGTCATTCGGGAGAGCGGCACGTGGTATGAGCGCGGGCCTTGCACCAGACATATCGCGTTGGAGCGATGCTGTGCTTGCAGCAGTCGTCATGGCCGTTGCACCGCAATCGATTGGTGGGATTATCGTCAAGGGGCAGTGTGGTCCGGTCCGTGATGCGTGGTTTGCACTCGTCAAGGCTTGGCTGCCGGCGGCAGCGCCGCTGCGGCGTATTCCGGTCGATGTTGCAGACGGCCGGCTGATCGGCGGATTGGATCTGGCTGCCACGTTGAGCCAGGGCCACCCTGTTGCGGAACGCGGGTTACTTGCGGCGGCTGATGGCGGAGTCATTGTGCTGCCAAGTGCGGAGCGTGTTGGAAAATCGGCGCTCGCCGCCATTGCCGGGGCTTTGGACTGCGGTCAGATCAGCGTCGAGCGCGACGGCATCACCGCCATCAATGAAGCGCGCTTCGGTGTCATCGCTTTCGATGAAAGCCGCGACGGCGAGGATACAATTGCAGCGCTGCTGCGCGACCGGCTGGCGATTGAGATCGACCTCGATGCGATCCGCGTGCGCGACGCAGTTTCAATGGCCATTGCGCCTGGCATTTTCGAGAACGCCCGCGCGGCGATGGTGGATGTGCGCTTCAGTGATCATGATGCGCAAGCGCTCTGTGGCACGGCCGCTGCTCTTGGAATTGCGTCGATGCGCGCGCCGCTGCAGGCATTGTGCGTGGCGCGCGCGTTAGCGGCTTTTGGCGGCAGCCCGGAAATCTCCGCCGAAAATCTTGAGGCCGCGGTGCGCTTGGTGCTTGTGCCGCGCGCGACCCAGATTCCGGCCGATACCGCTTCACAAAATGACGATCCGCCGGAGCCCGAGCTTCAGGCGAATGAGACGCCCGGCGATCCGCCACCCGAACAGCCAGATCGCGAACATACGGCCGACGAACTTGA
This sequence comes from Hyphomicrobium sp., assembly GCA_013141015.1. Lineage (GTDB taxonomy): Bacteria > Pseudomonadota > Alphaproteobacteria > Rhizobiales > Hyphomicrobiaceae > Hyphomicrobium_B. The sequence goes on along the minus strand of JABFRT010000004.1, from coordinate 69,645 downwards.
GGCGATGTTGCTTGCGGCAGTAAAGGCATTACTGCCTCCGGGTTTGCTCGAAAATTTGCGGCACAGTGCAAGCGCTCGAAAGGCCAAGAGTGCAGCTGGCCGGGCGGGTGCCGTGAAGATGTCGCAAAAGACTTACGGGCGGCGTGCGGGTTCGCGGCGTGGCGATCCGCGTTCGGGTGGGCGGCTCGATTTGCTTGAGACGATACGCGCCGCAGCGCCTTGGCAAACGCTTCGCCGACGCGACCGCGCGATGCACGCCCGCGCCGCTGAGGTTGCAACTGCCGCGCCGCGTCTTGAAATACGCCGCGATGATTTCCGCATTCGCCGCTTCAAGCATCAATCGGAAACGGCAACGATTTTTGTGGTCGATGCGTCAGGATCGGCAGCGCTGCACCGGCTTGCGGAGGCGAAGGGGGCGGTGGAACTGTTGCTCGCCGATTGCTATGCGCGCCGCGATCACGTGGCGCTGATTGCCTTCCGTGGAAAGACTGCAGACCTGTTGCTCCCGCCAACCCGCTCTCTGGTGCGGGCAAAACGGTCACTGGCTGGATTGCCGGGCGGCGGAGGCACACCGTTGGCGACGGCGGCTGATCAGGCGTGTGAACTTGGCAAAGTGGCGCGCCGCAAGGGCCAGACCCCGACGCTGGTGTTCCTGACAGACGGCCGCGCCAATATCAATCGCACCGGTGCACCGGGCCGTGCTTCGGCTCAAGACGATGCGCATGCTGCGGCGCGCCTTCTGAAAGCGGAAGGACTCCCTGCAATCGTTATCGATACGTCGTCGCATCCCGGGAAAGACTCCAAGGTATTCGCCGATGTGATGGGCGCGACCTACGTGCCACTGCCGTATGCGGATGCGGCAACACTCTCGACCGCAATCCGCCAAGTATCAAAGTAGGCCACCTCGACGGAGACGACGGTCGAAAGAATTGTATCGGGTCAAGCCGCATGGGCCGCAATCTGGACTGGTCAATCGATGGTCCGAACTGGCCGAACGGCCGCTTCAGCCGTTTTGTCAGCGCGTCGGGGTTTCGCTGGCACGTGCAGGTGACAGGCAGCGGACCGGTGCTATTGCTCGTACATGGCACCGGCGCATCGGCGCATTCGTGGCGTCAATTGATGCCGCTTTTATCCGCGCGGTTTACGGTCGTTGTGCCGGACCTTCCCGGGCATGGCTTCACCGAAAAGCCGCGTGACGATGTGCTGACACTGCCAGGCATGGCAGGCGCTCTCGCGGATCTGATGCAGTCGCTGGATTTGGATCCAGCGATCGTGGTTGGACATTCGGCTGGTGCGGCCGTGCTGATCAGGGCAACGCTTGACGGCGGAATTTCGCCCAGAATGATCATCAGTCTCAATGGCGCATTGCTGCCGTTCCAAGGGTTTGCTGGGCAGGTTTTCAAGCCGCTTGCCAAACTATTGGTGCTGCAGCCATTCGTGGCCCCGCTGTTTGCTTGGCGGGCGGGCGAACGCCGCGCCGTCGAGCGTCTTCTTGCTGGAACCGGGTCGCAGCCGTCGGCCGAAGATGTCGATCTCTATGCCCAACTTTTCCAAAGCCCCCGCCACGTCAGCGCGACCCTGGCCATGATGGCCAATTGGGATCTTGAATCCCTGGCCAAGGATCTGGTGAAACTGCAAGCGCCCATCGTGTTGGTGGCGGGCACGGCCGACAAGGCTATCGCACCCGCTAATGCAACGCGCGTCCAACGTCTCGCGCCGCACGCGGCTGTTGAATTGCTGGAAGGGCTCGGACATCTCGCGCATGAGCAGCGCCCAGACCTGACCGCCGCACTCATCCTGCGGAATGCTGCAGCTGCGAACATTTTCTGAACGTGCCGATAAGCGCAAAATGGCCGCTATTTTTCCAGAAGCCACTTGCTCTAATTGCCATTACAGCATTTAATGTCAAGTTATGTGGACAGTTGCAGACTCCCCGACGCATGCCGCCGCTGGTACAAAACGCCGGCCTCATGCAGTCGTGATAGGCAGCGGGTTTGGCGGCTTGGCAGCAGCGATCCGGCTTGGCGCGCGGGGTTATCAGGTGACGGTGCTCGAGCGGCTCGATGCGGCAGGCGGGCGGGCCTATGTGTTCCGCCAAGACGGGTTCACCTTTGACGCCGGCCCGACGATCATCACCGCGCCGTTTCTTCTGGAAGAGCTTTGGCAGTTGTGCGGCAAGCGCCTCGCCGACGACGTCGATATTCGCGCGCTCACACCGTTCTATTCGATCCGCTTCAACGACGGTGATGTGTTCAACTGCTCAGGCGACCCCGGCGAAATGCAGCGCGAAGTGGCGCGCGTGGCACCTGGCGACGTGCAAGGCTACGAACGCTTTATGCGGGTTGCCGAAGAGATATACAAAGTTGGCTTTGAAGAACTCGGCGCAGTGCCGTTCGACTCTTGGACCGACATGGCACGGGTTGTGCCCGATCTGGTGCGGCTTGAAAGCTATCGCACGATCTACGGTCTGGTCGCTAAATACGTCAAAAGCCCAAAATTGCGCTTTGTGTTGAGCTTCCATCCGCTGTTTGTCGGCGGAAATCCGTTTAAAGTCACATCGATATATGGATTGATCCCATTCCTGGAGCGCCGCTGGGGTGTTCACTTCGCAATGGGAGGAACGGGGCGGATTGTCGAAGGGCTTGTTGGACTGATCAAAGGGCAAGGCGGCGACATCCGTTACAGTGCGGATGTGCAGGCAATAGACGTCGAGGGCCGCCGAGCAACTGGCGTTACCCTTGTAACGGGTGAAAAAATCGCCGCCGATATCATTGTTTCCAACGCCGATTCTGCCTGGACCTATCGTTATCTGCTACCGGCCCATGTGCGCAAACGCTGGTCGGACAAGAAAATCGACAGGGCCCGTTACTCGATGAGCCTATTCGTCTGGTATTTCGGTACGAAGAAAAAATATCCAGACATTCCGCATCATACCATTCTGCTCGGGCCCCGTTATCGCGATCTGCTCAACGACATTTTTGAAAAGAAGATTCTACCGGCGGATTTCAGTCTCTATTTGCACCGGCCGACCGCAACAGACCCGTCGCTGGCGCCCGATGGCTGCGATACCTTCTATGTGCTTTCGCCTGTTCCGCACCTCGAAAGCGGAACCGATTGGCCGTTGCAGGCAGAGTCCTACCGCAAGACGCTCGAGACCTATCTCAGCGAAACGCTGATGCCGGATCTGGCGGATAACATCGCGACGTCGCGGGTGATGACCCCACAGGATTTTCATGATCGCCTGCTGTCCTTCAAGGGCGCGGCGTTTGGTTTTGAGCCGATACTTACGCAAAGCGCGTGGTTCCGTCCGCACAACAAAAGCGAAGATGTCGACCGGCTGTTTCTCGTTGGTGCTGGAACGCACCCAGGTGCTGGTGTTCCCGGCGTGTTGTCATCCGCGCGTGTCCTTGATCTGGTGGTGCCTGATGCAAATGACTTGGTCTGAACGGCCTCAATTGCGCGACGCTGATTTGCAGGCGTGCCGTGCCCTGTTGCGCGGCGGCTCCCGGTCGTTTTATGCAGCCTCGTTCCTTTTGCCGGTAACCGTCCGCGAGCCGGCCTCGGCGCTGTACGCGTTCTGCCGCATCGCCGACGATGTCATTGATGAGGCCGGCGGCGATGCGCATGCCGTCGCCGACCTCAAAGCGCGGATCGAAGCTGCTTATCGCGGAGAGCCGCGGTCCATCGCCTATGACCGGGCGTTCGCCGCGACTGTAGAGCGGTTTGCTATTCCTCAGTCGTTGCCGGAAGCGCTGATCGAAGGGTTCGCTTGGGATGTCGCGCAGCGGCGCTATCAAACCCTTGATGACCTGCTCGGCTACGCAGCGCGCGTGGCTGGTACAGTTGGCGCGATGATGTGCCTGCTGATGGGACGCCGCGATGCACAGACGCTGGCGCGCGCCACCGATCTCGGGATGGCCATGCAGCTGACCAACATCGCCCGCGATGTCGGTGAGGATGCGCGCGCGGGGCGGCTTTATTTGCCACTCGATTGGTGCCGCGAGGAAGCCCTCGATGTCGATGCGTGGATGGCCAATCCTGTGTTTTGCCCTGCAGTCGCGCGCTGCGTTGCGCGTCTGCTTGAAGCGGCGGATGGTCTTTATGCGCGGGGCTATCGCGGTATTTTTGAGTTGCCGCGCGATTGCCAGCGCGGCATTCGCGCCGCCGGTCTTCTTTATGCAAATATCGGCCACGAGGTGGCGCGTCGCGGCTTCGACAGCGTGACGTCGCGTGCCGTCGTCAGTGGCCGTCGGAAACTCGCTATTCTGACATCGGCTCTCGGCACCGCTCGCACTTTCGACAGTCCTGCAAGTAGCGCGGTCCACGACGCCAGCCGCTTCTTGATTGATGCTGTTGTGCTTTCGCCCGCTCCTCTCGTCAGCCCGCAGCCGGGTAAAGCCTTTCGCTGGTGGAAGCTGCACGCGCACGGCATCCGCATCATTGATTTGCTTGAAACACTTGAGCGGCGGCAACGTCAGGCATCGGCCAGACCGGTTCAAACAATCAATCGATATGCAGGCGAAGTGCCGGGCAGTTAACGGCGCAAGTTAGGGAGTTGAAAATATGGGCACGCAAACAATACGGCCATTGCCGCACGAGAAGCCCCTCCTTGATAAAGTCGTCACGCCTGAAGACTTGCGTAAGCTGCCGGCCACAGATTTGCGCCAGCTCGCCGATGAATTGCGCGCCGAAACCGTCGATGCAGTGTCGCATACGGGTGGCCATCTCGGCGCGGGTCTCGGTGTGGTCGAGCTGACAGTTGCGCTGCATTGGGTTTTCGATACGCCACGCGACCGCTTGATCTGGGATGTCGGCCATCAAGCCTATCCACATAAAATTCTTACCGGACGGCGGGATCGCATCCGCACCTTGCGTCAGGGCGGTGGGTTGTCAGGTTTCACCAAACGCGCAGAAAGCCAGTATGATCCGTTCGGCGCGGCGCATTCTTCGACATCGATCTCCGCGGGCCTCGGCATGGCGGTTGCCCGGGATCTGAAAGGTGGCACGAACAACGTGATTGCCGTCATCGGTGACGGGGCGATGAGTGCCGGCATGGCATATGAGGCCATGAACAATGCCGGCGCACGCGATGAGCGCTTGATTGTCATTCTGAACGACAACGACATGTCGATCGCGCCGCCGACCGGGGCGCTGTCCAAGGCGTTGACGCGCATGACCTCGAGCGGGGCCTATCTCCACTTGCGCGATATCGCCAAACAACTGGCCAAAAAGCTGCCAAAAAAATGGGAGCGCCGCGCCGCCCGCGCCGAAGAAATGTCGCGCACCTACTGGTCGGGCGGAATTTGGTTTGAAGAGCTGGGCTTCTATTATGTTGGCCCTATTGACGGACATGATCTCGATCAGCTGTTGCCGGTGTTGAAAAACGTCCGCGACAGCGATCAGGCCCCGATCCTGGTGCATGTCGTGACCAAGAAGGGCAAAGGCTACGCACCGGCGGAAGCCTCCGACGACAAATATCACGGCGTTGCCAAATTCAATGTCGTAACCGGCGCGCAGGTCAAGCCAAAGCCGTCCGCGCCCTCCTACACGCGTGTATTTGGCGATAGCTTGGTGGACGAAGCGCAGCGCGACGACCGCATCGTGGCTGTTACGGCGGCAATGCCGGAAGGAACCGGCGTTGACCGCTTTGCCAAGGCGTTTCCTAACCGCGCCTTCGATGTCGGTATTGCCGAGCAGCACGCCGTGACGTTTGCAGCCGGACTTGCGGCAGAAGGTATGAAGCCTTTTGCTGCGATCTATTCGACGTTCCTGCAGCGCGGGTACGATCAGATCGTCCACGACGTCGCCATACAACATTTGCCCGTGCGCTTTGCAATTGATCGTGCCGGTCTCGTGGGTGCCGACGGGCCGACACACGCAGGATCTTTCGACCTCGCCTATCTCGGCTGCCTGCCGGATTTTGTGATTATGGCGCCCGCCGACGAAGCGGAATTGAAGCACATGGTGGCGACCGCCGTGCAAATCGATGACCGGCCCTCGGCGTTCCGCTATCCGCGTGGCGAGGGTACGGGGGCCGCCATGCCGGAACGTGGCGTGCCGTTGCAGATCGGCAAGGGGCGGGTGTTGCGCGAAGGCTCAAGCGTCGCGATTGTGTCGCTTGGCACGCGGCTTGGTGAAGCGTTGGCTGCCGCAGACCAGTTGGCGGGGTTCGGCCTCTCTGCAACCGTTGCCGACGCGCGCTTCATGAAACCGCTTGATGGCGATTTGATCGAGCGCCTTGCACGCGAGCATGAAGTTTTGATCACCATCGAGGAAGGCAGTATCGGCGGATTTGGCAGCCACGTGCTGCATTTCTTGGCAGACCGCGGCCTGCTTGAACGGGGCTTGAAATTCCGTTCTCTGGTGCTGCCGGACACATTTATTGATCATGATAAGCCGGAGCTGATGTACGCCCGCGCGGGACTGAATGCCGACGGCATCGTTGGAGCAGTATTTTCGGCGCTCGGGCGTGAACACAAGCCCAGTATCCACGCGGTGCGCGCTTGAAGGTGTGATCCCGGTGCGCTGCCGGTTTCATGATTGGGCGGTAGCAGCTTTCAGCGTTTCCAGCGCGGGTGCAACCTGCGTGCCGGGATTGGATGCCTCATGAGCACGTGGCCACTGGCTTTTTCTGAGTTGTTCGTGGTGCTGGCCTTTGTCATCGGCTGGCTGATCCTTGAATGGCAATGCCGCCGCTTGGACCGGTTACGCGCTAAGCGCGAGGACAGCCAATTTGAGCAAGAAAAAAATCAGCCAGCCGATTGACGTGCGCGGCGCGGCATACGGAATGGCAACATGGCTTGGACGATGGGCGAGCGGAAGCGGTCGAGATTCAGGCTTTCATGCATTGAAACCGCGGGCCGTCCATCGATGCAACTCGATACAATCGAGCGGGCATAGAAAGGCGTGTCTTCGAGTGTTGAGATGACGCGCGCGTGGCTTCCCGCATCGCTGTGCGTTGCTCGCTCGATGCGCCAGCCTGTGGATGGAAGTTCTACGGTGGGCGGCGGCAAAGCGATTGCGCGTGCCGATCCAGCCCCATCGACGCTCAGCGCCAATTGCCGTGGCGCGCCGGCGCGGGGCGTCACATCATAGAACAGCTTCGCTGAGCCTGCTATTGAAGCGCGCGACCAGTGCCAGTGCTGAAAGGTATCCTCCAGCGGGCCATTACCAGTGTTACGGTCGAAGTAGCCGTGACCTTTCCATGTGAGCTCGGGCGCCGTGAGATGGACGTCGACGGCAGCCAGCGGCGCAATCGGTTGCCACATATGATGACCGGCGTCGTCGAGCGCGAACGCTGTTGGCTGGATGGCGGAGGGATGGAGCCTAATCTGGCCTCTGATGCGTTTGGGGACCGGTACGCCCACTTCATCGATATCAATCGTCAATCCGTTCGCGTTCCAAGTCATGGAACTGGAGCCAATGCGCAGCGTGTCGTCGTCGCGCGTGAGATCATGGCGGCCACGCTCGGTCATGGCCCAACGCTTGCCGCGCGCGCCATAGAGCGCAACATTCATGGCGGCGAAGTTGAACGGATCGCCAAGCCCTTTGCGGCGCGCGCGGGCATAGTAAGGTGAAAACACGCTGCCGATCAGCGCGATGACTGTCAGTCCGAATTGGCCGTCGTGGCTCAGGGCGTCGACGTACCACCAGGCGTAGCCATTCCGATCAACCGGCGCTGAGAATCCCGGTCTGCCGTCGCCGCCCGGGCTGCAAACCGCCCCGAGAGCGCCGCCATCGGCACACCCGGCCCCGGGTGTGTCGCGCCGCCCGCCAGATAGAGATGCGGGATTTTTGTCCGGGCATGTGGTCTGTTGAACGAGGCCGTCCATCCGTGGGACGCCTGCCCATAGAGTGCGCCACCGGTCGCTGGAAAAAGGTGATTGAAGCCGTTGGGCGTTGTGATGATCTTTTCTTCGCTCGTCGTGTCCACGTCCAGGCCATAGCGCTTGAGCTGCGCAAACATGCGATCGAGGCATTGCTGGATCTCCCCGCTGCCGAAGGAATAGGTGTCGCCGATGGCTGGTGCGTTGATCAGGCACAGCAGGCGTTCCCGATCTTCAAATGCCGCATCATACCAGTCGTGGCGGTCAGAGGCGCAGATATAGATTGTTGGGTCGGTGGGCAGCCTGCGGGCTTTGAATATGTCGTCAAATTCTCGTTTGTAATCGCTCGAAAAGAACACGTTGTGCCGGTGCAGGGGGAAGCCTTTGGTCTTCGCCGTCAGCGCAACTGTGATGGCCGATAATGATCGCACAGCGTTGGCGGCAACGGAGACAGCGCCTTTTGCATCGCGGCCAAAGTGCCCGCCCGCGACGGCTTCTGGGTCTGCATTAAGGACGACAAAACTGGCCGGAACAGTCTCACCGCCAGTAAGTGTAACGCCTTGAACGCCTGATGGGGTAACCACCACGCCGGTCACGTCACTGTCGTAGCGGAACACGACGCCACGGTCTGTGGCGAGTGCCGCAAGCGCTGCAGCCAGGCGCTGCATGCCGCCGTTGACCGTCCACACGCCCTGGCGCTCGACGTCGGCGACTAACATGAGAGTTGCGGGCGCCTCGAATGGAGATGACCCGCAATAGGTGGCGTAACGCCCAAACAACTGGCGCAATCGCGGATCGCGGAACGAATTGCCAAGCGCACTCCATAGAGTCGTGAACGGCGAAATGCGCCATAAATCGCCGAGCCCTGTGATTCCGGATTGCAGGGCAAGCGACACAGGCGTCGGGCTTTCGCTACGGATGAAGGAGTCTTCAAGAGTTTTGAAAATGCCTTCGGCTCGCTTGCAGAATTTGAGGAAGCCATCGGCTTCGCGGGCATCTGAGAACTTGGCGATGGCCGAGGCCGACCGTTCGCGGTCCGCGAAAAGATCGAGGATCGATCCGTCGGTCCAGGCATGGCGGGCCAGAATTTGTAAGGGCTCGAGGCTGACGTAATCAGAGAGCTTCGCGCCAGCACTGGCGAACAGCTCCTCAAACACGCGGGCCATCGTCAGTACCGTTGGTCCGGCGTCGATGACCGCGCCGCCAGCTTGGACTTGGCGCATCTTGCCGCCGGGCGATGGCGCGCGTTCGACGACCGTGACGTCGAAACCGGCAACGGCCAGATCGATGGCAGCGGTCAATCCGGCGATACCGGCGCCAACAACGACTGCGTGCGCTTTTGTCATCGCCACAGCCATTCAGCAAACATTGTCATTGCGATGCTCCGGCAATAGTGTCTATACTATTGGACAGTCTATTGCGACTAAATGTTTTTACAGCTTCGCGCGCAAGGGGTTCGTCATGGATGTCACTCAACGCATTGAGCAGGCACTTGAAGCGGCTATCCAGCGGGCGGAGGTCCCAGAAAGTCCTCCCAAACTTGCCGCGGCGATACGTTACGCCGTCTTTCCTGGCGGCGCGCGCATTCGGCCGCGGCTCTGTTTGGCTGTTGCACAGGCGTGCGGGGATGATCGGCCTCAAATATCTGACGCAGCGGCCGTTGCGATTGAGTTGATGCACTGTGGTTCACTTGTTCACGACGATTTGCCAGCATTCGACAATGCGCAAACGCGGCGGGGCAAGCCGTCTGTGCATTCTGCCTGTGGCGAATGCGAGGCCATCCTGACCGGTGATGGCTTGATCGTGTTGGCGTTCGAAGTTTTGGCGCGCAGTGCTGTGGCGGCGCCTGAGCGCCTGCCGGGCCTGATCCTCAATTTGTCGAGGTTCTCAGGCGTGTCGCATGGCATTATTGCGGGACAAGCCTGGGAATGCGAACCGTCGATCATCTCGCTTGACGCTTATCATCGCGCCAAAACCGGTTCGCTATTTGCTGCTGCGACGGCGTCCGGTGCGATTGCTGCGGGCTACGCGCCTGAGCCGTGGGTGGTGCTGGGTGAGCGGATCGGCGAGGCCTATCAGGTCGCAGACGATATCCAAGATATGCTGGCTGATCCGGAGGCCTGGGGTAAGCCATGTGGCCAGGATGCGCTGAACGGCCGGCCGAACGCATTGCGGGAACTTGGTCTTGATGGCGCGGTGTGCCGCTTGAAGTTGCTGCTTGAAGGCGCGATCGACTCCATTCCGGCATGCCCGGGGGCAGCTGAACTGCGCAAGGCAATCCTGGCACAATCCAGCCGCTTCTTGCCCGAAGGATTGGTTCGCCGCGCCGCATAAGCTCGTGCCGGCGGAGGGTGTTGATGCGATTTGCTTGGCCAGCCGCCGCGCCCCATGTTTCGAGCGCACTATTTGAGCGCTATTGCAGCCTGCGCTCACGCCTGCTGATGAGTCAAAAATTCCAGCATTTGGCGTCTAAAATACCAATATCTCGCGGTATTGCCCGCAAAAGTTCCGGCGACGTTTTTGATCTGGTGGCTGGCTTTGTCTATTCGCAGATTTTGCTGGCGTGCGTGCAGCTGCGTCTGTTCGATCACTTGAGCTCCGGCACGCAGACGCTAGACGGCTTGGCTCAGCTGATGGGTCTTCGGCCAGATGCGGCGCAACGGTTGTTGGCGGGTGCTGCCGCACTTGGTCTTGTCACCTCTCTGCGGGACAATCGCTATTGCCTGGGTTTTCGCGGTGCGGCCATTGCTGGCAATGCGGGCGTGATGCGCATGATTGAGCATCACTCTCTATTCTATGCCGATATGGCAGATCCGGTGGCCCTGTTGCGCGGAGAGGTGAAGGCCTCGAACCTTTCGCAGTACTGGTCATATTGCGTTGAGGATCCGCATCGCCTGACGGGAAGTGATGTTGCCGGCTACACGCAACTGATGTCGCAGTCGCAGGCTTTGGTGTCGGGCCAGATACTCGACGCCTATCCGGTTGGGAAGCATCACAAGATACTGGATATTGGCGGCGGTGAGGGCACGTTTCTGCTCAGCGCCGCCGAGCGCGCGCCGCACTTGGAGATGACGCTCTTTGATGTGCCAGCGGTTGCTGAGCGGGCGCGGAAGAACTTTGAGGCACGCGGTTTGAATTCGCGCGCGACGGCGATTGGGGGCGACTTTTTTCTCGATCCGCTGCCCCAGGGTGCCGATCTGATATCGCTGGTGCGGATCGTCCACGACCATGACGACGATGCGGTGATGCAGTTGCTACGACGTCTCCGCCAAGTCATAGCGCCGGGTGGGGCCTTGCTGATTGCGGAACCTATGGCCGGCGCGGATCGGGCGGCGGCTGTTGGGGACGCCTATTTTAATTTCTATTTGATGGCGATGGGGTCTGGGCGCGCGCGGACAGCCGCCGTTATCGGCCAGATGCTTGTAGCTGCCGGATTCGAGGGTGTGGCGCAGCGCAAAACCAATCTTCCGCTGCAATGCAGCTTGGTTATCGCCCATGTTGACGCAAAAAAGCGTAAAGCTAACTTGACATCATAAAGTGTCAGCGTAGAGTGACGCTGGGGTGCAGGGTGCATCCTCAACAAACATTGAAAGCCGCAACATGGCTGATGCAGGGAGAAGTGCTGTCGCTGTCGTGCTCGAAGAGCCACGGCGCCTCGTGCTCCGGCAGCTTCCATTGTCGGAGCCAGCCGACGGGGACATCGTTGTCGATGTCGAGTGGAGCGGTATTTCGACCGGTACGGAACGGCTGCTGTGGTCTGGTGAAATGCCGGCGTTTCCGGGCATGGGTTATCCTCTGGTCCCGGGGTATGAGTCTGTGGGGCGTGTAGCGTCCGCGCAGTCGAATTCCTCGCTTCGCGTTGGCGACCGGGTCTTTGTTCCCGGTGCCCGTTGTTTCGGCGATGTGCGCGGCCTTTTCGGAGGATCAGCGTCGCGCCTTGTGGTCGCTGAAAAGCGGACCATGCGATTTGATGCAGATCTTGGTGAACAAGGCGTTCTGTTTGCGCTTGCCGCAACCGCCTATCACGCGCTTGCGGCGCCCGGCGCCCTGCATCCGCAATTGATTGTTGGTCACGGCGTTCTCGGACGTCTGTTGGCCCGCGTTGCAATTGCGCGGGGGTCGCCTGCGCCGGTGGTCTGGGAAAAGAATCCAAACCGCGCATCGGGTGCTGCCGGTTACAGCGTCGTCGATCCAGATAGCGATCCGCGCCGCGACTACCAGTCAATTTATGACGTCAGCGGCGATAGCGGCTTGCTGAACACGTTGATTTCCAGGCTCGCGCGCGGCGGTGAAGTGGTGCTTGCCGGCTTTTACAGTGCGCCGCTGAGCTTCGCATTTCCACCGGCCTTCATGCGGGAAGCGCGCCTGCGTGTTGCCGCTGAGTGGGCGGAGCCTGATCTTGTGGCGGTACGCGAACTCGTTGAGGCGGGATACTTGTCGCTTGATGACTTGATTACACATCGCGGCGACCCCCGGCAGGCCGACAGCGCCTATCAAACAGCATTCGACGACCCGGCTTGCCTGAAAATGATTCTCGATTGGAGAGCACTCTCATGAGCGCATGTGGCGGACTTGCAGTCGTGCCGAAACAGGCGCCGACGATGGCGGATTTCCTCCGCGCCGAAGCATCTGTTGAGCCCGATCCGGTGCCGCAGGTGGGCAGCGCCAAAAAGGAAACGCAGATCATTGCGATCTACGGCAAGGGCGGCAGCGGCAAGAGTTTCGCGCTCGCTAATCTTTCATACATGATGGCTGAGCAGGGCAAGCGTGTGCTTCTGATCGGCTGCGATCCCAAAAGCGATACGACGTCTCTGCTGTTTGGCGGCCGCGCTACTCCGACGATCATCGAAACTTCGGCGAAAAAGAAAGCGGCCGGCGAAGACGTCAAGATTTCCGACGTCTGCTTCAAGCGCGATGGCGTGTTCGCGATGGAATTGGGTGGCCCAGAAGTCGGCCGCGGATGCGGAGGACGCGGCATCATCCACGGTTTTGAGCTGCTCGAAAAGCTCGGCTTCCATGAATGGGGTTTTGACTACGTCTTGCTGGATTTTCTTGGCGACGTCGTATGCGGCGGATTCGGCCTGCCGATTGCACGCGACATGTGCCAGAAAGTCATCGTCGTCGGCTCCAACGATTTGCAATCGCTGTATGTGGCCAACAATGTCTGCTCGGCGGTTGAGTATTTCCGTAAACTCGGCGGCAACGTCGGGGTCGCCGGCATGGTCATCAATAAAGACGACGGCACCGGTGAAGCCAAAGCCTTCGCGGAAGCTGTAGGCATTCCGGTCCTCGCCGCTATCCCCGCGCATGAAGATATCCGCCGCAAGAGCGCCAATTATCAGATCATCGGCACGGCTGAAAGCGAATGGGGTCCTCTGTTCTCAGAACTCGCCGCCAATGTCGCCGGTGCGCCGCCGGTACGCCCAAAACCTCTGACCCAAGATGGCTTGCTCGGCTTGTTCAAGGCCGATGCCGTCGGGCGCGGCGTGACGCTGCAGCCGGCATCGTTCGAGGATATGTGCGGCGGAACAGTTGTGAAAAAGCCGTCGCTCGAAGTTGTTTACGAAGCTGTTTGAAAAAGAAATCTCACTAGGCAACTGCCAACATGACCGCGTTAGAGAGCAAAATCAGTGAGCCGCAGGGGGCCTCGTCAGAGGTGGCCTACGATCTCGCGACGCCGGACGTGGTGGCATCTCCCGGCCCGGCGCAATTGGCTGGCGCCGATGGCGCAGGCTGTCACGGCGGCAAGGATGAAATGCGCCGCGCAGCCGCATCTGCGGGAAAAAGTGAAACGCTTGAGCGCTACGCAGCCGACTATCCGCAAGGCCCGCACGATCAGCCGCAAAGCATGTGTCCGGCCTTCGGCGCGCTTCGCGTCGGGCTGCGGATGCGCCGCACGGCAACCATTCTCTCGGGCTCGGCGTGCTGTGTGTATGGCTTGACATTCACGTCGCACTTCTATGGCGCACGCCGCACGGTCGGGTACGTGCCGTTCAATTCGGAAACACTGGTCACGGGTAAGTTGTTTGAAGATATCCGCGAGGCGGTTTTCAAAATCGCGGATGCCGACAAGTACGATTCGGTCGTGATCATCAATCTGTGCGTGCCGACGGCGTCCGGTGTGCCGTTGCAACTGCTGCCGGATGAGATCAATGGCGTGCGCATTATTGGCATTGATGTCCCAGGATTTGGTGTGCCGACGCACGCGGAAGCGAAAGACGTGCTCGCTGGCGCAATGCTGAAATTTGCGCGCCGCGAGGCAGAGCACGGTCCGGTTTTGACGCCACGCGGCGGGGTGAGTTCAAAGCCGACGGTGACGCTGCTCGGCGAAATGTTCCCGGCCGATCCGGTCGGCATCGGCATGCTACTGGAGCCCCTTGGTTTGGCCGCCGGACCTGTTGTGCCGACGCGCGAATGGCGCGAACTCTACAGCGCTCTCGATTGCTCAGCAGTCGCCGCCATCCATCCGTTTTACACAGCATCCATTCGTGAATTTGAAGCGGCGGGGCGCACGGTCGTCGGGTCTGCGCCTGTTGGCTACGACGGCACCGCCGCCTGGCTCGAAAGCATCGGCCGCGCCTGTAATGTCGAGGACGCGAAGATCGATGCCGCAAAGGCCCGGATTCTTCCGATCATCAAAGCGGCTCTCTCCAAAATGCCGATTGATGGCCGCATCACGCTGTCAGGCTACGAAGGCTCGGAGCTTCTTGTCGCCCGGCTGCTGATCGAAAGCGGCGCGCGTGTGCATTATGTCGGCACTGCTTGCCCTCGTACGCGCTGGTCGGACGTGGACCGCGAATGGCTGGAAGCCAAGGGCGTGCATGTGACGTTCCGCGCGTCACTCGAGCAAGACATCGCAGCCATGCGCGAGTTTAAGCCCGACCTCGCCATCGGCACAACGCCGGTTGTGCAGAAGGCCAAGGAGATGGCGATCCCAGCACTCTATTTCACTAACCTCATATCAGCACGCCCTCTGATGGGACCGGCCGGTGCCGGGTCAATGGCGCAAGTTGTCAACGCGGCGATGGCTGGCAAATCGCGCTTCGATACCATGAAGGCCTTTTTCGAAGGTGTTGGAACGGGGCACACGTCCGGCGTTTGGGAAGACGTGCCAAAAGATAATTTGCAGTTCCGCCAAGACTACAAGCGCCGCCTCGATAAAGAGGCAAAGAAGCGCAAGGCCGAGGAGATGATCTGATGCTCATCCTCGACCACGATAGAGCGGGAGGCTACTGGGGCTCTGTCTATGCCTTTACGGCCATCAAGGGCCTGCAGGTGATTATCGACGGACCGGTGGGTTGTGAAAACTTGCCCGTCACATCGGTGCTGCATTATACCGACGCTCTGCCGCCGCACGAATTGCCGATTGTCGTGACGGGCCTTGCCGAAGAAGAACTCGGGCAAAAGGGCACTGAAGGCGCGATGAAGCGGGCACACAAGTCGCTCGATCCATCTCTCCCAGCTGTTGTGGTGACAGGTTCGATTGCCGAAATGATCGGCGGCGGTGTCACGCCCGAAGGCACCAACATTCAGCGCTTTCTTCCGCGCACAATCGACGAAGATCAGTGGCAAAGCGCCAACCGGGCGATCTATTGGCTCTGGACGCAGTACGGCCGCAAAAAGGTTCCGGACCGTCCTGCGCGCAAAGACGGTGAGAAGCCGCGAGTCAACATCATTGGGCCCATTTACGGCACGTTCAACATGCCGTCGGATCTGGCGGAAATCCGCCGGCTGGTTGAAGGCATCGGCGCCGACATTAACATGGTGTTTCCGCTCGGCAGTCACGTGGCCGACGTCGCCAAGCTCGTTGATGCTGATGTCAATATCTGCATGTACCGCGAGTTCGGCCGCATGCTGTGTGAAGCGCTTGAGCGGCCCTACTTGCAGGCGCCTATCGGCCTGCATTCGACGACCAAATTCCTGCGCTCTCTCGGCGAGCTGCTCGGTCTTGATCCGGAGCCGTTCATTGAACGTGAGAAGCATACGACCATCAAGCCGCTCTGGGATTTGTGGCGCTCGGTTACGCAAGACTTTTTCGGCACGGCGAGCTTCGGCATCGTCGCGACCGAGACCTATGCGCGCGGTGTGCGCAATTTTCTCGAAACGGAAATGGGCCTGCCTTGTAACTTCTCAGTTTCCCGCACAGCTGGCACCAAGCCAGACAATGACGCCGTTCGCACCGCCCTGCGAGAGAAGCCGCCGTTGATTGTGTTTGGCAGCTACAACGAGCGCATGTACTTGGCTGAAGCCGGCGGGCGCTCTGCGTACATTCCGGCGTCGTTCCCCGGTGCCATTATCAGGCGCCACACCGGCACGCCGTTCATGGGCTATTCGGGCGCGACATATCTGGTGCAGGAAGTTTGTAACGCGCTGTTCGATGCGTTGTTTCACATTCTGCCGCTCGGCACGGAACTCGACAAGGTCGAAGCGACGCCAGCGCGCCGGTTTGAAGACTTGCCCTGGGATGCCGACGCATCAGCGGCACTCGACGACCTGATTTCACGCGAACCCGTTCTTGTCCGCATATCTGCAGCCAAACGCTTGCGCGATGGCGCGGAGCGCGCTGCCCGCAGGGCCGGCGCAGACCGGGTCAAACTCTTACACGTCACGAACACGGACCGCACACTGCTGGACGGCAAGGCCGCATAACCGGCCGCGACATTGAACTGCGCCGGAGGATACCGGCGCGCAGAAGGAGACGGGACAGATGGCTTTTGCAATTGATGACAGCCGCGCACCTCGGGCCTCGGCATCCACGAAAAGCAAACCGCTCGAATACCGCTTGATATTTGCCGTTGCTTTCCTCGTGTTTTTTGGCGCGGCGCTGATTGAGACGCTGCTGCCACATAATCTGGTCGCCCGGTTGACGGGGCACGGCCAATGCAAATCGGTAATTCAAAAGGCGAAAGACAGCGCCAATACATGTGCGGCCTACGCCTTTATGGGTTAGCCGCGACGGTGCATGCGTCCGGGCAACCGGGCGAATGACTGCCGTGACCTAAAAAATCACGGTTGTCCCAGCCGCGCGGGGGATGCGCGGTAACGGCCGCAAGGCCAAAAGTGGAGAGACCAACATGGCTGCTGACAATCGAAGCGGCTCTTTGTCGGGATTGACCGAGTCGGAAGCTAAGGAGTTTCACTCGATCTTCATGACAAGCGCCATCATCTTCACGGTCATCGCAGTAATCGCGCACTTCCTGGTTTGGAATTGGCGTCCCTGGCTTCCAGGCGTCAATGGCTACGCCTCGCTTACGGATGGCGTGAACTACGCGATGAACGTCCTGACGTCGCTCAAAGCATAGGAGACACCAATCATGTGGAGAATGTGGCTTCTGTTCGATCCGCGGCGCACGCTGATCGCACTGTTCACCTTCCTGTTTGCGCTCGCAGTTCTGATTCATTTCATCCTGCTCAGCACAAACCGGTTCAACTGGATCGAAGGTCCGCGCGCCGTCAAGGCCGCAACTTTGAATCCGGCGATCACGGCACCGCTCGTGATCGAGAAGAAGGCGGCATAAGCCGTCAACACCAATTGCGGACGGGAAAGCTTCGGCGGACCCGTCCGTCACCACTTGCATTGAACGTTCTGGGCCGCCGGCATTCGCCGGTTGGAATTGGGAGGAACCGGCCATGGCCATGCTCAATTTTGAGCGCAAATACCGAGTACGAGGCGGCACGCTGATAGGCGGGGATCTATTCGATTTCTGGATTGGCCCGTTTTATGTCGGCTTCTTCGGAGTCTCGGCAATATTCTTTATTTTCCTCGGTGTCGGCTTGATCATGTTCGGCGCCGCGATGGGGCCAACATGGAACCCTTGGAAAATCAGCATTAATCCGCCAGCTGAAGCCTTCGGGCTTGGCTTCGCGCCACTCCTGCAAGGCGGGTTGTGGCAAGCGATCACCGTGTGTGCGCTGGGGTCGTTCGTGTCGTGGGCGCTCCGCGAGGTCGAGATCTGCCGCAAACTCGGCATCGGATATCATGTGCCGGTCGCGTTTGGTGTGGCAATCTTTGCCTACTTCACGCTGGTCGTTATCCGCCCGGTGCTGATGGGGTCGTGGTCGCACGCATTCCCCTACGGCATTATGAGCCATCTCGATTGGGTATCGAACACCGGCTACAAGTACGGCAACTTCCATTATAATCCGGCGCACATGATTGCCATCACGTTCTTCTTCACAACGTGCTTAGCACTGGCGCTGCATGGCAGTCTCATTCTGTCGGCGACCAATCCAGCGAAGGGTGAGGTTGTCAAAACGCCGGAACACGAGAACTCATTCTTCCGCGATACCATCGGCTATTCGATCGGCACGCTCGGCATTCATCGCTTGGGTCTGTTTCTGGCTCTCTCGGCCGGGTTCTGGAGCGCCGTTTGCATCGTGATCAGCGGTCCGCTTTGGCTTGACGGTAATCCTTGGGCCGATTGGTGGAACCTTCAGAGGTGGGGCGACATCTGGAACGCGGCGTTTAATCTCCGCATCGGGAAGTGAGGGTTTGAACCATGGCACAGTATCAAAACATCTTTACGCAGGTTCAAGTCCGCGGCCCCGCCGAAATGGGCATCCATCTACCGGCGGAAGACGCGCCGCGCAGTGGTACGCCGATTTTCAGTTATTGGGCCGGCAAAGTGGGTGACGCGCAAATCGGGCCAATCTACTTCGGCACGCTTGGGCTCTGGTCGCTGGTGTGTGGCATCATCGCTATTGAGATCATCGGTCTCAATATGTGGGCATCCGTCGGCTGGGATCCCATCCGCTTCGTGCGCGAGATCTTCTATTTGTCGCTCGATCCGCCGGCTGCGAAGTATGGCCTTAGCATACCGCCTTTGAAAGAGGGCGGGTGGTGGTTGATGGCCGGGTTTTTCCTGACCACGTCGATTCTACTTTGGTGGGTCCGCATGTACCGGCGGGCGCGCGCGCTCGGACTTGGCACGCACGTGGCTTGGGCGTTTGCTGCCGCGATCTGGCTCTATCTCGTGCTCGGATTTATCCGGCCATTGCTGATGGGAAGCTGGAGTGAGGCGGTTCCATTCGGCATCTTCTCGCATCTCGATTGGACCAACAACTTCTCGCTCAACCACGGCAACCTGTTCTACAATCCGTTCCACATGCTCTCGATTGCCTTCCTGTATGGCTCGGCATTGTTGTTTGCGATGCACGCCGCAACCATACTCGCGGTCACACGATACGGCGGGGAACGCGAAATCGAGCAGATCACCGACCGCGGTACGGCATCCGAACGCGCGGCTCTGTTCTGGCGCTGGACGATGGGCTTCAACGCCAGCATGGAGTCGATCCATCGTTGGGCGTGGTGGTTTGCGATCCTCTGTCCATTGACGGGCGGCATCGGCATTCTTTTGTCGGGTACGGCTGTTGACAACTGGTACGACTGGGGTGTGAAGCACGGCATTGCGCCGGCGGCTTACCCGTAACAGACCAGACATCGCTCTGCCGCATCACGCTTCGTGCTGATGCGGCAGGGGGCTCTTCCCTCCGGCGTAACTTGGTCACGGAGCAGGTGGCCAGTTGAGGTCTAGTTGGCAGCGCTGGCGGCGCAACTGCTGAAGCCGTGACCGTCTCGCCGATTTGCAAGTGGCACGTTACGCGGTCGCCGTGGATCATGTGGGCATGACTTCCGTGCGATTAAGCGTCACTGACGGCGGCGCAAACCTTGCTTTCTTAGGCATAAGTGCCGAGTCATTAGATCAGACGCTTGATCCCGCTTAAGGAGGCTGACTATAGATCGCTGAAAGGGCTGCGGGTGCCGCGACGGTCGCGGGGCTGGTTTCATGCAGTTTCAGTCAGGAAACGTCATGAAGACTGAGCAAGTTGAGCACACCACGGACCCGCGTGAATGCCGCGCGGTGACAGCGATCGATCCGGCCTCGGTTGCTGAGGATGCGCCAGCGTCACACGATGCGCTGCTGCGGTTTTGCCGGCACAAGCAATTGCGTGCGGCGACGTCTGGCGTCCATAGCGCCATTGATGTTCAGGTCAGTGCCGCGGGCTTTTTCGCGACGCCTGAGAGATACGCAATTTACCTGCAACGCATGCTTGCCTTCCAAAAGAGCTTCGATGCAGCGGCGTGCGGCATCCGTGACGACTGGCTTGGCAAGTGGGGTATCCCACAGCGGGTCAGCTGGCTTGCTGATGATCTCGCTGTGTTTGACCGCACTCCGCCATGTGAACTGGCCTCTGCAACAGCTAGAGCATGGCGGTTTGCGAACGCTTCTGAAGTGCTGGGTGGCCTCTACGTGGTCATGGGAGCCGGTCTCGGCGCCCGGGTGTTACTGGCGCGGGCGCAGCCCTTTAAGCGCCCATCAGGTGGCGGAGTAGCTTACTTGCGGGGGCTCAGCGAGACGCCGCGGTGGCCGGAGTTTCTCGAATTTCTCAATACTACACCAGCAATTGATGAGAACGATATGTGTCAAGGAGCGCTGCGCACTTTTGAGTGCGTCGCAGCTCACCTCAGCGGCGGGGATGCGGAATGACCACTGTGGCAGCTGTTCCCGCTCTTGATCTGACCGCGTGCGACCGTGAACCGATCCACATTCCCGGCAGCATTCAAGCGCACGGTGTGTTGCTTGCGTGTTCTGCCGGTGGCTGGCGCATCACGCATGTCTCGGGGTCAGCGTCCTCACTTGGCTTAGGTGATGCCGCCAAACTGATAGGCTCAGATCTCGTCGCACTTCTTGGCAAACCGGTCATATCGTTGCTTGAAAGGAACCTGCCGGTAGACGGCGGCGATGGCGCGATTCCAGCACGTTTTTTCGATCAGAAGATTAAAGGCCATAAGAGCCGCTTCGATATCGCGGTCCATGTGGCCCAAGGGTTCAGAATCGTCGAACTTGAGACGTCACCGGCCCAAGGATCGGTCGCAGCACTCGATTTGGTGCGCGGAATTCTTTCCAAGCTGCAGTTGTCACGAAAACTGAGTGATCTTTGCGATCAAACGGTCATTCAATTGCGTGGCATGATAGGCTTTGACCGGGTGATGATCTACCGCTTCTTGGATAGCGGTGCAGGCGAGGTGATTGCGGAATCTCGTGACGTCCGCTTAGAGCCGCTTCTGCATTTGCGTTACCCGGCATCGGACGTGCCGCGCCAGGCGCGCGAACTCTATAAGCGCAATTGGGTACGCCTCATTGCTGACGTCCACGCCCAGCCAAGTGCGCTGATAGCGGATGCCGCTTGCGCAGATACGCCGCTCGATCTGACGTTTGCCGGATTGCGCAGTGTCTCGCCAATCCACATTGAATACCTGAAGAACATGCAGGTCGGCGCCTCGATGTCGATTTCGATTATGGTCGGCGGGGAATTGTGGGGTTTGATCGCCTGCCATCACGGCACGGCGAAGGCCGTCCCCTCCAAGGTGCGCGCCGCAGCCGAATTGCTTGGCCAGGTGTTCTCGC
Source organism: Hyphomicrobium sp. (assembly GCA_013141015.1). Lineage (GTDB taxonomy): Bacteria > Pseudomonadota > Alphaproteobacteria > Rhizobiales > Hyphomicrobiaceae > Hyphomicrobium_B. The sequence continues at coordinate 48,410 of JABFRT010000004.1, read as the reverse complement.
TGCAAATCCAAACTGTCGAAGGCATCGAAGCCTACGTCACGATGCGGGCGGCGCGGGCGTTGTTGGACCGCGTTGTTGCTGAATTTCCTGTTCAAGGCGATCTTATTGACAACCTGGCGCAGCGCCTCGAGCAGCTTGCCTCATTCATTGATTGCGACGGTATCGGCATCTGGATCGACGGGGTGTGGCGCGGATACGGACTGACGCCGCCGGCCACGGAAATGATGACGCTGGTCCAGGTGATCGACGGCTTGCGCGACCGCGGGATATTCGCGACCCACGCGCTCAGTGACATCTATCCGCGCGCAGGTTCCTGGTCGAGTGATCTTGCAGGCCTCCTCGCTGTGCCGCTGTCGCAAAGCCGCAGCGACTATCTTATTTTCTTCCGCAAGGAGGTTGCGCAGACCATCGCTTGGGGTGGCGATCCCTCGAAGCCTGGGCCGGCTGATGGGGCGGGTGCTCGGTTGTCGCCACGCAAGAGCTTTGCTGCGTGGCGCGAAGAAGTGCGCGGCCAGTCGCTGCCGTGGACATCGCGCGAAAGGCTGATCGGCGACACGTTGCGGGTGTATTTGCTCGATATCATCGTGCGGTTTACCGATGTAATTCTCGAAGAACGCCGCCAGTCGCAGCAGCGCACGCGCATCATCACCAATGAACTCAATCATCGCGTCAAAGGCACATTGGAGCTCATCCGGTCCCTGGTGACGAGTGCGGCGCCGGATGGATCGATGCCGGAATTCGTGCGTTCTTTGGAAGGACGGATCACGGCGATTGCGCTTGCTCACGACGCCATCACTCTTGGCAATGGATCGGACGTTCAAGGCCTTGTGGAAGCAGCATTCGCCGCGCAATCTGTTGCCGCAGATCAGGTTGAATTGTCGGGCGCAAGCATCCAGCTCGACGCCAAAGCGTACACTGTTCTCGCACTCGTGATCCATGAATTGGCGGCCAATGCTGTGCGCTTTGGTGCGCTTTCTGTTCCCCAAGGACATCTGATTGTGCGCTGGGCTGTGACGGCGAACGGCCTGGCGCTGACTTGGGAAGAAGCTGGCGGACCGGCGCTGCGCACGCCTGTCCATACCGGGCTCGGGTTGAATATCATTCGCCGCAACATTCCGCATACACTTGGCGGAGAGGCTGACGTGCAATTTGAAAAGACAGGATTAAGAGCGCGCTTTTCGATCCCGCCCCGCTTTATGACGTCGCTACCGGACGGAGAAATTGCCGACAGTCACAAACTCAACCCATCCAATGCCCATCGGCCGCTCGAAGGATTTGAGCTGTTGGTTCTTGAGGATCAAATGCTGCTGGCGCTAGAGCTTGAGGCGATGCTGCGCCAGAACGGGGCGGGCTCCGTCGAGTTGGCCGGCACCGTTGAGTCAGCGCTTGCCATCATTGAGCGGAAGCATCCGGATGCAGCCGTACTCGATATCGATCTTGGCGACGAGACGGCATTTCCTTTTGCTGAGGAACTGGAGCGGCGGTCTATTCCGTTTGTGTTTGCGGCGAGTGACTTCGACCAGCAGTTTATCCCGCCACACTTCAAAGATATCGCCATCGTTGCAAAGCCGTATTCCGCTGGAGCCGTAACGGACGCCATTCGCGACAGCTTGATGCCGCATTTGATCCGGGCGGTTCTCACCAAGCTGGTCTAACCATTGTCCTGCCCGGCCTACAAACGCGGGGTCTACCAGCTGATGTCAAAGGTACAGGCGGGCGCGTCTAGGGCCATGCAGGTGCGTTCGACAACGCGCGTGTCCGGGTGGACCAGGACGCTGTAGAGCCGCTCAAAGGTTGCAGCGAAATAGGTGCATGCCGGGCTGGCTGCATGCGCGCCGCGGCAGACTGGGCAGTTGGCAATGGACACGCGTGCCGGATTGCCAAAGCGATAGGTGAAGTGGCCTGACCCAGAGAACGTCCAGGCGTTGCGGGAAATCGCGGTGAGTAGGATGATACTGGCGGCGTGTGCGGGCAACGCCTTCATCAGGCGCTGCGCTGCTATTGGGATGCGGTTTTCCAGCAAATAATCGGCAGTGCGGTGGCCGGCGATCCAAGATACGGAGGCTGCACGCACCTGCCCAACATCGGTTACAAGCGCGCGGTGGAGCGCGATCACGTCGCATTCGTCAACCATCTGTTGAGGTGGCGCGTCAAGGTAGTGATCAAGCCCAGCCGTTCGGAATACGCGCGCGGAAAGGGCTGGTCCTTCAAACGCGCGCAGAGCTTCGGCCACGCGGATGATGGCGTTTGGGCCGATGCGCGCGCCATGCCCGTGATGGGTGGCGTGTGTGCGTTCCGCCGTGACAACAGGCATGGCTATCTCTGCGGTCCCTGTCATTCCGCGGCCGTGGCGCGATCCTCAGCCATTTGTTCTTTGCCGCCACCGCAGGCCATGATTTCCGCCTGTTCTGGCCCCTTGAGCTTGCGGTTATGCGATGTCTTCCATTCGACTTTGTTCATTTCGGCGCGCGTCCGCGATTTGTCGAATTGGAAATCAACGCCGGTTTTGGAGCCCCAGTAGTTGACGCGGCCAAGATCGTAGAACTTGCGTTCAAAGCCGGATTTCAAGAAGGCCTTGAGGCAGCCGAGCAGATAGCGCCGCCGCGCACCCGTGCCGGCGAATGGATAGGAGAACAGCGCCTTACGCATGTAGAAGCGGCGGTAATTGTGCATCACGCGGTCAAGCAACTCTGCGCGATCCATCGCGTCCGGCTTCATGATTGGCGTGACGAAGTTATATTTGTCGTAGTCGAACACTTCGACTTTGTCGCCGAGTTCGCGGAACAGATCGGAGAACGGCCACGGTGTGAACATTGACCAGTTGGCAAGGTCCGGCTTCCAGTCCATCGCCATCCGATAGGTTTCTTCAAGCGTTTCACGGGTTTCGTTTTCAAGTCCGACAATGAACTGTGCTTCAACGACGATGCCAGCGTTGCGCAACAGCTGAATGGCCTTCTTATTCTGGGCGACGGTTGTCTCTTTGTTAAAGCGGTCGAGCTGCAACTGCGCGGCTGCTTCAGTGCCAAGCGAGACATGTATAAGCCCCGCCTTGCGGTAGAGCGGCAGCAGGTCTTCGTCACGCAGGATGTCAGTGACGCGCGTGTTTATACCCCACAGAATGCCAAGATCGCGGCGGATCAACTCTTCGCAAAAGGCGACGAACTTCTTCTTGTTGATCGTCGGTTCTTCATCGGCAAGAATAAAGAAGCCGACATCGTGATCGCGGATTAGCGTTTCGATTTCATCGACAACTTTCTTGGGGTCGCGAATCCGGTAGTCGCGCCAGAATTTCCACTGCGAGCAGAAGCTGCAGGTGAACGGGCAGCCGCGCGCCATGTTGGGAATAGCGACGCGCTTGTTCATCGGAATGTAGATGTACTTGTCCCACTGAAGCACGCCCCAGTCCGGCGAGATGGCATCGAGATTTTTGACGGTTGGTGCCGCTGGTGTGGCGACAACCTGTTCTCCGTCGCGATAGGCGATGCCTTTGATGTCCTTGCGGCATTGCGGCCAACGGCCCTGGTCGATGGCGCGGATTAGATCGACAATAATCTCTTCGCCTTCGCCGCGCACGATTGCGTCAATCCACGGCGCTTCAGCCAGCACTTGATTGTACATGAAGGTGGCGTGGATGCCGCCGAGAACGGTCACCGCATTGGGGTGGATCTCTTTGGCGATTTCCAGCAGCCGCTCAGCTTTGTAAATCGACGGCGTAATCGCTGTGCAGCCGATCACGTCCGGCTTTTCTTCGTTGAGGATTTTGCGGATCTGATCTTCGGAAAGATCGTTGGTCATCGCATCGACAAAGCGGATATCGCCGTAACCTGCCGCCTTCAGCGCGCCGGCCAGATAGGCAACCCAGGCGGGCGGCCAATTGCCCGCGATTTCAGCGCCACCAGAGTGATAATTGGGGTGGAGTAGCAATATGCGCATGGCGGGCTCCCGGTGCAAAGTGTCGCGCTACAGTAACGTCAAGTGAACTGGACACATTGATCGGTGTCAACGAAATGCATCTGATCGGGATCAGAACGAAATAAATGTGATGGGTGCCGGTCGCCTGGGTGACGGCTGTGCAAGAAACCCGGTTCCGCGTGCCGTAAAGGAGCTAAAGGAGTGAGTGTCGCGACACTGCAGACAACAGCCACAAAATTGGCATTTCCGGCCTGGGCTTGATCCGGCGTGGAGCAAATGCCAGGGGAACGGAATGACGCTGGAACGGTTTGGTTGGACGGCGCTGCGGCAGCAGGAATTTGCAGTCTATGCAGCCGATGGCCTGTTGCCTGGGCGGGTGGTTGGCGAGCATCGCAGCCATTTTCGGGTCGCGACTGCGGCGGGCGAGTTGACGGCTGAAGCCCCGCAACGCATGCGCAAGTCCGCCGGTGAGCGCTCTGACCTGCCCGGCGTCGGCGACTTCGTGGCGCTGCGGCCGGCGCTTGGGGATGGTCCGGCCGCTATTGAAGCTGTGCTGCCGCGGACTACCGCGCTGATACGCAAAGCCTCCGGTGAGAAGCGCCCGCAGCTTCTAGCGGCCAACATTGACTACGTGTTCATTGTGACGGCGCCGGATGGCGATTTTAATCTGCCGCGCCTTGAGCGTTATCTGGCTTTGGTGCGCGAGAGCGGCGCTGATCCGGTCGTCGTGTTGAACAAATCCGATCTCGCACAAGACTTGCCGCGCATGATTGCGGAAATCTCCGCCCTTGCGCCCGGCATTGCTGTTCATACCATTTCGGCGCGTGATCTCGCATCTCTTGGCGAGATTGAGCGCTACTTCGATGGCAACCGGACAATCGTTCTCATTGGTTCGTCGGGCGTCGGCAAATCAACGATGACCAATCAACTGCTGGGCCGCGTGGTGCAGGCGACGCAGGAGGTGCGCGCCCACGACAGCCGGGGCCGGCACACGACGACAGATCGCCAGCTGTTTCAGCGCCCCTCAGGCGGCTCATTGATCGATATGCCCGGACTGCGCGGCTTGGAATTGTGGAATGCCGCTGCTGAAGCGGTCGATGCGTTTGAGGATATCGCAACGCTTGCCAGTCAATGCCGTTTCGCCAACTGCCGGCATGTCAGCGAGCCCGGATGCGCGGTGCGCGCCGCGCTCGATAAAGGCGAAATCGATGCAGACCGGTTTGCCCGCTACATGAAGGACGCGCCGTCGCCTGAGAAAAAGGGGCGGTCCGGGCGGCGCTGAGACACATGAGTGCTTCCGGAAAAAAAACAGTCTCCGCGAAGCCGGGGATGGGAACCTGTTTTCCGATAGGAAGCACGGCATGACGATGAGCTAGGGTCCGGCTTTGAAGCCATCAAAACGAGACGGACCAGAGCATCGCGCGCGGCCCGGCGCAGGACGCAACGATTTCAAAGTCTGCGAATGATGCACTCGGGCAAGCGCGAGCGATTTGCGATGTCCGAAAGGCCTGATGCCGCGCGGTACGCATCCGGCAAGTCGGGCCAACAATGGACGTTCGCCGGAGCATCGACGGAAACCTGACGATCATTGCAGATTTGCGCGCTTGGCAGGGCGGGCGCGGTTCGTCACGAAAGGCACCTTTGCATAACTTTAGGTGCCGGCGGAACGCGTGTCATAGAGCTGTTACATAGCCGCGCCACGGTCGCAGCAGGGGACTATTGAAAATTTATGATTGAAGCTGGTGCTTGCCGGGGACAGGTGGCCGGCGGGTTTGTGTTGCTCCAAAGACGGTATTGCTGGTGATCCCTTAAACGGGATGGCCGGGGCGTGGTTTTGTGCGTGTTTTACGAGTTGGGTCAGGGCAAAGTGGGCAATACGACGAATGGGCATACGTCGGAAGGCGTGATCGCTGATCACATTTGTACCGGCCCAAGTATCAGGCTTGTTCCCTCTTCAAACATTCAATTTTTTGATTTCGAGCTGCCCCTGCAGCGCCTCGATGCGACGTATCATAGGTTTGTCGAAGATTGCATCGACGGGCACCCGTCCGTGTTGCTGGTCGTTGAAAACCCAGATTTTGAGGATGGGCGGCTTGTTCATCCGGTAACGGGTTTGGTGCTTGAGAACGATCGAACGCTTTCATGCACCGCGCTGGATGGCTTGCACGCGTATTTGGGCAGCTGGATACCGCTGCCATATTTCAGGTTTCTGGGGCGGAACGCGCGGGGGCACGCGCAGTGCGACAGCGGACCGGTAAATTGGGCCCGGCTTTTTCTGAGTGATCCCGGTGTTCCACTTACAGACGTCCGGAGCGTCAAAGCCGTTCTGGCGATCGACACCCGAATCGCCCCTGCTGGACGTCTCGAAGCTTCCCGGTATCTCGAGCCCAATAGCGACGACGTTCTATTGATGTCGATGTTCACTGTTTCACCGTCCATGTCGCGCACAGCGGCATTTGTGGGTGAGCATTGGGTAGATCAATGGTTGAAATCGTGCGTGCGCCGGGATTGCGGCGGTGCTGCTGATTCTGCGTTCTCCTCCCAATACGGGCATACCGCCCAATATCTGGCCTTGATTGCAGGGTTGGTTGAATTGGCGGTCATACCGCACGCGCGCTTTGTCGATTCAATATCACCACAGTGGACGATACCTGACGTCAATCTCGATCTCGTCATCGATGCCGGTGACATAGAGACAACTGCGCTATTTTATGAATCCGCCAGCAGAGAAACCGGCGGGACGTTTCCGGTCGCGACGCTTGTTCCGGTCCGTGACATTTCAGAACCGGCCACGCTTCATGGCGGCACCATTCCGACAGCAATCGAATTCGATGATGGCGGATTTGGCAATTCCACTGCATCCCGGCGCAGCGGCCGAAACGACGCCTTCCCTTGGCCCAGTATCGTGCGCATCGGCAAAGAGGCGCAGCGCTTGTCGATGCGCGCAAGTGCGACACCCGGAACGTCTGGTCTCGCCGGCTTCGCCAGTCAGATTATGGACCAGAGCTTAAGTGAAAGATCCTGGCGATTTAGCCGGGATGAGTTGAACAAGGCCGGGCATGGGCCAGTCGTATCTGGTGCGCAACTCATCGGATTGAAGGACGACGGCACCCCGGCTTTGGACGGAGAAGCCGGATTGAAGCCACGCTTTTCACGCTCATCGTTGTCGGGCTTCTTTTTCACCGAATTGCTGCTCCAAGCCCTATCTCAGCTTAATCCACCGCGACGATCGACCAGTGCCGCGGTTGATGAGGGCATCCGGCGGATTGGCCGCGTCGTCTTGGCCGCCGCCGCCGATACGCCTGACGACGAGCGCGACCTGATGCTGACCCGGTTGCGGGAGGCGGTCGACAATGTTTGGGATGCGCTCGGCTGGACCGGTGATGCAGTTGCAGGACAGCCCCGGCGTCCGGAGATCCGGTCAGGTCTCGATCCGGACATTGCGGCACAGTTTGTCTATTTATTTGATGAGATTACGCTCAGATTTGGCGGCAATGCCGTCAATTTTTTTGCAGCAGCGCGCATGCCACGAGCACGAGGCGCTGCGGCGCCGGCACTGCGCGTGGCGTCGGTCCGGCTTGGCTCGGATTTCAGCCGGGCGGCGCTTGTTGATTACAAAATCAGCAGTGGCGGAACCATCGTGCCGCAATTGGGACTATGCGACCGCTATCAATTTGCGACGGGCGCTTTGCTGGACGCTGCAATCGACAACCACATTCAGCCCGCCATTGTTGAAGCACTCGCACGCGCGGGCTGTCTTTCGGCCACAGATCTCGTGACCGCCTGCTCCGGTCGCAGCACACCGTCTCCCGGCCCAATGAGCGCCGATTTCGCTGCAAGGTTCCGCCACCGCATCCTGGAACCGGCAGGTCAGGCGCTGCTTGACGTTTGCAATAGTGCTTCGGCTGATCTCGTCGCCGGTCTGATCCAGTTTGAACTTGCAGACCTTGTACGTGCAGGTGGCGGCCGGTTGAGCCTGCTGGCAGCCGAATTTGACCGGCACGCAGCAGCGGCGGGCGCCAAGCGCTTTGCGCTCGCAGAAACAAACTTCAGGGTTTCCCGAAGGGCACTGTCCTCTACGTTGCGCGCTTGCATCAGGCCGGTGGCTGTGAAAATTGCCGGAACATTGTCGATTTACGACTGTGACCTGATCATGCTCACGGGGAACCTTCCGGCGCTTGGAGATGTCGAAAGTGAATTGTTGGCTATTCTACCACTTGCTCCCCATCGCATAATCAACCTCCTGCACCGCCCGAGCAGCCTGCTGCAACCGGCCGCCGATGAGGCAAACATTGCGCTACTGTCGACGCGCGCTGTCGGCGTCGCACTCGCCAGCCGCACGTCGCTTGGGGCCACGGGCTTCAATCTGATCACGTCAACCGTCGACTATCCCGCAAGCGGGACGCGCCGCCAACCGCTCATCGGCCGCGAAAGGCCGCCCATTGCCGGATACCGCACTCACGTGACTGGACATGAGGAAGGCCACTCATGACCCCGCAACAGCAGATCCAACTGGGCTGCAGGCAGCTTGTTGAGCAGACCGTTAAATTGCGTGGATGGGTCGATGTAAATTCCGGCGATCTGCAAGGGCTGAGCGCTGGTCTTGCAAGCGAACTGAGGGATATTGAACGCCGCGCCGGCCAAATATCTAGGGCGTCGCTTGGCGAGCCTGCATTCGCCATCGCTGGCAGCCAAGAGCAATCGCGGCGTGAAATAATATCGGCGGTCACGGGGCACGCGGGCAAAGAGCTGCTCTTAGAATCGAGTGACGGAAAAAACCGCTTTGATCTCAAAGGCCTGCTGCCTGCACCTCATGCGATGGCCTCAGCGGTGCGGATCGGCGGGCGTACTGTGCGCCAGACGCGGGACGGATTGGCGTACCCTGCCCGCCTCCTCGACAGGATCGACATCGTCAAGATATTGGCGCGTGCCCATATGATGGGCCCCAACCCAACGCAAGGTGCGGCTCGTCAGGTCAAGACTTTGCTGCAGACCATCGACGTGGCCCGGCAGGGTCTGTCTGCCTATCGTGTCCCAGGATTCTCCGAGCCGGATATTCACGATCTTATCGAATACCTGCACGCCCTCTGCCCGCAAGGAGTTGCCTTTGGAAATCTAACGGCGGCTGGATACTGGGATGCGATTTTGGAGCTTCTGCCGCACCTCGATGACCAAAGCCGGATTCCTCTCCTTGCCGGTCTTTGGGGTTGTAACGAGACGATGACCCGCATCTACATGAAAAGTTCAGATGCGCTTGAGAAGCTCGGCAATGGTCAGGCAATGATGTTGGGCCACGATGCGCTGTTTGCGCCTGACAATGCGGCCCGGCAAAACAATACCCATCCGCGTAGTGTGCTTGATCGCCGGACGTTCGAAGGCATTCTCGAACCAATTGCCGATATGATCGACGTGTCAGCGTCTTATGGCGCACCTCAACGCGTGTCTCGCGCAGTGTTGAGTTTGCTGCTGCGCGATATCCGGCTTGAACGGGCAGACGTCCAATGGACCTCTGCAGACGCATACGACACCGTTATATTTCCGCATCCCGGTACAATTCCAGGCAAGATGCTATGCGCGCCAGTCGTGCGTGCAATTGAGCACGAGGCAAATTTAGCCCTGTTGCAACTTCTCGGGCACGTCAAAGCCCGTTACGTCTTTGAACAGGCCATTGAGTGTCACGAGATCAATAGCCTCGTGGTATGTTGCGCAACTCCCGATCAAATTGCCGATGACTGTTTAACCGAACCGGTGGCTGATTGGATCGGTCTTACTCAAGGTGTGGAACCACATATCCGCGAACAAGCCCGCACATCGCTGTTCATAGCAACCCAACAAAGCGGCATCACCAGCACTACCCCGGCGTCGCCAAATTGGCAGGATGAAGTTGCGGCCGGTCAAGATTGGCCACTGAATTGGTTTCCTGGGCGGCCATTCGACAACATCATCGCGCTGGACGGCGCTGACGATAGCTTCCGCAATCGCAGCGGTAGTTCAGCTCCAGCAGACATCAGTATGCCAGGCTCGCTGTCCACCCTGCCGGTTGGCGAATTCAAACTCAACGGGCCGCGCTGCTCCCAGACAGATTTTGGGCATCCGGCGCGCGGCCCCGTGCATACCGCCCTCAAGACGCGCCAGCTGCAACGCAACCTTAACGACATGCGCCGCGGGCTGCGGTCGCGCTTTTTGCGCTTCTTCGTTAGTGATCAGCAAAGCGTTCCAGAATGGCGGCGGCAGATGGCCAATGTCGCACAAAGCCGGCTTGCCCTTTGCGCGCAGCAAAAGCGGCTCTGCGCGTTACTACAGGCTCTCTCGTCGCGTGAACCGGATATCGAACTTGTACTGAATACGGCGTTGGACAAGCGAACAGCGGCATTCGATGCCAATGAAACGTCGAATTGGCAAACGGCTTCTGGCGGAGAACGCCTGTATGACGCCGATTGTGCCCAGGATCTCGCATCAATCGTTGTCAACTGGTGGGCTGCCGGAATGCGCCGCGCAGCGCGATCCCACGCATTTACTCGCCGGATCCGGCTGTCTTCACAAGTGCTTCTGCATATTGTCGATGAACTCGTGATTGCGTCTGAACGCATAGGTATGCGCGCGCAGCTGACCAGCCGGATACAAGCGATCATTTGCTTGCAGCCGACGCCCGCCGAACTTGCCCTGCGGGCAGCAGCCCAGTCGGCCCGCTTTATCGCAGTGTTCCTTGAAACGCTCCAAGCACCAGACCCTCTGGCTGACGCCGCTCAACGAGTGCTTGGCAGTGCTTCATATTCCAATGAGCGTGATCAGAGCCACCAACATTGGTTGCGCCGCGGTGTCACCTCCAGTGCAACTCTGTCTGATCAATGGCCAAAAGCATTTGCGCTCCTGGTCGAAGACAATCTCGCAGCCGTTCAATCTGTCGCCCGCGGTGGAGAGCGCGAGCGCGCATTGCATCAGCTTCTGAATGAACTCAACGCAAGTGCGATCGAGGCCGATCTATGAATACCGTAAAAGTGGAAATCTTTCCGCATCCCGATGTGGCGCGGCGTGGCGAGGCGGTTATGCAACTGAAAGGACTGCATTTGCTTCCTAGCGAGTCGACGTACTCGATTTCGTCGCTCGAAGGCGCTGAAGTTGGAGACGACGACGAGGATTGGCCGGGCGGTGATCACGTCCCGATTGAACCACGCGTGATCTCCGGCGGTGTCGAATTCACAATCACGCCGGAAATTACGAATGCCGCCGCACTGAAGCCTGGCGTGCCGGTTGTTGTCAGCATTCCGATGGCTGGCGTGCGCGCTGAATTGCGCTGGCCGAATTTGCCGGTCTCGATCGCGGACGGTGCGGGGCGGTTGGTTATGACATTGGACCAGCGCAATGCTGCGGTTGAGGAGCGGAATGCTCAATTGGCGGCAGAGGCAGCGGCAGTCCGCGCCCGTGACGCAGAACGCTTGGCCGCGACGATTGCAGCGACCCGTGCCCTCGAAGCCGAGCTTCTGGCCACCCAAGTGACGGAAGACATGCAGCCCGGTGGGGGCCACACGGCGCCTATTTCCGGCATAGTCAGTGACGCCAAATCAATCGGCACTGCGCCAGCCAGCACCGGGATGAACACTGTCATTGGTGCGCAAGAACGGCATGACAGCGTTGAAACTGCCGCCGCTGGCATTGTGCCGTCAATCGCCACGAGTTCTGTTCCTGTAAAGAATACGGACCTATCTGACTTAGCCTCCGCACCACCACCGGGTGTACCCCCGAGCATTCCAGCGGCGCGGCGCATTGCGCAAATGGGGAGTGCATCTGTCGTCAATGTGCCTTCTCAGCAGTCAATGCGATGGCTACTGCTTTCTGGCGCGGCGGTTGCGTCGGCAGTCGCGGCACTTGCACTCGTTCTTTGGCTGGGTTTACCTGCAAGGGTGGTGAGAATCGATCAGGCCGAAAAGACCACCACCAGCCGCGAGAATCTTGCAGTCCCCCTGAGGGATGTCTTTTCTCCAGGTGTGACGTCGCCACTCGGGAAGTCGTCGAGTGCAGTCGCGGTCGATACCGCTCTTCAACTCGCAGATGCGTATCTCCATGGCGAGGGCGTACAAAAAAACAATGATGAGGCGCGCTTCTGGCTTCGTCATTCGTTGCGGAAATTCAGCGATGATCCGCGCCTTGCCTGGGCACTAACGCAGCTTGGTGCGATCTATGTGCAATCGCCGTCGGGCCCGGCTGACTATGACCGTGCGGCAGCGCTGTGGGAAATTGCGGCGGCACGCAATGACCCTATCGCTCACTGTTTTCTCGCAGCCCTTCACGAGCAGGGATTGGTGAATTCCAGCTCGAAGGATAGTGCTCTCCAGCTCTATCGTGATGCCAGGAGATTGGGCGGATGCCCCAATGTCGATCAAGCGATCCAACGTCTCAGCCGCTAGAAGTTCGAGGATGATATGCGCCGTATTGAAGTTCTGCTGCTGGCAGCACTATCCATGACCGTGATAAATGACGCCGCAGCGCAAAGCGCGCCACCACGGACAAAGACTGTTCCGGACTTTGTCGATCACCGCCGCTTGCCGGGCTCGGGTGCTGCGGAGGATACCGCACCGTCGTCGGTGCAACTGGATAAAGCTGCGGCCGCCTCCGCAGAGGAGGAGAAGAAGCGTCTTGCCACTGAAGTAGAAGCTGAGGCCAAGCGTAAGGCCGACGACGAGAAGCGTTTGGCTGCTGAGGCTGAGGCCAAGCGTAAGGCCGACGATGAGAAGCGTTTGGCTGCTGAGGCTGAGGCCAAGCGTAAGGCCGACGACGAGAAGCGTTTGGCTGCTGAGGCTGAGGCTAAGCGTAAGGCCGACGATGAGAAGCGAGGAGAAGCGTTTGGCTGCTGAGGCAGAACGGGTGCGCAACGCTGAGAACGCACTCAAGCGAAGAGCTGCCGACGTCGAGATACTCGTTGAAGAATCCAAGAAGAAGCGCGCTGCAGAAACCGGGAACACGGCTGCGCTCCCAGGCGCCGAGCAGCAAAAGTCTCTGGCATCAGAGCCAACCAAATGTCCTACGCCGGTCATACAGTCGAGGCCACTTGCGGGTGGCATCGCTATGGTCGAAATTTCAGCACCCTGCCAAGTTGGAAAGCCGGTAGTGATCCACTACGAGGGCCTCGCGTCCAATCTTACGATTGGAACCGATGGCAACCTGTCGGCTGCGCTTGACCTGATCTTTGGACCAGAACCGGGCGCGATGGTTGAAATCGAAGGCTTCGCGCCAGCAAAGATCAGCCTTGCGGGGCTTGATCTGGACAAAGTTTCAAAGACGGCTGTGCTTTGGACCTCACCTGTAAATGTCGATCTCCATGCCTTTGAGTATGCATCTATCGCTGGTGCTCCTGGTCATCTCTGGCAGGGAAACCCATCGGCGTCTGCTGATGCGTCGGCGCAGTCCAAGGCGGATGGCCTGGGGCACGGCTTTATATCGCGCTCAGACGACGGCCAGCGCGCTGGTTCAAAAGTTGAAGTCTATACGTTTCTACATTCGCCCGGCCAAACGCGCGGTGTCGTGACTTTTGGCCTCGATTTTGAGAGCCGCGGCGCGACACCTGAGGGTGAGAACTGCGGTGATGGGTCCAACGCCCAGCTGGCGTTTGAAACTGTTGTTCGATCGCCCAACGGCTCCATCCGCAGGGAAAGCGGCATCATACCATCGGCTAAATGCGGCGTGCCGTTGAGTGCCGCAGCGCGGCGCAATGCTGGAGCCATTCCAGATTTGCGGCTCAATCGCTGACCGGACGATTTTGACCAACACAACGCAGAACAATCTATTGGAGCACTAAAATGAGTAAGCGCGTTTTTCTGTTTATGACAGCCGGACTTGTTGCGTGTTCGATCTTCGCGGTGGGCGCCACAGCCGTTTCCGCCGCAGAAGTCACTCTCCGGATGAAGGGGGGAGATTTTCAAGTCACAGGCGATCTCAGGTCGTTCGACCGGTCGAAATATACGATCTCATCAAAGTCGCTCGGCACGATGTCTCTCGATGCCTCACGCTTCGACTGTATTGGCGGCGGGTGCCCAAAGGGGAACGAAATTATTTCAGCCCCAGCTGCTGGCACCGGTCAGACAGCGACGGTCGAAGGACGGATTTCGATTGCCGGCTCAAATACCGTCGGCAACCAGCTCATGCCGGCCTTCGTTACGGCATATGGTGAGGCAGCAGGCGCAAAGGTGACGAAGATTGTTGGCGAGAACCCGCTTGACCTAGATTTCCGCTTTACGGCGGCAGATGGACGGGAAATGGGTGCTGTTGGCCTGCACCGCCATGGTTCATCGACGGCATTCACGGAACTTGAGAAGGGTATGACCGACATTGGCATGTCGTCGCGTCCCATCAAGCCCGAAGAAGTGAAAAAGCTTCAGGCCGCGGGATTCGCGAATGCCGCCGCTCCTGGCAGCGAACACGTCATCGGTCTTGATGGTCTGATGGTACTTGTCTCGCAGAGCAACAACACCGTCTCTCTCCCCATCGACACAATTGCCAAAATATTCTCAGGTCAGATTCGTGATTGGTCAGAAGTTGGACAGCCGGCCGGCAAGATCAATGTCTATTCGCCGTCCGCTCAGAATGGGACGTTCGATACATTTGAATCGCTCGTTCTGAAGCCGCGAAAACTCGAACTTACACCTGATGCGAAGCGGACTGAGAACCACGCGGAGCAGTCGGATTGGGTTGCTCAGGATCCTCTGGGTATCGGATTTACAGGTATTGCCTATCAGCGCAATGCCAAGGCTCTGAACATCGAGACGAGCTGCGGTCTAGTCAGTCCGCCAAGCATTTTCTCGATCAAGACAGAGGAATATCCGCTGTCGCGGAGATTGTTCTTGTACACAAAAGGCGAACCCAAGAGTGCTCTTGCTCGCGGCATTTTAGAATTCGCTCTTTCGCCGAAGGCGCAACCAATCATCAAGGCGGCGGATTTCATTGATCAAGTTCCGGAAACAATTGCATATGATGCGCAAGCTGCGCGCTTCGCGCAGGCCCTCAATGCCACGGCCGAAGATTTCGATGAGCGTTTGATGGCGGCGCTCATGACTGACGTAAAAGCCAGGGAACGGCTGTCGACGACATTCCGCTTTCAGACAGGTTCTTTCACGCTCGACAACAAGGCGCTCGGCGATATTGCGCGCCTTCGCGATGTGCTGGCAGGCGGACGTTTCAAAGGGAAGTCGCTGATCCTCGCAGGCTTTGCAGACAACGTCGGGAACTTTCGCAGCAACCTCAATCTGGCAGACGCGCGTGCCCGCGCGGTCCAGAATGCCCTTGGCGAACTTGGGGCAAGCGCGCCTCAGCTCTCCGTCAAAAGTTACGGCGAACTGGCTCCGGTCAGCTGCAACGACACCGATACGGACCGTCAATTCAACCGCCGCGTAGAAGTATGGCTTGAAAAGTAGCAGCCCGTTTCGTGTGGCTGATGCCGCCAATGGGTGCCGGGAGCAGTGCCCGGCACCCAACGCGATTTCAGTAGACCTCGGGCACATACATCTGGTCCGGAACCGGGTCCCGGGTGTAATCGGGATTGCGTACGCGCTCCGGCAACTCGACCAGTGGCCGCGCAACATCCTGGTATGGGAACTGGTTGAGAAAATGATGGATGCAGTTGAGGCGGGCCTTTTTCTTGTCGACGGCCTCGACAATCCACCACGGCGCCTCCGGAATATGCGTGCGCTCCAACATATCCTCTTTGGCTTTAGTGTATTGCTCCCAGCGGCGGCGTGATTCGAGATCCATTGGCGACAATTTCCATTGCTTCAATGGGTCCTGAATCCGCATCTGAAACCGGAAGTGCTGTTCGTCATCGGTAATCGAAAACCAATATTTGATGAGCTTGATGCCGGACCGAACAAGCATCTTTTCGAATTCAGGTGTTGAGCGGAAGAACTCCTCAACGTCCGGCTCAGTGCTGAATCCCATCACCCGTTCAACACCTGCCCGATTGTACCAGCTGCGGTCGAACAGCACGATCTCACCTCCAGCAGGGAGATGAGGAACGTAGCGCTGAAAGTACCACTGTGACTTTTCACGTTCGTTGGGCGCCGGTAGAGCAACCACCCGGCAGACGCGCGGGTTCAGCCGTTGGGTAATCCGTTTGATCACGCCGCCTTTGCCGGCTGCGTCCCGCCCCTCGAAGATTACCGCAACCTTGATTTTGTGGTGGGCTACCCAATCCTGCAGCCGCACAAGCTCACGCTGGAGCCGGAAGAGTTCTTGGAAATAGAATTGCCGGTCGGCGGTGACGATGGCGGCGCTCTCGGATTGTCCGGAGAGCAGTCGCGAAACACGGTCGTCATCCATCTCGATTTCAAGCTCTTCGTCTAAACTGTCGAGCAGTTCTGCTTCCACGCGCTTTTCAAGTGTACTCAGGGGAGGTTTGGTCGATGGACCGGTCATGTCGGCAATCCAATGTTACTTTCGCTGGTTGACGCCTGTCACGGAACTCCGCCCGCGCGCTCATTCGTTTGAGTGCATCGGTGATACTACAGATTTGTGACACGCAATTGCCAGAACAGATCCGGCGGCCGCATCCGCGGCCAAAGCCACGATGCAGACTTGCAGCCTTCAGTTTCCGGCGCGCCAAGTGGCAAACGGGTGCTTGGCAAGATTGGCATTGTAATACCGCGCATCGCTGGTCACCTCGGCGCCGAGCCATGACGGCCGTCCGAAAGCTTGGTCCGCCGCGGTAAGTTCCAATTCAGCGATCACCAAGCCTTCGTTCTCCCCCGAAAATACATCGACTTCCCAGCGGTTCCCTCCGTCCAGAACGATGTGGCGCGTCTTTTCAATTAAACTGCCGGTTCTGTGTTGCAGCAGGTGTGCCGCGTCAGCCGCGGGAATAGTGTATTCGAACTCAAATCGTTCGCGGCCCGCTTCGGCCGTCTTGATCGTCAGAAATGCCTGGCCGCCAGGCGACGTTCGTACCCGGATGCTCAATGGCCCCGTCTTACATAGGTAAGCTTGTTGGAGCCGCGCGGCGGGGGCCGCCTTTTTCAGCCAGCTGTCATTTGTGACAAGAAATTTGCGCTCGATTTCAATTGCCATTGCATCATCCGTTCTAAGCACGTTACGTGCCGAGGCTGAGTGTATATGGGCGGAGGTGTTCGTCACCGTATTCCGTTACGACCCGAATAGAGCATGTATGGGAGCCCGAATGCAGTGCTATCGGAATTTGCGCCGTCCAGATGTGCGAAGACACCGAGGCCTCCACCCAGGGCTTCAGGCTTTCGCGGTGGTTGGCAAACGAATGAACGATGTAGGGATCGGGAATCCTCGACCTCGAAAGCTCGAAACAAAGACCTGGAGCGCCCTCCACTTCACACGTCACGCGGGTGCGTGGCCCGCCATCAAAGACATCAACGAGCAGGTGAGGGCTTTGGGCTGCGTCATGGCCTGTTTCATGTCGGCCGGTGGCGCTAAGGCGATCCGGTCGATGCACAGCAACTCTCGAATTGCGCTCATCCGCTCCCGTAACAGGAACAAACCGTGTGGTGTAGGCGTTGCCGCGGATGCTCAAGACATGAAACCCGCGCGGACTGCCGTCGCGGCTATCGGCAACCGGAATACCGCGTTCGTTATGAGGGCCGCTCCACCAGCTTCCGCAGAATGCGGTGAGCACGTGGTGATGGTGCGGGGTGGCGCGGGCAAATCCGTCATCGCTCCCCAAGTAGTGATGTTCGGTCGTGTGGGAATGCCCAGCAAAGCTCAACGTGTTCGGCCGCTTCGCGAGCAGCTCAAGCAGCAAACGACGGTCGGCTGTGGAATCTGACGGATTGTCCGGTGATTCAAAGCTCACCATGGGAATGTGCATCGACACCACCACCAGTTGGTCGTCTGCGACATGTTTCAGAACGTTTTGCACGAACGCCAACTGGCGTTCACCGATGCGGCCGCGATAAGCCCTGCCGTTTGGCAACGCGGCGCCACGGCCAAGGTAATCGACGTTATTGAGCAGTATGAACGTCGCGCCTCCGCTCTGGAAGGCGTAGTGCGTTGGGCCGATGACGCGCTTCCAAGCCTCAAATGCAAATTCCGGATCTGCGCTATCGAGGTTGAGGTCGTGATTGCCGGGGCAGTGATGCCAAACGATACCGGTTTCACTGAGCAAATTGCGATAGTCTGACAGTAAGCCAAGATCATCGCCCATGACGTCGCCGTGATTTATGGCGAAGCGTGCGCCGGTGCTGCGCGTGTGCGCAAGCAGCTCTTCGCGGACGTAAGCCAGCTCGGAAGCATTTGCCGCCTGAGTGTCCGCCAGCAGAAGCACATCGAAACAATCGTGTTCCGGCTCCGGCTTGAGATAGAAATCAATCTGCGGTGGCAGTGGGCCAGAGTCTTCAAGCACAGGACCCGCCAGATTCAGATGGTGCGGCGTGCCACCGGGCTGGTGTATGTAGGAGAATTCCGGGATACCTGAGGTTTGCACATAGGTCCAGTTGACCGGTTTGATTACAAAGATGCTGTCGCCGGATGTCACCGGCAGCGACCAATAACCGGTTGCGCTTGTGATCGTCACGTCGCGGCCGTTCGACACCATCACGCCGGGAATTCCCCCGTCCGAAGATGGATCATCCTTCGAACGCGAGGATCGTGCATCACGCACGTAACCTTGCGCATGCTCGGGGTTCATACGGTTCGCAGCGATCGCGGGCGATCGCGGATGGAGGAGTGCCGCAACTCCGTACCCCATCTGTGCAATGACGGCACGGCGCGTGGAGAGTGCGGCTGGATCAAATCCCATGTCGGTCCGGGTCCTGTTGCGGCCAGAGGCCGACAGTCACAACACGGCGCGACACCTAGTGAGGATTCGCGACGTCCCGGTTACGGCGCGATGAAGGTTCCATGACGGTGTGATCGCAGACCGGCGCTAAGGTCTGCTGACCGCAGCCAACCCGAGGGCTCCGGCTATCGCCCGGAATACGAATGTATTGTCGATCTGGCCATGTAGCGCCTCGGCGCCCGGTCCCATGGCCGTCAGGATGACGTCATCTCCGGAATGTACGCCCTGTGGCGCGTCGAATGGCAGATTCCCGAACAGGCGGACTGTACCCGGCTTGCAGTGCTCTTCGTTGCGAACATAGGTTTTGCCGTCGGTGGATATCTTCGCCGCAACGAATTCGCCGGAGATATCCGGTTTGCCCGAGAAGCAGTGGTCTGGATAGGTCCCGAACATGACTGCGAGACGGCGCGACACATCGGGTGTCGGCGGATAGCCTTCAGCATCGGGTGCTGGATAATTCGGAAATTCGGCGTCAGCGTAGACGCCAAGCTTGGTGCGCGGTGTATCGCCTGGCCGTGAATCGTCAAACGTACCGACGAGACTGACTGGGTGGGCGTGGTCTGGGACAACGATGATCAGCGTATCGTTACGATCCGCGGCGAAGTCTTTGGCGGCCTTGACCGCGTTGTCCAACATGATCGTGTCGTAAACTGCCCGCTCCCAATCGAGTGCGTGAGAATATTTGTCGATGCGCGAAGATTCTACCATCAGCAAAAACCCGTTTGGGTGCCGGGAAAGAACCGACAAAGCCGCGCGCGTTTGATCGACAAGATCCGGCTGGTCCGGATAGCGCCCAACCGATCCCTTCTTCAGATATTTGAGATCGAGTGCGCCATCGATGTTTTCGGCATTGAACAAGCCGAGAAGTTGAAGCGTTTCAGAATGCGCTGCTGCGGCTTTCAACGTCTGCGCCGTGCTGGCGAAGGTGTAGCCATCGCTTTTGAATTTGGCGATGTAGTCCTGGTTGTCATTGCGTTTGCTGCCAGGGCCTTTGGGAACGAAATACGCTCCGCCGCCGCCGAGCATAACGTCGGGCTTAACATCGTAGAACATGCGGACAATATCGTTCATTTCGTTGCGGCGGCGGGTGTGAGCGACCATCCCGGCAGGCGTTGCGTCGGTGAGTTCGGAATTGGTGACAACGCCGACAGCCATGCCGCGACGGCGCTGTGCGAGTGTCGAGAGGGTTTCGACGCGAGGGTGCGAGGCCGGGTTCACATTGCGTGCGCAGTAAACACCGATGGCATTCACGCATGTTTTGTGCCCCGTGGTGTAGGCGCTCATCGCGTTTGCTGAATCGGTAATGACCGAGTCCGTGCCGGCCGTCGAGACGAGTGCCATATGCGGCATGTCATCAATCGAAAGTTTGCCGTGATACTTGCCTTCGCTCAAGCCTTTCGACAGAATGCGCGCAGCGGTGCGATGTGCAACCGACAGTCCGTCACCAACGAACAAAATAACATTTCGGGCCTTGCGCTCTGGCGCGTCGTAGACGTTCCAAACGACCGTTGTTTTGTTTGTGGCGGTTGTAGCCGTCACTTCATAGCGGCCCGCCTTGCCAATCTCTGCGTTACGCAACCAATAGGCTGAATGCATTTGCTCTTCTTCGTTGCGGATGAGTTCAGGCTTGGCGCCGGTAACGCGTTCTGCATCGTCGCCGTTGATTGTGACCTTCAGCGCGTTTTCCGCTGCTTGCGGAAATTCCACCTTGAGATCGAATTTTGCGCCGGCGAGAATCTCGGCTCTGTCGATGGGATAGATCGTCTGCGCTTGCGCTGTTCGCGGCAGGAGAGCCGCGAAAATGGCAATTACAACAGCGCATCGCGGCATTCGGGTAATCCTTGGCTATTGGCTTTGAAAAAAAATTGGCAGAGGTCGCGTCTTGCGCGCGTGGGGCTGAAACGCTGCACCTTCGATCGCTATACGGTATGCCGAGTATGTGGTGATTGTTTCAGTTGCGTGACAGACGCTGGCGATTTTGCTCAAGGGTATTGATCTTGCATGCAACCCGTTGACCGTCGAGACATCAAAAGTTGCGGGTTGGTGGTGCGGCGTGGTCGCGCAGCGGCGTCGCACTTAGGCCCTGCGAGCCCATCACAAAAGTGTAAGACAACTGCAGCGCCGATGTCGCAATAGCCCTCTAGCGTCGTCCCTCTATGACGCAAGGGGGGCGAGATGGAACGGCTAGGTTTTGCAGGGCTATTGGACAGACCAGCGTCCGCCGCCTCCGCCTGGGACGGTTTTGCCATCACGCTTGCCGCATCAGGAGTGCTAGTCCTGATGGTGACAGTGTTCCCATCGTTAGATTTGCTGATTGCGCGCCAGTTCTACACCGACGGCGTCCATTTCGTGGGTGAAGCTGGCTTGATCTCGCGGGGGCTGCGCAATGTTTTTATTGCCGTCTATTTCGTTGGCTGTGGTGTGTGTGTGGCAGCGTTGCTGATCACGCGTGACCGGGTGCGGTCATTCCTTTCGATCAGCTTTGCCAAGTGGCTGTTCTTGGCGCTTTGCCTTTCCATCGGTCCAGGCGTCGTCGCCAACCTCGCACTCAAGGATCAACTGGGCCGCGCCCGTCCGCGCGACGTAGTGGAATTTGGCGGAACGCAAAACTTTACAGCTGCGCTTGTTCCATCGAAGGAATGCGTGCGCAATTGCTCATTCGTGTGCGGTGAATCATCTTCAATATTTGCGCTATTTTTTGCCGGTGCATGCTTGTGGCGCCGCTGGTCGATGACGATGATACTCAGCGGACTTGCTGCGGGCGGTGTGGCAGGGCTTGTCCGCATGTCTCAAGGCGCACATTTTCTCTCCGATGTTGTCTATTCGGCGGTGTTCATGGCCCTGTCGGTGCTGGCACTGCGTTGGCTGTTTGACGCCATTGCCAGTTCGGTCCAAGCCGAACATGACATCAGCCCGCCGGACGCTGACGGCGATATCACATCGTTCTCACGGTACGAGGCCGCAGCTGAATGACAGCGGCGGCGATCCAACTGTATAGAAGCGGCAGTGCGAATGCGCATCCTGGCACATCAGCGCGTCACGGCGCCCCGGAACTCGCAATCGTCATTCCGACCTTCAACGAAGCTGAAAACGTCGCGCTGATTGTCGCCGCGCTCGACCGCGCGCTGCACGGCATCGCCTGGGAAGTGCTGTTCGTCGACGACGACAGCGCTGATGGCACGGCGCGCCAAGTCTTTATGCTCGCCGAGGCCGACAGCCGGGTGCGCTGCATTCGAAGGATTGGGCGGCGCGGGCTCTCTGGCGCAGCCATAGAAGGTATGTTGGCTGTTTCCGCTGATGTGATTGCGGTGATGGATGGCGATCTGCAGCACGACGAGACGGTGTTGCCGGAAATGCTAGAGGCCATCCGGGCCAGTGCAGACATCGCAATTGCTACGCGCTTTGGCGGTGTGGCGATGGAGGCCGGGGGGCTCTCTCTCGTTCGTGCGGCCGGCAGCGGACTTGCGGCCAGGATGGCCGGCACGTTTCTCGGGACGACTGTTTCAGATCCAATGAGTGGCTTCTTTATGATCCGGCGCCGCGTGGTACACGAACTCGCTCCGAAGCTATCGATTCATGGTTTTAAAATTCTGCTCGATATTCTGGCGTCCTCAAACGGCCGTCTCAAAATCGCTGAAGTGCCGTTTACGTTCCGCACGCGAAAGTTTGGCGCGTCCAAGCTCGACAGCCGCGTCGTTTTCGAATTCCTTGGCCTCTTGCTCGCCAAATATACCGGCGATGCCGTTTCAATGCGCTTCGTTCTGTTTGGCTTGGTTGGAGCGTCAGGTTTGGTTGTCCACCTGATTGCGCTGAGATTGGCGATGTCCGGCGGGGTTGACTTTACCTTAGGTCAAACCGCCGCCGCGTATAGTGCAATGACGTGGAACTTCTTTTTGAACAACGCGCTTAGTTATCGCGACCAGCGCTTGACCGGTGTGCGCATGTTGCAAGGTTTGGCAACGTTTTATGTTGTGTGCAGTTTAGGCGCATTGGCCAACGTCGGTGTGGCTCAACTGATCTTTTCGAATAGCGGCACGTGGTGGATCGCTGGAACCGCCGGCGCGGTCATGGGTGCGATCTTCAACTACGCCGCGACCGCCCGCCTGACGTGGCGCCGCGCTTGAGCACATTATGACCGGTAACTCGGCCGAAAATGCTTTTGCGCCTGACCGGCTTCTCGTCGCGGTTGTGCTGGCGTTACTCGTCGTGCGGCTTGTGATTGGCGGCAGCATTGGGCTGTCGGACGATGAGGCCTACTACCGTATTTGGGCGTTGGCTCCAGCGCTCTCGTATCTCGATCACCCGCCGGTCGTGGCCTACATGATTGCTCTCGGCCGGGCCCTCATAGGCGATACCGCGCTCGGCATACGTGTCGTCACCATTGTTGCGTTTACTGCCGGGGTGTCGGCGCTGTGGCGGACAGCGCGCATTCTTTTCAGTGCCGATGCCGCGAACGCGGCGTGCTGGCTTTTGATGAGCATGCCGTTGCTCGCGATCGGCGGCATCATAACGACACCTGATGCGCCGTCGGTGCTGTTTTCTGGTCTTGTGATGTGGGCAATTGCAGAACTTCATCGCTCACAAAACGCCAATTGGTGGTTGGCCGTTGGAGCTTTCGCCGGGCTTGGGGTGATTTCAAAGTACACGAATCTATTCGTTGGCGGCTCGGTTCTGATCTGGGTGTTGACCAGTGCCGCGCGCCGCCAGTGGCTGCGCTCGTGGCAGTTTTGGGTGGCAGGCGCAATCGCGGCGGCAATCACAGCACCGGTTGTAATTTGGAATGCGCTGCATGGATGGGCGTCGTTTGCCAAACAATTTTCCAGGGTCGTGCGCGGGCACGGTGCTTCGGTGAATTTTACTATCGAGATGGCCGGCGGCTTTTTTGCACTTGCCAGCCCGCTCATTGCAGCGCTTGCAGTCTGTGGGGTCGTGATCGCATCGTGGCGCGCTATCAAAACGCAGGAGCCGGCCGCGACACTCGTGGTTGCGTCAATTATGCCGGGCTTGGCCTATTTCGCTCTCCACGCCACGCATTCCAGGGTTCAGGCGAACTGGCTGGCGCCATTGTATCCACAATTTGCGATTTGTGCGGCGCTTGCTCTGGATACGATCCCTTTGTCCCGGCTGAAAGTGATCGTGCGGACCGCCGCCCTCGGCACCGGCTTCGCGTCAATCGCGGCGGTCTATGCCCATGCAGTGGCACCGCTGCCGTTCGTGGTCGTGCGCAAGGACCCAACGGCGCAAATGCACGGATGGCCGGAGTTTTCGCAAAAGGTCGATGCTACGCGCCTTGCGCAAGGCGCACATTGGATCGCGACGTCAAGTTACGCAACGACAGGGCAATTGGCGTACGGGCTGAAATCGCGCGCCGCCGTCTTTCAATTGAATGAGCGGCTTCGATATATCCACCTAGATCCGCCTCCGGTTGCCTTGACGCGATTGCCGGGGCTGTACGTCGAACTTGATAGGCGGGCAAATGCCAAAGAACTGCAGCGGCGCTTTCAGTCTGTCGTGAAGCTGCCAGACATCATCCGCGCGTTAGACGGTAAGCCCATTGCAACCTACTCCGTCTATCGCGTGAGTGAACCCAAGGAAAAGGTTTTTGGGCCGTGAGAATAGGCAAATTCGCAGACATTCGACTTTGTCTGTCGGTATCGACGGGAACTCTCGTGCCAACACTGCTGTCTTGAACCGCTCATGGAGACCGTAACGGGTCAAAGCATCTTGACGCGATCTCGTCCGCCCGCCTCCAAAGCAGTTTGCGGACTTGCGAACCCTGCTCAAACTTTCCTCTTCTTGGGGCGTTCCAAGAGGTACGGCAGCGCCTATTGCTGGTGGGCCGGTGAGGGGATTTGCATGTTACAATGATGCAGGGTGTAGCCCCTGATCCGGTCCTATTGCAATTTGCGCCCCTGTGCGGGGCGTACAACACCGGATCGAATCTCGGCGCTGCGCAACCAAGTCCGTGCAGCCGCTTCTTTCCAACGAAGACGGACGGCACACGATTCCGTGTGAGTAGAAAATGCGCTATGTGTTTAGAAATTGCGGCTCATGGCAGCTGCCAGCAATAAAAGCATCGTACATTGCTATAATGGTAGCGGGACCCGGACTTGAACCGGGGACCTACGGATTATGATTCCGCCGCTCTAACCAACTGAGCTATCCCGCCATAAGCGTTGCAATGCACCGCTGAAGCACCGTCTATAGGCGTGGCGTCCTCACTGTCAAGATGAGACGCTTACTGGCGGGGGCGCAGTTTGACGCCCTGGCCATTTTGTCAGGAAACCGCCTATTCGGCGGCCTGCTGCTGAGACGCAGATCCAGTGTCTTTGCGGAAACGCATCATGGTGAAGATACCCATCGGCCGCAGCGATCGGCGGTCCATCAGTTTCAATTCAGGGCAGACCATTACGCGCGAGACATCGAACACCGAGTGCCAGCCGACCAGATCGGCAAATGGCGCCATGCGCCGCTCAACCCAGCCGCGCACGCCGTCTTCTTGGCTGAAGTGGTTGACCAGCATGACTTCGCCGCCCGGCTTGGTAACGCGGGACAGTTCACGCATTACCTTTTCCGGGTCCGGCACGACAGTGATCAGATACATGCCGACGACTGTGTCGAACGTTGCATCCGGAAATTCAAGGTTGCTGGCGTCCATCACCTTGAGAGCGGAAATGTTCTTCAAGCCTTCTGACTTGACGCGCTCGCGGGCTTTCTCGAGCATTTCCGGCGCCAAGTCGATGCCGGTGATGTCGAGGTGCGGCTTGTATTCCGGCAGCGAGAGGCCCGTGCCGACACCAACTTCAAGCACCTTACCGCTGGAGCTGTTGATGATCTCGACCGCGTGGCGCCGGCCAGCCGTCGATACCATACCGAACGTGTAGTCATAGACGGGCGCCCAGCGGCGATACGCATCGCGGACTGCATCTTCGTCCATTTGGTGCTCGTGCATGGCACCTTGCCCAGCGTTACGTGCAACGCTCCTTGGCTGATTATCGCTCACTGAAAACCTCCATAACACCGGTGCAATCGCAAACGGTCAGTGCCCGCCCGCAGCAGTCGTTCCGGCTGTTCCGCGAGCGGCGTCAACCGGCATTGTCTTCAACGTCTTGGCAATGAACCCTCCGCCGAGCACAATCGCCCCCGCATCGGCCGATTCATAAAACACGCACGCTTGCCCGGCCGCAATGCCAAGCTCGCCATCGGACAAAACCACTTCACAATGGCCCTTGTCATCAGCGAACAGCGTCGCAGGACGTGGCGCTTGCGACGATCTCAAGCGAACATACACAGGCAAGCCGTCCTTCGCGACCTCAGCAACCGGCTTTTCCCCGAGCCAATTCAGGCCGCGGAGCACAAGGCCGGAAGTGGTCAAGGCTGAACGGGGTCCGACGATGACTTCGTTGGTCGACGCATCGAGGCGGACGACAAACAGTGGCTCTGCCGCCGGGATCTTCAAACCCTTGCGCTGGCCAACGGTAAAATTGATAATGCCCTCGTGGCGGCCCAGCACACGGCCATCGATGTGGACGATGTTGCCGGCTTCAAGTGCTCCAGGCTTCAAACGCTCAATCACATCCGAATAGCGCCCGGCCGGCACAAAGCAGATATCCTGGCTGTCGGCCTTGTCGGCGATCGGCAGGCCGAATGATCGTGCCAGTTCGCGAACTTCCGATTTGTGCAGGCCGCCCAAGGGGAAGCGCAACATTTCGAGCTGATCTTTGGTAACGCCGAACAGAAAATAGCTCTGGTCGCGCTCCGGATCGATGCTGCGGGCCAAGCGCGGGCCGGACGGCGTCTCGAGGCGCTGCACATAGTGTCCGGTGACGAGCATGGCCGCACCCAGATCCTTGGCGGTGTCGAGCAGGTCACGGAATTTGATCTCGTTATTGCAGGTAACACAGGGGATCGGTGTTTCGCCCGCCACATAGCTGTCGGCGAAAGCGTCTATGACCTTTTCCGCAAAGCGGGCTTCATAGTCCAAGACGTAATGCGGAATGCCAATCTGGTCGGCGACGCGCCGGGCGTCGTGGATGTCCTGGCCGGCGCAGCAGCTGCCCTTGCGGCCCGTGGCCGAGCCGTGGTCGTACAACTGAAGGGTGATGCCAATGACGTCGTGACCGGCAGCTTTCATCATGGCGGCCGCAACCGAGCTATCAACGCCGCCCGACATGGCAACAACCACGCGCTGACGGATGTCAGGCAGGATCGGGGCGGCAGCTTTTGGGCGAGCGGCTGGGGCGGCTGTGGTCATGACTGGGCTGTGTGGTCTCGGCTCAGATAAAAAAACTTTTGGCTTTGCAGCCAATTGTGCGGTTGGCGGCGGTTTCTCGTGTGTGCTCGCCAAAAGGCACGCAAGACTGCGATGAAAATTGCGCCGGGATTTCTCAACCCTACCGCCTGATAATACCATGTTCTACGGGCGAAGTAGCCAGGGAACTTGGCCGGTAGCAAGGCAGAGCTGATGGCAGATTGCCGCCTTTAACCGGGTTGGCCCGGATTTCGCTTTGTCCAGGGTAGGGTTACCCCAGACGCGTCAATCCGGGATGACCTGTAACAGAAGGGCAGTAAACCGGCTTGCGATGCCTTTATTAGCACACCCATTTATGTCATGTTCACTCAATGGGTTAGGGCTAATTTAATCGCAACCAAGTAGAACTCCATTGTGGTCAGCGAGTGTGTATTGAGTATCATGACCGAACAACAGATGAGAGCGCGCGGGCGCTATGTGATTGGACCCGATGGGTCTCCGCTCACAGTTGCCGATCTTCCCCCGCGGGATACAAAGCGCTGGGTTATCAGGCGTAAGGCTGAGGTCGTCGCGGCGGTTCGCGGTGGTCTGTTAAGCATGGAAGAAGCCTGCGAGCGCTATACGCTCACGGTCGATGAATTCCTGTCTTGGCAGCGCTCGATCGACAAACACGGCTTGCCGGGCTTGAGGGCAACGCGTGTTCAGGACTATCGGGAATAGCTTAACGGCTGCTCGAGAGTTTTTGACGATTTCGATGCGATTGAAAGAGCGGCGCCAGGCTTGGCGCCGCCTTTTCTTAATTTTTAGCGCTGAAATCGGCCGCCCGTCAGGTCTTGCCGGGCTTGGCCGCAGTTTTTGCGGCTGGCGCTTTAGCCTTTCCGGCTTTCGCTGGCGGCGGCGCTACAACTGCGCTGGCTGCGGGTTGCGCCGCGCCCCATCCCGCAACAGTCGATGCCCCCTCGCAGCCCTGGTCGCCCTTGGCCCAGCGGTTCGCGTCTGCCGTCATTGCGGCGGCCATCGGGTCGGGCATTTTCAAGTTTTCAGTCTTGAGCGTCGCTGCCGCTTCCCCCACCGGGTCAATATTGATGCGGAAGGCTTTGGCGCCGCGCGGATTTGGCTGTAGCGGATCTCGCGCGTGAACCACAATTTCAGCCTTGCCGCCGCGTGACGGGGCATCGGCCTCGGCGTGATAGATATAGTCCTTCTTTAAGGGCCCGGAACCGCCAAACCAACAGGTATTGGCGCCGCGCGCCACGCGCGTATAAATTTCCGTGGCTGAGCCAACCGGCGCATCGTTGGCCGTACTGCCAATCGAGGCTACCGAACTGATATCCGGCATCTTGGGAAGTGCGAGGGCCGGCGCGTCTACGCCAGCACTCGAGCATCCGGCGAGGGCTGCGGTGCTGGCCAACACGATAGCCGCGAACAGGTCACGGCTCGGGTCACGGATTAGGCCAGTCCCAGAACGGCCGGCCTCATCATCGTCTATCGCGTCAGGTCTGTTGGCCAGCGGCCAGAGCATTCGATCACCAAGCATTGCGCCGGTTTGCCCGCAGTCCGGCGGCGAGGCAAGGGGGTTATCCCCTGGTGTTTTGGCGCGTTTGGTCCTGATAGATCAATAAAAAAAGGCGGCACCGCGATGGCGCCGCCTTTGAAATCATCAATCGATGCGCGCTTAGCGCAGTGCCGCGGCGACGTTGCGTTCGCGGCGGCGACCCAAACGATGGCCGTGGCTGTCGTCGCGATGTTCAGCCTGGGCTGCGGCCCGGGCCAGTTCGCTGGCCGTATCGTCGCGCTCGCGCACGGCATTGGCAAGTTTCTCACGCAACCCATCTGTCGAGGTTTTCAGGTTGTCGCGTCGCTGGGCGGCGGCCTTGGCAAAGGTTGAATAAGAGAAGTGGCCGCGGTCACGGATGCCGGTGCGGTCTTCTTCCAGCTGGATCTGGCGCTCAAGGTCGAGCGCCATCTGGTCAAATTCCCGGATAATCCGTTCCAGGTCTTCGACCTTGCGGGCTTTTTCGTCTACTTCGCGGCGTTTCAAACGCATGGCGGTCTCGCGTGCTTTCATCGTTCGATACCCAATACATGTTCGAACTCACGCTGGTGACTTAACAAGATCCGTGCCAGCGCGCGGTGTCGTCCGGCAAACCATGCCCTGGACCCCTACAGAGTGCGTAACCCCCGGCCTGAGGTCAAGATGCCTAGACCACTCGGAAGCCTTCATTTTTCCTTGTACCACAGGGCCATTAAGTTGCGGTAAAGCAACTGGCTATGTTTTCTAATCGGTGCTCGGAACATAAGCCCTTATTTTGCCCACAGCTATCTTGGGTGGGAGCGCGAATACTGTTAGCTCTTGATTCGGAACGTACATCGCCTCGCTGGTGCGGGCGGGTCCGGTAAGCAGGGTGGGCGCCCGGCTTTCGGATCTTGCACCAAAGGTGTGATGGGCGGCCGAGAGGGGCAAGTTTCTAAATTTTGCGGTGATCAGCGGGTCAGGTTTTGGCACGAACGGAGACGTTTGTCTTTTGTTCGCACCAAACTGGGCTTGGTGAAGTGGTGGCGAAACGAATTCGCAATACGTCTTGCGATTTTTTTCACATCCTCCAACATCACCAATACAAAATTAGGGTTTGTTAACCTCTCGACGCTAACTTCCTAACGAATGGCTTAGCTCGAAGCAGTTGTGCGTTCTCTTTGGGGCGGAGAGCAAACGGAACGCGGACGAGGCACGAGAGGAACGGCTATGCGAGTTCTACTTATTGAAGACGACAGCGCCACGGCGCAAAGCATCGAGCTGATGCTTCAGTCGGAAGGCTTTAACGTTTACACCACGGATCTTGGTGAAGAGGGTGTCGATCTCGGCAAACTCTACGATTACGACATCATCCTGCTCGATCTGAACTTGCCGGACATGAGCGGATACGAAGTTCTCAAAACTTTGCGCGTTTCCAAGGTTTCGACGCCGATCCTGATCCTGTCAGGTCTAGCTGGCATCGACGACAAGGTCCGCGGTCTCGGCTTCGGCGCCGACGACTATATGACCAAGCCGTTCCACAAGGACGAGTTGGTTGCCCGCATCCAGGCCATCGTCCGCCGGTCGAAGGGCCATGCTCAATCGGTCATCGAAACCGGTGATCTGCGCGTCAACCTCGACACCAAGACTGTCGATGTCAACGGTGCGCGCGTTCACCTGACGGGCAAGGAATACCAGATGCTGGAGCTCTTATCGCTCCGCAAGGGCACGACGCTCACCAAGGAAATGTTCCTGAACCACCTCTACGGCGGCATGGACGAACCGGAACTCAAGATCATCGACGTGTTCATCTGCAAACTTCGCAAGAAGCTGCAGGTCGCAACCGGCGGCAAGCACTACATCGAAACCGTCTGGGGCCGCGGTTATGTGTTGCGCGATCCGGGTGACGAAGGCATCGCGGCTGCTTGAGAGCGGCGGCAGTCTATTTGCACACTTCGCCTAGACCTTCCTTCCTGCTTCCACCTTGGGGCCCCGTCAACGGGGCCCCTTTTTCGTGAGCGGTCATTTTTGCGCAAGTCGGCTCCGCTGCGTCGAGCCAGCCACCAAGCGCGGCCTTGAGGATTTTTTCATCGTCCCAAGTTCATTGCTCGTGGCGGCAAGCCGGCCCGCTGGCATTTACCAGCATCGGTGTTTCATGCCCGGACGGCCGCAACGATGGCCGGGATTTGACCTTGATCAATTTCTTCAATTGCAACACTCATAGAATACGGCTGGTTTTCCGTCTCAAACGGCCCGCAACAGCAACAATTTGGACCGCGTCAAACATGCAAAAAGACAAGACAAATGTGGCGCTGGGCGACGTGGGCGAGATCAAGAGCCCCGCGAAAGATCTGGCCGTTCCTGCCGAAGGTGGCACCGCTCCTGCTCCCGCTGCCGGTTCGAAAACGGCCGATGCCACTGAAAGCGCCCTCAAACCGGAGACGTCCGAAAAAGCCGCGCACCCGGTCAATCCGGCGGCTCTGCGCAATGACTGGGCCGCGATCCGCCGCTTTTTCGAGACCGGTGAATATCCCTACAAAACCCGCATTAGCACCAAGGAATATGAAAAGCACAAAGCAGAGTTGCAGATTGAGCTGCTCAAGGTGCAGGAGTGGGTCAAGGATACACAGCAGAAGATTGTTGTGCTGTTTGAAGGCCGCGACGGTGCTGGTAAGGGCGGTACGATCAAGCGCTTCACCGAACATTTAAATCCGCGTGGCGCGCGCGTCGTGGCGCTTGAAAAGCCAAGTGAGCGCGAAAAGAACCAGTGGTATTTCCAGCGCTACATTGAGCGGTTGCCGGCGGGCGGCGAAATCGTGTTCTTTGACCGCTCCTGGTACAATCGTGCGGGCGTTGAGCGGGTGATGAATTTCTGCAAGCCTAACGACTACCTTGAGTTCATGCGCCAGACGCCGGAGCTCGAGCGCATGTTGGTGCGCAGTGGCATCCGGCTCTACAAGTTCTGGTTCTCGGTGACCCGCGAGGAACAGTTGCGCCGCTTTGAATCGCGCAAGAACGAGCCTCTGAAGAAGTGGAAGCTGTCACCGATCGACCGCGAGTCGCTTGGCAAGTGGGATGAATATACCGAAGCCAAAGAGGCGATGTTCTTCCACACAGACACGGCAGATGCGCCGTGGACGATCATCAAGTCTGACGACAAAAAGCGCGCCCGCATCAACTGCATGAAGCACTTCTTAGCGTCGCTCGACTATCCGGATAAGGATATGCACGTGGTTGGTGCGCCGGACCCGCTGATCGTCGGGTCGAGCCAGCATGTGATCGGCAATAGCGAGCACATTCTCGGCAAAAGCCTGCATCCGGAGAAGCGGCGCAACAAATAGCGCTTGCGAATTAGACGGCTTGGCCAGCGGCATATCCGCTC
This sequence comes from Hyphomicrobium sp., assembly GCA_013141015.1. Classification (GTDB taxonomy): domain Bacteria; phylum Pseudomonadota; class Alphaproteobacteria; order Rhizobiales; family Hyphomicrobiaceae; genus Hyphomicrobium_B. The sequence goes on along the minus strand of JABFRT010000004.1, from coordinate 16,567 downwards.
GACCAGGCCCACTGGAAATTGTAGCCGCCGAGCCATCCGGTGACATCAACCGCTTCGCCGATTGCGTAGAGGCCAGGCACGCTGTTGGCCGCCAGCGTTTTCGACGATAAATCGCGCGTGTCGATTCCGCCGGCCGTGACTTCGGCCTTGGCGTAGCCTTCACTCGCGTCAGCCTTGAACGGCCAAGCTTTGAGTGCGCTGGCGCATGCGGTCAAAGCGCGATCCGGTATATCAGCCAATGCGCTGTCCGGCAGGTATTCGGCCGCAAGTGCATGCGCCAACCGGTGGGGAAGAATTTCGCTCAACACCGTTTGCGCCAGAGCCTTCGGCCGCGTGCGCTTGCGTTCGATCAGGAATGCTGCCGCATCAATGCCGGGCAATAGGTCGACGGTTATCGGTTGGCCTTCGCGCCAGTACGACGAGATTTGCAGAATAGCGGGGCCGGATAGGCCGCGATGCGTGAACAGAATGCTTTCGCGGAAGTTGGTCTTTTCAAATGTCGCGACTGCATCCAGCGCAACGCCCGCGAGTGACGGGTCGAACGGGCGTGCGTCCGATGACGCTTTGAGTGGAACAAGCCCGGGCCGCGTGTGCGTGATGCCGAGACCAAACTGCCGGGCGATATCGTAACTCAAGCCGGTCGCCCCCATTTTTGGAATCGATAGCCCGCCGGTTGCGAGCACGAGTGATGGTGCTGTGAACGCGCCAGCACTTGTTTCAACACAGAAGTGCCCGTCGTGCGTGACGTTGGATATCTGGGTGTTGGTGCGCAGATCAACGCCGCCCGCTGCGCATTCCGCAAGCAGCATTGCAACAATCGCGCGCGCCGAGCCGTTGCAGAACAATTGGCCGAGCGTCTTCTCGTGGTAGGCGATGCCGTGGCGCCTGACGAGCGCGACGAAATCGGCCTGAGTGTAGCGGGCGAGTGCGGATTTGGCGAAGTGCGGATTGTCCGACAGAAAGCGGTTTGGCGCACAATCGAGATTCGTGAAATTGCAGCGGCCTCCGCCAGAAATTAGAATTTTGGAGCCGGCTTTATCGGTGTGTTCAAGCAGTAGAACTTTGCGGCCACGCTGCCCGGCGGTCAGCGCGCACATTAGTCCGGCGGCGCCCGCACCGATGATGATGACGTCGAAATTTTGCGGTGCGCTTGTCATGTTTTGAGAGCCAAAACCGCAGCGGCAGCAGCGGCGATCAGCTGATCTTTCTCGGGCCGCGTCATCCGTTTGATGCGGGCTTCCTCTTTGGAGGCTGCAGACCGGTCCTCAAACGGCGCCTGATAGACGAGTGTGACGGGGCGGCGGGCGGACGTGTAACGCGCGCCTTTGCCGGCTTTTCCTCGGCCGTTGTGTTCTTCGATGCGGCGCGCGACATCGGTCGCGATGCCAGTGTAGAGCGAACTGTCGGCGCATCGGACAATGTAGAGCCAGTAGCTCACGGGGGTCTCCGCGCCGGGCAAGCGGCATCACATTTGAGCAGGTGTTAAGCCGGTGCTGCCGGGCCCTTGCGGTGCTTCTTCTTGGCGCCGAATTTTTTGTCTGAGAAGTTTCCGCCGGGCCGGGCCGCGCTTGCGTCGCCGCCTTTGAAGGGGGCTTTGCCGCCGTCCTTGCTGTAGTGCGGTTTTTTGAAGGGCGCGTGGGGTTTCGCGCCGCCGGCCGCACGATCCCGATAAGCTGGTGCGCCAGCAGCATCCTTGTCGCGGGCCTTCCAGGCAGGTTTTGTATGGTCAGGCTTTGTATGAACGGGCTTGTCATAGTCCGGTTTTGCGAAGTCCGGCTTTGTATAGGGGGCTTTGGCGTGAGGCGCTTTTTCGTTGCCAGCCTTTTCCTGAGGGCCTTTTTCAAAAGCGCTTTTGGAATAGGGAGCCTTGGTATGCGCGGGCTTGGCATGAGCTGGCTTGGCGTATGGTGTCACCGGCTCGGACGGCGGCCCGCTGTCGGCTGGCAGATGCGCGCCGACGCGGGCGATGTGGCCCTCCTTCGGCTTGTTGGTGCGCAACGACAGATCAAACTGGTCGGCGAAATCGGCAACGATCTGGAAGCGCGTGTCGCGGTCGAAAATCTTGATTGAACCGATCTCGGCTTTGCTGACGCCGCCTGCGCGGCAAATCAGCGGCAACAGCCAGCGCGGATCGGCATTGCGTTCGCGCCCGATATTCAGGCGGAACCAGACCATTTCGCGGGTGTCTTCCACGCGCGGCTTTTTAGAGCGCGGTGGCCTGTCGTCGGATCCTTCAAAAGCGGGACTCGAGCGGTCGCCGCCGGGTTTGCGCTCGAAACGGTCGGGGCGCGCGCGTTCGCGGGCTGGGAAGTCACGGTCGCCACTGGGCCGGGCGTGCGTATCGCGGCGCGGCGGGCCGGTGTCTTCAGCCAGATCTTCAGGCGCTGGCAACTGCGCGCGATGCATGCGGACCAGCGCCAGCGCAATTTCATCGGCACTTCGGGCGGATTGCAGCGCTCGGGCCTGAGCGAGATCGTCCTCGTTGGCGGCCTCGGTGAAAATTTCGTTGGCCAGGAAACGCTCGGAATCCTTGGCGCGGATATCTTCGGCGGCTGGCGCGGTGCCCCAGGTGACTTTGAGGCGGGCAGCACCCAACAGTGTTTCGGCTTTGCGCCGCCGGTTGAACGGCACGATCAAAACGCACAGTCCCTTGCGGCCAGCGCGGCCGGTGCGGCCTGAGCGGTGCAGTAGCGTTTCGCGGTCGTTTGGCAAGTCGGCGTGGATGACCAGCGCAAGGTCGGGCAAGTCGAGCCCACGGGCAGCAACGTCTGTGGCAACCAGCACGCGGGCGCGTCCATCGCGAAGGGCTTGCAGCGCCGTTGTGCGCTCGTGCTGGGTCAGTTCACCGGACAAAGCGACCGCTGAAAACCCGCGCTCGACCAAGCGGGCGTGCAAGCGGCGCACGGCTTCACGTGTCGAGCAGAACACCAGGGTTGCCCGCATTTCATGATAGCGCAACACGTTAACGACGGCATTCTCAACGTCGTTTGGCACCACGCGGATGGCGCTATATTCGATGTCGGCGTGCTGTTCGTCGCGGCGCAGCGTTTCAATGCGGATCGCGTCGCGCTGATAGCGCCGCGCGAGTGCTTCGATCTCCTTGGGCATAGTGGCCGAGAACAGCAGTGACTGGCGGCCCTCGGGCGTCTTATCGAGAATGAATTCGAGATCTTCGCGGAAACCGAGATCAAGCATCTCGTCGGCCTCATCAAGCACGATGGCTTTGAGCTGGCTCAGATCGAGGCGGCGGCGTTCCAAATGATCACGCAAGCGGCCGGGTGTGCCGACCACAATATGGGCTCCTGCGCTGAGCTGGCGGGCCTCGGCGCGCGCATCCATGCCGCCGACACAGGTGACGACGCGGGCGCCGGTGTTTGCATACAACCAATCAAGTTCGCGCTGGACCTGCATGGCGAGTTCACGCGTTGGCGCAATGATGAGGGCGAGCGGCTCGGCCGCGCGGTCAAAACGTTCAGCCTCTCCAAGCAGTGTTGACGCCATCGCTAGGCCGAAGGCGACCGTCTTGCCAGACCCGGTTTGCGCCGAGACCAGCAGGTCGCGGCTGGCGGCGGCGGCGTCGAGCACGGCCAGCTGAACAGCCGTTGCTGTTGCGTAGCCGCGTGCCTCAAGGGCCCGCGCAAGCGATGGGTGTGTGGCCGGGAATGTCATGTTTGAACAGGCTTTTCGGTCATCGGCACCGCGACCGTCCTTCCAAATGGGAAGCGCAGGCGAAATCGGCCGAGTGTTGCTGATTAAGGGCGAATAGCTGGTTTCGCCGCTGTCCGCCACCCGTCATGCGGTCACGGGGCGCCGCGCCTTCCTGGTTGTGCCGGGTGAAGGGATCAATTGGCGGATTATTCCAAATTAACCAGCATTGTGCATGCGGAATTAAGCATCTGGTAAAAGTCTTATCGTCAATATCCAGATAATCCGTAGTCCAGCATTCATCAAAGGTCAGACTATTATGAGCGAGCGACCCTCCACTTTGCCTGTGATGCTGGAAGAAGCCGCGACAACCGGCGGTGCAGCCGGCAAATTGGGTGACGAACGCCGGTGGGCGCTGCGCCGCGCCAGCGTACTTGCCGGCAAGATCATCTCCGACAAATTGCAGGGGCAGGTCGGATGCGTGGTACGCGATCTGTCCGCAACCGGTGCGTTGATCGAACTGCGCCCCTCCAAAGATTGCGCAATTTCCAGTCCTGCGGGATTGCCCGATACGTTCGCACTCATATTGGTGCGCGACAATTCAGAAGTCAGCTGCAAGCTTGCATGGCGGCGGGACAAAACCGTTGGCGTCCGCTTCATGGGCGCCTTCCGGATGCTGCCGCAACGCCCCAAGCAGCCGGTGAAACTTCAATCGAAGCCCGTTAAGCGCCGTTAACAGTAGCGTCAATCGAAAGTTACTCGGCAGCGAGGGCTGAACGTTTGCGGGCCATGAAATCAGGTGCTGGCAATTCGCACAGTCCGCCGCCCAAATACAGGTGATGCCAAAGCTGCGTTGACAGCACGGTGGCCAGGCTCATGCCGGCAAAGAAGCGTCGTTTGCCCTCGTTGGCGTGGCTTTGGTTGGTGAACTGACGGCGCACCTCAGCAACATCAAAGTATCCTGTACGTTTGAGCGACTCTTCACTCATCAATTGCTGCACATATGCAGGCGGGTTGTCGAGGAAGGTGGCGGCAAACGGTGCGCGGAACATGGCCTTAGGGCGCAGCGCGATCTCAGCCGGCAGCCAACGGCTTGCTGCTTGACGCAGCAGATACTTGTCTTGGCGGATACCCTTCAGCTTGAAGCGCGGATGCACGCGCGCGCATAGCTTGATCAGGTCTTCGTCGAGGAACGGGTAACGCGTCTCGACGCTGTTGGCCATCGCGACGCGGTCGCCTTTGTGATTGAGCAAAAGGCCGGCGAGCAGTGTTTTATAGCCGAAATACAGCGATTGATTGAGCGGATGCCAGCGGCGCATGCGTTCCGTGTTGAGCGGCAAATCTTCATACGCCACGTGGCGGCCAAGCGCTTCCTTGGTGCCGGCGCTGTAGTAGAGACTGCGGCCGTTCGCATACATGCTGTACATTTCAGATTGAGCGTGCGGCCCTGCAATCATCTGATCGATGCGATAGAGCTCGGCCATGCTCTGGTCTTCGCTCATCATGTGGCGGAACAGGCGGCTCGTCGGCCGGCTCGATCGCAAGGGGCCGATGTCCAGCAGCCGCTGCATTTTGTTGATCTTGAACCAGACGTATCCAGCGAGCGCTTCGTCGGCGCCTTCTCCGGTAAGTGCAACCTTGTAGCCTTGGTTGTGGACTTCGCCAGCAAGGCTCCAAAGCGCCGCGCACGAGGTATCAACGACCGGGCAATCGGCGGCGGCGACCAATTTCGGATAGACCGCGGAAATGGCCCGCGCATTGGTTTTGACAATCGACGGGCTGCTGCCGATGTGGCGGGCGGCAACCATCGCCTTACTGGTTTCGTCGAGGGCCGGATCGTCAAAGCCGATGGTGAAACTTGGTAATGGTTGGCCACGCACGCGGGATGCCATCGCCAGTACGGCTGCGGAATCGACGCCGCCGCTTAAGTAGCTGACAACGGGGACGTCAGAGCGCAGTCGCAATTCGACCGAACGCTGGAAGGTGGCTTCGAATTCATCGACGAGACGCTTGGGGTCGGACGGGTTGTCTTCCTCGCCGGCGTCGGGGAAATCAAGATCCCAGTATTGCCGTTCAATGACTTCGGACGGCTGCGCGCTGCCGCTCAATGCGATTTTCAAGTAGTGGCCAGGCAGCAGCGACTCGATGCCCTCAAACATCGTGCGCCGCGTTCCCATGGCGAAGAATGTAAACATGTGATCTAGGCCGCGCAGATCGGCGGAGACCGGTACTTCGCCCGACGCGAGCAGCGCTTTGATTTCGGAGGCGAAGTAGATGCTGTTGCCTTGGCGCGACCAATGCAGGGGGCATATGCCGGCACGGTCGCGGGCCAGGAAGACTGTGCGCTTTGTGAGATCAATAAGTGCGAACGCGAACTGGCCTTTGAGATGTTCGAGCAGCCCTTCGCCGTATTCCTCATACAGATGGACAATAATTTCGCTGTCGGAGTGGGTCGAGAATACGTGACCTTTGGCTTCAAGGTTTGTGCGAATTTCTATGTGGTCGAACAGTTCGCCGTTGCAGATGACGGCGACGGTTCGGTTCTCGTTGAAAATCGGCTGGTGGCCATCGGCCAAGCCGACGATGCTCAAGCGGCGATGGCCGATGCCGATGCCAGGCGCTGAAAAATATCCGCTATCGTCGGGTCCACGATGTGCGATGGCGTCGCCCATTCGCTCGATGACGCCACGGTCGGCGTCACGCCGGCCAAAAAGATCAATCACGCCGGCAAAACCACACATTGACGAGAACGAACTCCAGGTTTTTGGCCTACGCGTGCGGCCAAGGTGCCACTTCCCCATTATGCTCAAGTCACACAGGGTGGCACATATCGTTTGTTGTATGTTCGATGGCGTGCAAATGGGACTCGAATATGATGGTAAATGACAACAGTGACAGCAGAGGCCAAGCTGCGGCCTATATTGTTATTGTTCCGGAAAATCAGGCCGACACGCGCGTTCTTATGGCTTCGCCGTTGCTGGCTGCTTCCACCTGTCGCGCACCTGATTTAAGACGGAACCGCAATTCGACGGAGTTTAGGACCGCATGATAGCCTCTGCTGCAACGACGAAGTCGGCGCTTAAGGCCGCAATAATCCCGGTCACCGGGTTCCAGCAGAACTGTTCGCTGATCTGGGATGAAGCCACGAAAATCGGTGCGGTTGTCGATCCGGGCGGCGATCTCGACCGGATCGAACGCGGCATCAAAGAGGCGGGCATCACGATTGAGAAAATTCTGCTGACGCACGGCCATATCGATCACGCTGGCGGCGCGGACGAATTGCGCGAGCGCCTCGGCGTTAAAATCGAAGGCCCGCATCCGGCTGACAAACTGTTGCTCGACGCGCTGGTCAAGCAGGGCAAGATGTATGGCGTTGAGGGCGTGCGCAATGTCACGCCGGATCGCTGGCTGAACGAAGGCGAGACCGTCACGGTTGCCGGTCACACGTTCGAGATTTTCCATTGTCCAGGCCATTCGCCCGGGTCGGTGGTGTTTTTCAACCGCGTGCAGCGCTTTGCGCTCGTTGGCGATGTGCTGTTCCGCGGTTCAATCGGCCGGACGGATTTTCCCTACGGCGATCACGATGCACTGATTGCGGCGATCAAGACCAAGTTGCTTCCGCTTGGCGATGATGTGGCGTTTATCTGCGGCCACGGACCGCCTGGCCAGTTCGGCGTGGAGCGTCAAACAAATCCGTTTTTGACTTGAGCGGGACTTCATAAAAAAAGCACGGCTGCATCACACAGCCGTGCCTATCTCTTCGATTGTGATCGTGTTGAGTGCCGCTTAGCGCGTCATCGAAATATTGATGCCCTTGAGCACAGGGCCGCCGGTTGAAACGTGCACCGAGTGGCTGCCGCCCGCGACGGACACGGACATTGAGCCCTGAATGCCGCCACTGATGGCGAGGTTCAGCTTGTTTGACGTTGCCTTGCCGCTGACCGAGCCTGACTGATTGTAGGTCCGCTCTTCCCAGTCGCCTGAGACCGCCCCGTTGGCGTAGTTCAGATTGGCGCGCAGCTCTACTTTGGCCGACGCATTGGCGCAACGGATCGATAGCCCAAGGTTCGCGCCCCCGCTGCCATTCGTGTAATAGCCCTTGCAGCGCAGGCTTTCTGTGGTGCCGCCTTCGAAACTCGCGGTGCCAGACCCGTTCCAGGTGCCAGCCAGCGATACAAATGGGTTGTCGGCAGCAATTGCCGGCGTATCAGCGGCGACGCTGACGGCGGTGACTGCCAGCATGGGCAGCATTTTGAAAAATCGCGAAAATTGGGTCGCGCGCAGCACCAGTTTTCCCTCCCTGTCGGCATGTCGTTCAGGCGGCGTAGTATTATCCGGCCGCACAAATTTGGCGAGAGCTATAGCATCTAGAAGTGTGACTGCGGTGCGACACCGGCGATTTTTGCTGCTTTCGCAGGTCTCGCACGTCACAATCCGGGACCAGCGGCCCCGCGCACATTGGTCCCCTTAACGCCGCCCGAGGCTAACATTGACGCCCGAGAGCGTGCTGCCTTTGGTCGAAATGGCCACCGAATGCCGCCCTCCGGACACATTGAGGGTTAGGAAGCCGGACTGGGTGCCGGAAATCTTGAGGCGCACGCTGCCGCCGCTGGTTGAGCCGTACGCGTCGCCGCTTTGCCCGTATGAGCTTTCGTTCCAGCTGCCTGAAACCTTGTTGCCGTTGGCGTCGAGGTTGCCGGTCAGGTGGATCTGAGCTGACGCGCTGGCGCATTTGAGCGACAACGACAGGTTGGATCCGCCGCCGCCGTAACGCGCCGTGCAGCGCAGTTTCTCTGTTTCTCCGCCAGCAAACGAGGCGCTGCCACTGCCCGACCAGTTGCCTTTCAGGGCGTCGAAGGCATCAGCTGCGCGAGCGGCGGACGATGGCACCACGGCCAGATATACGAGGGCTGCCAGTACAAGGCCTCTGCCCGCCGCTGAATTTAGCGTGTTCGCGTCCATTCTATGCTCCCGCTTGCTAAGTCTGCGGATCGCCGCGCAATCCAGTCTGCGGCGCCGCCCACGTTCTGTGCCCATGAGGATGGGGGACTCGCGTTCGATCTTCAAGCTGATAGCGCTGAATTATTCTCATCATGAGAGTGCTGAAGGTGCTCGGTTCCCGCGTTTTCTCCGCATTCCCGCCTCCAATCGGACGTGTTCGCGGGACATTGTGCGTGCCTGAGTGGCTGAACACTGCTGCGGGCGTGTGACGGCCTATCCACAAGATTCCGTCGCGTGTGCCCGCTGCTGAGGCGTGCCGCGGCATCAGGCCTTAAGGGAAAACTCCGGTCTGGAACCGGACGAGGGAGAAGCGTCATGCGTAACATCCACCGCAGATCATTAAGCCGCGTTGCAACCGCTGCCGGTCTTCTGGCCGCTTCGGCATTCGTTGCGTCAGAGAATATGGCGGCAACGCCCCTCGATCCGTTGGCACATCTGGCGGGACGCTGGGTTGGCAATGCGGTCATGACACCTTCCTCGGGTCCTCAATCGAATTTCAAATGCGTCGTCACCTATCTGCCGCGCAAGGACGCGCCCGGCGTGCAGCAGAACCTGCGCTGTGACGACGGCGCCGACTTCAAACTGCACGCAGCGACTGATCTCCAGGTCGAAGGCGGCAAAGTTACCGGCCGCTGGCAGGACAAGATCAACGAAATCGAAGGCACGGTCGCGGGCGACGTCACGCCGACGGGGTTTGAAGTTCAGCTGGCCGGCCGCTTTTTTCAGGCCAAAATGGCCGTCGCCGGCCAGGGCTGCGATCAGTCTGTCAAGGTCATGCCGCAAAAGTCCGACGTGTTCCGCGAACTGGCGGCAACGCTGAAGAAGTGCTGACGCCAGCCGCTCACGCAGTCTGAGTACCGAAATTCCTGCAGCAGCCTCGTTCCGCGTCAGGGATAACGGCACGCCGGCGCTTCAGTGACGGGATGGGCTGCCATGGGGCGCCGCTCAATCCGGTCCCAAAGGCCGAGTTTGTCCAATTGCGCTTCAATGCTCCAGCCTGTGCGCGCGTGTTCGCGCGCGAGGTCTTCGATGGACCGGCCGGTCTTGAATTTTGCCGAGAGTTCGTCGCTTTCCTGCTCGGACCAGCGCGCACCGGACCGTGCGGGCAAATTCGCGTCGGCTTTGGCTTTTGCCCGGCGGTTGGTCTTGACGGCGTCGAACAGCGCTTCCCAGACCACGACAGGCAGCGCGAATTTGCGGCCATCCGAAACGCTGAGGCTGCCGATCAGTCCGTGGTCTTTGATCTCAAAGCGATAGTCTTCGGCGCCTGACCGCCATGCGAAACTTTCCCAAGCCAGTACGTCAGCCCGCCCCGACTGACCCGCGGCCTGTCCCTGCCATGTCTGTCCCGCCTGCCCGTGGCCCGTCTGCCCGTGGCCCGCTTGCCCGTGGCCCGTCTGTTGCTGCATTGCCTGTGCCTGCATGTCCGCCTCCCGGAATGTCGAAGTTGAGCCCGGGAGTAGTCTAGCAAATACAAGTCACCGAAGCAAGAACAAAAAGCGAACACTTTGTTTTTTAGGCCGGATTGTTCGAAGCGCGCCTTAGCGGCGAATGACCAGGCGAGTGATCACGTAGACAAACGCCGGTACGCCAATGGCGAGCCCCAGTGCCCGCGCGACGTGACCGAGTTGGGCTGCCTGGTAGGCGGCGTCGGTCGATGGGTCGGTGCCGCCCATATCAAGCGGGATTTTTGGCCAGCCTTGGTGCGTGCGCCAGGCAATGAACGCCAGCCAGGCAAGGGTTGCTGCAAACCAAATGCGGGTTGCGGCCTGCCGCGCCGGGCTTACCGGGGAGGAGGTTGTTGGCTCGTCAGTATTCACGTTGCGTCTCCGCTGATTTCTGCGTCCGGCGTTGGGGCGTGGATCGATTGCTGCTGATCGCCTTAACGCCGATTAACGCATAGCAGGCTGCGTGCAAAGTTTTACAAAAGCCGGTGGTGACGGGAGTTCATCAACAGAAAGGCAATAAACGTGCGCTAGGGTCGGGGTTGCACCAGTGTAAAGTTTTTTCAAAGTGTCCGCATGTTGATCGTGTCCCTCGACAAACAATTGATCCTGCGTCTCCTGGATATTCCGGAGATTATGGCGAGTGGGTTTTCGGCGCGTGAAGGTTTGACGGGTGCGGGCGTTACCGTGCTCAAGGGCCGGACCTACTTTGGCAGCTGGCGGGTGACGGCAGGAACGCTGGTATTCGTCTCGTCAAGCATGGGCGACAGCAACTACTTCGCTGAAGATCTTGATGACGCGGTGCGCCACACGCTTCTGATGATTTTGCGTAACCTGCAATCCTCCGGCTTCGACCGCGCCATACGCGCGGCGTCGTAATGCACCGTCAGAACGGCATAATGGTCCGGCGGACTTCGGGTGCGCGGCCATCGGCAAAGCGGACTTCGAACATCAATTTGTATTCGTTATAATCCCAGTCTTGCGGATAGCTGCCAGCGGGCGCACCGAGCGCTTCGAGCAGCGCTGGGATGTCGGAGTGGCGCCACGAGATGACGCCAAATTTCCCAGCATATTTTGATTTTCCGCCGAGATGGGCGACGAGCGCGTCGACCTCCTCATCGTCGAATTTTTCCATGATGTCGAGGCCGAGGCTTTCAGCAAGCGGTTTCAGCGTATCGTAAGGGCGCTGTGATTTCCGCGAGGTCTTAGCGGCGATCAAAAAGTCCGGTTTGCCGGACGTTTCGGGAATATAGGCGGCGAGCGTTTCTGCGCGCGCCTGGCCCGGTTGCGACAAGTAGGGATCGTTCTTGTCGCCGGTTTTTTCGCCGTGCCGCAGGATCAGCAAGCGAGCCGGTCCCGTTCCTGGCGCGAAAGGCGATTGGCCCGGTTCCGTGCGCGGTGTGCCGGTGAGCAGCCGCTTCAGCCAGTCGATGATATTCACGTGAGTTCTCTTTCGCTATTGCCGGATTAGCCGATCATAGTCTGCGTGTGTGCCGATCCAGAACCAAACAAAAACGTCGTCGTCCGCGCGTTCAGCGGCCGCACGTAGATGTAGTCCAGAACGGACGGACCAACGGCCCGTGTTCCTCAGGCGCTTAAAATGAAGGGAAGGGTGATAGGGATTGGCCTTCAAGAGAGCGAACGCGGCGTCTGCCTGCTTTTGAGCACTTGCAGGGAGTTGCTCGTAGGCTTTCCAGAAAGACTCATCGGCGATGTGTCTCACGCCAAAGTCTCCCCAACTTCGCCCGGCTATAGGTCCTTAAACTTCCCCGCCCTATAATTTTCCATTGCGCGTTCCGCCAATTGATCGAGTTTTCCTGACGCCACGTCGCGCTCGATCTGGGCATCCCAGAGATCGGCTTCCAGCTCATCCAGGAATGCGCGCAACTTGGCGATCTCTTCGGTCGAGAGTTCGGCGATGGCTTTTTCAATGGCTTCGAGTTTGGTCATGGCCCCAGTATAAACGAAAAGCATCGGTGGCGGCTAGTGCCCGATCAATGCGCCTTGCGTTTCAGATGGCAGACTTTGGTTTTTGAGCCGTCGCCGTTGTTGCGCCAATGGCAACCCGGGTTGCGCGGAGCCTTTTCGTGAATGATGTAAAGCCCGCGCCGCTTTTTGGTGAAGGTCTGGTTCGACACATCGTGCCCGCCGATGCGCACGTTGTTGCCGAAGCGAACGACAGCGGAGGCGGAGGATGTGGAGGCGATCAAAACCAGCCCTGTCAGGAGACCGCTGATAATTCCGATATGGCGCATTGCGTCTCCTGGAGATTGGCTTCGTCTCTTTCCGGCGTTGGCGGTCAATGCCCCGGTCTGCCGGTCTTTTTCGTCCGGCCGCGGCGCTTGCCTTTCTCGGCCGTGTCCTCGAATTCCCGCGTGCGGGTAGGGAGCGCGGGTCTTTCGGGCAGCGGCTTGCTGGAAGTTTTCACCGGCAACGAAGCGTGCGGCCCCATTTCGTCGAGTGTTGGCTTGTGCGGTCCTGCGATCTTTTCGCCGAACGCGCCGGCTTTGGTGCGGCTGTCGACGTTTTGAATGCGCGGCGCTGGGATCGGCCGGTCGGTGCCGGGACCCATGTCGTCGAGCGATGGTTTTTTTATTCGCGAGGTAGACTGCGCGTACGTCGGCTGCACCGGTTCGTACTCGGTTTGAATGCGAGACCCTTTGTTTGGAACACGGCGACCCTCTTCCGGGGAGCCAGCCGCCGGGCGCGTTGGCATATTCGCGCTCTCGCCGTATTTCTTGTCGCCCTTGAATCCGCCGGTGCGATCCTCGACCGCGCTTTGACGGGCCATCGGATCATCGGCAATTGCAAGTTCGGTTTCGCGCAGGCGTTTGATTTCGTCACGCAGGCGGGCAGCCGTTTCAAATTCAAGATCGGCGGCGGCAGTCTTCATGCGCCGCTCCATATCTTCGATGACCTTGGCGAGGTTGTGGCCAACCAGCGATGCGTCATCACCCGCAAGACCCGCATCGACCGACACGTGATCCTGCTCGTACACGCTCGACATCACGTCGTGAATGTTGCGCTTGATGCTCTCCGGCGTGATGCCGTTGGCCGTATTGTAGGCAACTTGCTTTTCGCGGCGGCGATTGGTTTCGGCCATCGCTCGCTCCATCGAGCCGGTGATTTTGTCGGCGTACAGGATCACCTTGCCGTCGACGTTGCGCGCGGCGCGGCCAATGGTTTGCACGAGTGACGTTTCGGAACGCAGAAATCCTTCCTTGTCGGCGTCGAGGATCGCGACCAGCGCACACTCTGGAATGTCGAGACCTTCGCGCAGCAGGTTGATGCCGATCAGCACGTCAAATGCGCCGAGCCGCAAATCGCGGATGATTTCGATGCGCTCTAGCGTTTCGATATCGGAATGCATATAGCGCACGCGGATGCCGCTCTCGTGCATGTATTCGGTCAAATCCTCGGCCATGCGCTTGGTGAGAACTGTTACCAGCGTGCGATAGCCCTTTTTCGAGACCTGGCGCACTTCATCGAGCAGATCATCGACCTGTGTCTTGGCTGTACGGATTTCAACCGGCGGGTCGATCAGCCCGGTCGGGCGGATGACCTGCTCGGCAAACACGCCGCCGGTTTGCTCCAGCTCCCAGGTTTGCGGCGTGGCCGATACGAACACCGATTGCGGGCGCATCGCGTCCCATTCCTCAAAGCGCAGCGGGCGATTGTCCATGCACGACGGCAGGCGGAAACCGTATTCGGCAAGCGTCGCCTTGCGCCGGTAGTCGCCGCGGAACATGCCGCCAATTTGCGGCACGGTGACGTGGCTTTCATCCGCGAACACCAGCGCGTTGTCGGGCAGATATTCAAACAGCGTCGGCGGCGGATCGCCCGGGTTGCGGCCCGTGAGGTAACGCGAGTAGTTTTCGATGCCCGCGCACGAACCTGTCGCTTCCATCATTTCCATGTCGAACGTGGTGCGCTGTTCGAGGCGCTGGGCTTCGAGCAATTTTCCAGCGTTGTACATTTCATCGAGCCGCTGTTTCAGCTCGGTCTTGATCGACTTGATGGCCTGTTGCAGCGTCGGCTTGGGCGTCACGTAGTGCGAATTGGCGTAGATTTTGACGAGTGCCAGTTCGTCAGTCTTGGCGCCTGTCAGCGGATCGAATTCGACGATGCTTTCAATCTCGTCGCCAAACATCGAGAAGCGCCAGGCGCGGTCTTCCAAATGTGCCGGGAACACTTCGACCGTGTCGCCGCGCGCGCGGAACGAGCCGCGTTGGAAATTGACGTCGTTGCGGCGGTAATGCAGCGCGACGAGGTCGGCCAGCAATTGATCGCGCGAGATACGCTCGCCCTGCTTCACCGTGAAGGTCATGGCGGTGTAGGTTTCAACCGAGCCGATACCGTAGATGCACGACACGGATGCGACGATGATCACGTCGTCGCGTTCGAGCAACGAGCGTGTGGCGGCGTGGCGCATGCGGTCGATCTGTTCGTTCACCGATGCTTCTTTTTCGATGAACGTGTCTGTGCGCGGCACGTAGGCTTCGGGCTGATAGTAGTCGTAATACGAAACGAAATATTCGACCGCGTTGTTCGGGAAGAAGCTCTTGAACTCGCCGTACAGCTGCGCCGCGAGTGTCTTGTTCGGCGCGAGTATCAGTGCCGGGCGTTGCGTCGCTTCGATCACATGGGCAACAGTAAATGTCTTGCCCGAGCCGGTGACGCCGAGCAGCACTTGGCTGCGCTCGTGTTTATTGACGCCCTCGACCAACTCTTTGATGGCCTGCGGCTGGTCGCCCTTCGGTGAATACTCCGAAACGATCTTGAACGGCACGCCGCCTTGGCTTTTTTCCGGGCGTTCTGGCCTGTGAGGCATGAACATCGGCAGGTTGCCCGACACAATCGGGTGAGCGGCCATCAGCGGCTGACGGGCGAGAACTTCGCGCGCGCGGTCGCTGCGTTCTTCCGGTTTGGTCAGCAGCGCGGTCAGCATGTCGGTCAGGCTTTCGCCACCCATCGGCGGACGCGGCGCGCCACCGCGCAGGGCAGGGAGGGTAGGCAGGCCGTGTTCGTCTCTGTGGGGCTGCCCTGTTGCGGCGGCGCCCGGCGACTGCTTTTCACCGGGGCCGGGCTTTTCTCCTCCGTCCGGTCCTTTGGAAGGGGAGGGCCGGCCGCTGGGCGCAGCCGTTCCTCCGAGCGGGCCGTGGGCGGTGTAAGCGCCCTGCGGCGCTTCACCAAAGCCGGGCGTGCCCGCAGCCGTCTCAACGGGCGGGGCTGCAGGTTTGCCGGAGCGCACCCTGGATGGGCGGGGCTTCGGCGACTCGGTTTTTGGGGTTCGGGCCATGCCGGGGAATATGGGGGAAGATGGCCTCAGGTTCAAATAATTTAGTTCACATTTTGTTCTACTGTTGATATCGTGGCACCAAGATAGCTGCGCATCACAGAATCGGGGCAGGTGAAGAGCATGGCGGGATATTCATTAGAGCTATGTGCGGGCGCAGGCGGTCAAGCTATCGGCTTGGAGCGCGCAGGGTTTGAGCATGCCGGCGTCGTCGAGATTGATGCCAACGCGTGTAACACGCTGCGGCTCAACCGGCCGCAGTGGGCGGTGCATGAGGAAGACCTCAATAAATTCGATGCGCGCTGTTACAAGGGCGTTGATCTGGTTGCGGGTGGATTTCCATGTCCGCCGTTCTCGATTGCCGGCAAGCAGCTTGGCAAAGATGACGAGCGCGACTGCTTTCCGGCTGGATTGCGCATCATTGATCAGGTTCGGCCCAAGGCCGTGATGATTGAAAACGTTCGGGGCATTTTGGCGCCGGCGTTTGTGGACTATCGCGAGTATATCGACGGACGGCTGAAAAAGCTCGGCTATCAGACGCAGTGGAAACTGTTCAACGCTGCGGACTTCGGCGTGCCGCAGTTGCGGCCGCGCGTCGTTATCGTGGCGATCAAAAAGGAATTCGCCTCAGACTTCAATTGGCCAGAAGGCAAGAAAAAGCCGCCGACCGTTGGCCGGACGCTGCATGATCTGATGGCTGCGCGCGGCTGGCGCGGCGCTGACGAGTGGCGGAAACAGGCAAACGCAATTGCTCCAACTGTTGTCGGCGGATCGAAAAAGCACGGCGGTCCTGATCTCGGACCGACGCGCGCGCGCAAGGCCTGGGCGGAACTTGGTGTCGATGGCATCGGGATCGCGAATGAAGCGCCAGAGCGTGACTTCGTGGGCATGCCGCGATTGACCACACGCATGGTCGCCCGCATTCAGGGCTTCCCGGATGAGTGGGGCTTCTGGGGTAAGAAGACTGCGGCTTACCGGCAGGTCGGCAATGCGTTTCCGCCGCCTGTCGCGCATGCTGTAGCAGCTGAAATAGCGAAGGCGATTGCGATCAGAAGCTTGAAGAAGCCCGCGCGCAAGGCGCGCGAGAAGGTCTGGCAGGCAGAACTTATTTAGTGACAGGGTGACAACATGGTCCGGCGTTTTCCACCCTCATCGATTTCGCCAAATCATCCGGACTATC
>JABFRT010000045.1 GCA_013141015.1 Hyphomicrobium sp. | reverse complement strand
GTCCGCCGCGCGAAGACTACCGAGGACAAGCGCTGCATCGGCGTCTACCCGTCGAGGCTGGACGAGATCCTGCGCGCTGCCGGCCACGACCCATACCCGGTCCTCGCCCAGTGGGATCGAGGCGGGGATCGGGTGCCGTCCGCGACGCGAAGCGCCGACAAAGGACATGTGGAACCCAGCATCTGGGAGGAAGGAGCGCGTTTTTTGCGTTCCTGATGTCGAAAGTTCTGTTGGATAGTTGACGGGTTCTCCACCACGAGTGATGGTGGAATCATCGAGAAAACAGTCGTCGGACGGGGCATGATGTCGGAACTGCGAAGGCCCTCGTGGCCGTGATGGACAAGGCCAGGTACGTCCGGGAGACGGCGCGAAGAACAAGCACTTCGGGTACAACTACGCCTCGGATGAGTGACATCCTGGCCCCTGCGGGCCCGCGACGATGATCGCGAACGGGCTCGCGATGTTCCCGACCGACTGCGAGCGGCAGACGGTCCCCCCACAGCCCGACGGCGAAGGGCGCCGCCCAGTGGCGCACCGACATCATCATGACCTACCGGCTGCTCCACGTGAGCGGCGAGACGATGACGGTGAAGGTCCCTGGATGCGGAATCGATCCCGAGGACAAGGGCGCCTACAAGGCGCTCACCGGCGCGATGAAGTACGCACTCCGCAACACGTTCCTGATCCCGACCGGAAACGACCCGGAGCGGTTCGAGGAGGCCGAAGTCGTCGTCGAGGACGAGGTCGTCGAGGACGAGGTCGAGACCGATGCAGATGACGAGGTCGAGGCCGACGAGACCCCGGCTGGCGCAGCGGCGTTCGAGGCGCTGGCTCGTCAGTCCGGCCTCGACCCGGACACCGTGAGGTGGTACCACGCCGCGATCCTGGGAAAGGACCCCACGAAGGGCGATGCGCCGAGCGACTATCCCCTACCGAAGCTCGTGAAGACGATCGAGTGGTACGTGTCGGCCGCGGAGCGCGTCGACGCGGAAATCGGGAAGCTGCGCGACAGCTTCCGCGCGGCCTTCTTCGCCAAGTGGGGCGCCCTGCACCCCACCCCCAGCAAGGCGGACCTACCGGACGACGGCGAGCGCACCGCGATGCTGACCAGCATCGAGACGTCTCGCAGGCTTTTGTGCTCGTCGTGGTACGGCACCGCCTCCCTGAAGGACATCGGAACCCGAGCGATGCTGAAGTCCGAGCGAAACCTTCGCTGGTTGCGCGGCGTCCAGATCGACGAGTTCGAGGCGGCCGTGGTGGCGGAGCTGGAGAGCATCCGCGCCGAGGCCTCTGCGCTCCTCGAAGAAGGTGAGCCCGGAGACGCCCGCGACGGTGACAGTTGAGCGGGCTGTCCCCCAACGTGCCTCCGGCGCCAGGAAAGGCCCGGAGGAGGAAGGGCCCCTCGAAAAGTGACCTCGAGGACGACAGGGAGTCCAGAGCCGAGCGTAGCGTGTGCCAGCGCCTCGAGGTCCACGAAGGTTGGACGAGGGAGGAGCTGAGGGAAGCCAGGGTGTGGGTAGGCCGCACCGCGAAGGACCTGGCAGACAGGCTCCACATCAGGCAGAGCGGAGTGTTCCGGTACGAGCAGGAGGCGGTCCACCCAGCGTGCGGGTGGGCCAAGTGGGTCCAGACCATCGAGGGGTGGCTGGACGAGAAGGTGGGGGCTGACGGACGGCGCTGGTCGGACATCTGGCCGGTTCCGGTACCGACAGCAAAGTTGAGAGAGTCGTGGGAAAGGGAAACAAAGAAGCCGATCTTCGGCGATACATTGGAGTGGTGATGAGCAGCATGAACATCGTGATCCTGGTCGGAAACCTCGGCGCGGACCCGGAGACCCGGACGTCCGGCGGCGGGATGGTCGTGACCAACCTCAACTTGGCGACGTCGAGTCGCCAGAAGAAGGACGACGAGTGGGTCGAGGTCACCGACTGGCACCGTGTGGTGTGCTTCGGGAAGGTGGCGGAGAACGTGGCCCGCTTCCAGCGGAAGGGGAGCAAGATCTCCGTTCGGGGTCGGATCTCCTACCGGAGCTGGACGGACTCCGAGGGCGTCAAGAAGTACATGACCGAGATCCTCGCCGACGAGGTCGGGTTCCTGTCGCCCCGCGCCGACGGCCAGGAGCACGAGCAGGAGCAGGAGCGCCCGGCCCCGAAGCAGGCCCAGAAGGGCGGCTCGAAGCAGGCCCAGAAGGGCGGCTCGAAGCCTGCCCCGAAGGCAGCCCCCCGGGGGCCCGCCTACGGCCCCGACGACGACATCCCGTTCTAGTCGATGATCTTCACCACCTTCGACATCGAGACCTGCACTGGAGGTCCAAAGTGGTGGGACCTGTGTGTCGGGCCCGGCTCTGGGTTCCCGGACCTGGAGTGGGTGAAGACACACGCGTCTGACTACTCCCTCTGCCCGTACGACGGGATGATCACGTGCTGGTCGGCCATCACCTGGTCGGCCAGCCCGGATTCCCTCGAAGTGGTCGCCGAAGACACCGCGGTGGTTGCCGCCGCCGAAGACCCCAGAGCCGAGGTGTCAGAGTTCGACCTCCTGGTCAGGCTCGGCGCGTACCTCGACGGAGACCACGGCCCGATCGTGGCCCACAACGGGAACGGGTTCGACTTCGGATTCGTCCGCGCGCGGGCGATCCACCACAACCTGCCGTCGTTGGCCGAGTCCTTCTGGCAGCCCAAGCCGTGGTCGGGGAAGCTGATCGACACAGGCGAGCCCGCGTGGGCGCCGCCAGCCATCACGAAGGGGAACCGGAGGGGCATGCCGACCCTGGACAGGCTCGCCGCCCTCATTGGCATCCAGCGCCCGCCGCAGGTGGCCGGAAAGGACGCGCCTGGGATGTGGCTTACGGGCGGGTGGGACGCGGTGGCCTTCCACTGCCACGACGACGTTGTGTGCCTCGGACGAGTCTTCGCGCGCCTCCTCGAGGCCCGCGGGTGGAGGTTGGAGTGAACTTCAGGGATCAGTACGCGGCGCGGAGGTGGGTCGAGATCCGCTCTCTGCCGCCGGAGATCCAGATGCTGGCCCTGCGCTCCCTCGAGCGCCGGGCTGGCCCCCTGCCTCCGCCGCCGGCCCGGGTGCCGGTGTGCCCCCACCCCGAGGTGGCCCACACCGAGTACAACGGCGTGACCTGGTGCGACCTGTGCTCCGACGAGCCCGACGCCAGGGCGCGGAGGCTCCTCTCGTGGGTCCGCAAGAACGGCCCGTGCACGAGCGGGGACATCAGCGCGGGGTTGGAGCACGACCCCGACGACGTATCGGCCCTCATGTCGGCCCTCGCGGCCGGGGGCCTGGTCCGCAACACGAACAAGCAGCCAGGCATGGCTGCGCGGTGGGAGAGCGTTTGAAGCCGTTTCTGAAGTGGGCTGGCGGGAAGTCGGCGTTGGTAGGAGAGATCGCCGCCGCGTTCGGCCCAGACAAGTGCAGCGGGGTCTACCACGAGCCGTTCCTCGGCTCCGGCGCCGTGTTCTTTGGGCTCAAGGCGAAGGGCCTGATCTCGGACGCGAGCCTTTCCGATTCGAACTTTAGGCTGGCCTCCCTGTTCCAATCGGTCAGAATGATGCCACACCAGGTATCGAACGGGCTGAGTCTCATGCCGTCCGGGCCTGGGTGGGCCAACTCGTACTACGAGATCCGGGAGAAGTACAACCAGGATTCCAAGCTAGCTCCAAGCTTTGAGCAGTCGGTCAGGTTCATCTGGCTGAACCGGGCCTGCTTCAACGGGCTGTACCGGGAGAACAAAAGTGGGGACTTCAACGTCCCCAAGGGCTCCTACAAGCAGTTGTCGCTGCCGCCCAGGGCGGCGATCGCGTGTGCCGCCGCCGCCCTCCGCGACACCCTGATCAATTCGAACAGCGCCATCGACGCGTACACATTCGACGAATGCGGAGGCGACTGGATGTACCTCGACCCCCCGTACGCCCCGCTGAACAGCACCAGCTTCACCAGCTACACCGGGGCCAGGTTCGGCGTCGATGAGCACCGCGCGTTGGCGGCCCGGGCCTTGGAGGCCGTGCAGAGGGGCGTAAAGGTTGTGGTCTCGAACCACGACACGCCGTTCGTCCGCGAGCTGTACTCGGAGGACTACTGGGAACTCCGGCCGATGAACGTCCGGCGCTCGATCGGTGCCGGTCGCTCCGCCGCCCAGGCCCCTGAACTTCTGATCGTTGGGAGGAGTCGATGATCTCGGAGACGAGCGCGGACCTGTGGCAGGCCCGCAGGATCGTGGTCCCCGTCAACACGATGGGGGTGATGGGCGCCGGCGTGGCGCTCGAGGCGAAGAGGCGGTTCCCGTGGTGCGTGGGGCCGTACATCACCGCCTGCCACCAGGGCCGCCTCGGGCCGCGGCAGGGCCTGGTGATCAACAACCCCACCGGCGGCCAGAACCTGGTGCTGGTGGCCACGAAGAAGGCCTGGTACCACGACTCGACCCTGGACTACGTGAACAGCTGCCTGGCCTGGCTCGCGAGCCAGCCGTTCACCGGCGACGTGTCGATGCCCAGGATCGGATGTGGACGGGGCGGCCTCGACTGGTCGAGCGTGCGCCCGCTGGTGTACCAGCACCTGGAGAGCGCCGGGTTCAACGTGATCATCCACAACAGGGGTGAGCAATGAGCGTGAAGATGTCGTTCGAGGGCCGCGACCGCGCGCGGCTGCTGAAGCGCGGGATGAAGGTCGCGATCGTCGTCGACGACGTCATCACCAGCGCGTGGGTCGTGCAGCCTGGGAAGGTGGTGTCCGGCCTCGTGCTGAAGGAGCCCCCGCCGCCCGGCGAGAACTGGGGCCCGGACTTCCCTCGGTTCGGGACCATCCGCGTCGAGAACGCGAAGATCTTCGTCGAGAACGAGGAGGAGGTGGGGCGGATGGACCTGGTGAAGCGGATCCGCGAGCTGATCGGGGACGTACAGCGGGGGCTCCCGTGGGGGCCGTTCCAGGCCAGCCGCTTCGACACGAAG
This sequence comes from Hyphomicrobium sp., assembly GCA_013141015.1. Lineage (GTDB taxonomy): Bacteria > Pseudomonadota > Alphaproteobacteria > Rhizobiales > Hyphomicrobiaceae > Hyphomicrobium_B. The sequence continues at coordinate 50,809 of JABFRT010000045.1, read as the reverse complement.
GACCTGGCCGCGCTCGAGGCGGCCCTCCGCCCCTTCCGGGAGCGCTGATGATCGCGTTCCCGAGGGTGATCGTGACTGGCGGGAGGGACCTGACCGACGCGGGGCTGGTGGCGTTCGGGCTGGACGGAATCCGTCGCCTCGTCGGAGACTTCCTGCTGGTCCACGGCGGGGCCCGGGGTGCCGACACCCTGGCGAACCGCTGGGCGGTCGCGCGGGGCCTGCCGCGGCCCGAGATCCACAAGGTGGACGGGTCGGACTGGTCCAGGTACCGGGGCTACGCAGGGCACAGGCGCAACCAGGCGATGGTCGACGCCGGTGCGCTGCTCCTGGTTTCCTTCCCTGGCGGGAACGGTACGCGTGACTGTACCACCCGCGCGCTGGCGGCCGCCATCCCCGTGGTGAAGGTCGAGCTCCGCTTCGGGGCCCCGGCGGCGCGTCTCGTGGTGTCGCCATGAAGTGGGTCGACGACAGGCACCGGCTGCTGTCCACGATCGCCATCTACGCGGCCCACGACCCGAACTCGGCGGAGTCCATGATCGGGACGGCGCGGTCCGGATGGTACAGCACCCCATGGGAGAGGATCGTGGTCGGAGACATCGTGAGGGGCGCGACGCTCTCGCTCTCCTACTCCCCCGACCCATTCACCCTGGGCCGGGTGGTGGAGACGTGGAGCGACGGCCGGGACCCCAGCTTGCTGCTCCGAGAGATCGGCGGAAAAGGAACGTGCAGGGTCTCAAACGAGACGTGGTCCGTCCTCCGGGGGGTTCCAGGCGAGTTGCTGTTCGAGGGATGGCAGTGGCGATGGCGAGAGATCGCCCGCAAGGCTGTGGACCGGCTGACCATCGACCACTGGCTCCCACGCTGGGGCGGGATCACGTTCGGAGGAGACCCGAGCGCCATGAGTGCTGTCCTCACGATTCGGCCCGCTTTCGGACGGGGCGCCAGCGTAAGTTGCGGCCTGAACTTCACCCGCCGAACGACCCAGAAGCAGCTGGTCGAGGCCCTCTTGCCGGAAGTCAAGCGGCTAAAAGAACTCCAGACATCGAAGGAGGGATGATGCTGATGATTATGCTGTTCGCGTGCGGGAGGCTGCCGTTCGAGGCGCTGACCTGCTCGACGGACGAGTGGTGCGAGGCGGTGTGGCCAGAGTTCGCTCCGGCCTGCAACGCGGGCGTGTGCTCGCAGTGCGACGCCGATCACCCGTGCGAGACGGGCACCTGCGTCGAGGGCGACGACCACTTCTGGACGTGTGTGCCATGAAACCAGTCATCTTCCTCGACTTCGACGGCGTCATCATCATCGCGGCGTCCTACGACCGCGCCGGAGGCCTGGGGCGGCAGCACTGGCTGGCCGGGACCCCGCCGATCGGGCTGGGGCATCTCATCGAGCCTGCACTGGTCAAGAACGTCCAGGCGCTGGCGACGGAGATGGGCGGAGCAGAGGTCGTCCTGTCGACCGGGTGGCGGGACGAGCGGTGCATGGACGGTTACAGGTTTGTGCTGGAGGCCAACGGGTTGGACGCAGAGGTTGTGGGGGAGACGCCCAGCCTCCGCCCGCGAAAGATGTCCGCAATCGTGAAGCGATCGGACGAGATCTCGGCCTGGCTGAAGTCAAATCGGCCGGCCGACTTCGGAAAGTTCATCGTCCTCGAGGACGAGGAGAACGTTCGCGCCCTGGAGCCTCGGGTGGTATACACGAGGTTCGGAACTGGGTTCGATGACGAGCGGCTGCGCGCAGCAGTAGAGCTGTGGGGCAGCATCAACAAGCAGGAGAGCTGATGCGCTGGCTTTCGATCTTGATGGTCTCGGTGGTGGGCTGCCCCACCATCGGCGACAAGGACATCGCAACCGACGACGCGGACTGGGAGGACAACTCGGACTACTGCACGGGGGATGAGTTCTCATCCGACTGCAGCTGGCAGTGCGGTTACTCGCGACTCGCCTGCGCGCTGAGTTCAGGGTCCGCTGGCGCCAGGTGCTTCATCCAGTCGTGCGTCAAGGACGCGGACAACTGCGCAGCGGGCTGCAACGGGACCTGCGGATGGGCAGACAAGTACGCGCCGAACGGTTGCTCCACCGTGGCCCCCTGACAACAAGAAGGAGACGGCATGACCAAGATCTTCCTGATGTTCCTCGCGCTCGCTTCCTACGCGGGCACCTACAACCAGACCGTCAGCTCGTGGCCGATCAGGTCGACCACGGGACCCGGCACGACGATCGGGCACTCGATCGGCGTGATCGACTGCTCCGGTGAGGATGCGGACCTGTGCCCGTTCTACGGTGACCAGGTCGTCTGGCCCGCCCTCGCGGCAGGGCCCGGCGGCACGTGGGTCCCGTGGACCTACATGTCCGGCGGCGTGGCCACGCCGTACGTGAACTGCGTCGTGTTGAGCGACTCCGCGAGTGGGCGTGTTGGCCTCGGGCTCGCCTACCTCGCCCCGTCCACCACCGGCATCCACCCGGGCACCACCGGCGCCGCGGCGTGGCCGCCGGCGGTGAAGTGCGACGTGATCGGAGTGGACGACTTCGCCGGAGAGACCGGGCACGTCGTGGTCACCCTCACCGACTACCCGGATCCGAACGGCCCGAGCGAGCCGTTGTCGCTGATGTCCTTGACCTCGATCGGTACCGTCACGCTCGACCGCGTGGGGGCCATCGTGGAGTCCGGCGACATCATCGACTACACGCTACCGGCGGGCTCGTACGTGTCCGCCACGATCCAGTGCAAGAAGACCGGCGGCGCCAACTGGCCAGGCGTGAAGCTCACGGTGTTGGAGAACACCACCGTGACCGACCGCGCGCGGTTGGAGGTGGGCGCGATCGCGCCGGCAGGAACCGGGTACTGCCCAGTGTCGAGGACCGGACTGCCGGTGTCGAACGCGGCCCTGACCCTCGTCAGGGAGTGACGGAGATCACGGTCAGGGTGAACAGGTTCTTGAACCCCGCCCCGACCGCCTGATCGCAGAGTGAGAGGACTGCGTCCATGTCCTTCTTCTCGAGGACGACGCAGCCCTCGGACGCCTCCGCACCCACGCCGGCGTCGTCGTGGATGTTGATCCCGAAGAGTCCGGTGTACTTGACGCCTGGCTCCAGCAGCGAGTCCCTGTCACCGTCTCGGGCGACCGTCACCGGCCCGACCTGGACCAGCGCGCGGCGGCCCCGGTGGAGCCCGATCTGGTGAGAGCCCCGGTACTGGCCCTCGGCGATGATGGCCACCCCGAGAGGGTTCTTGCGCTCTGCCAGGGCCTTCCGGCCCGGGTCCGCGGAGCAGGGGAAGGAGCGATCGATCCATCGCCCACCGTCCTTGTAGACAACGGACAACAGGTCGTCCTCCGCGCCGGCCTGCCGCTCGTTCGAGCGCTGGACAACCAGGTTGAGGTTCCAGTCACCGCTGGTGAACACGGAGTGACCCTTCCGGGCCACCTCGCGCAGCAGCGCTGGGAGGATGGGGTCGGGCATCAGGTCGCCGTGGTCTGGTCGATGATGCCCATGACGATCACGTTCACGTCGGCCACGCTGACCTGACCCCGGAGGATCTCGGTCGCCTGGAGAACGATCCCAGGGTACGCCAGCGTCCCCTGGAACCCGGCGGCGACGGTCACGTCGGACAGGAACCTCGTGGTGGCGCCGTCGGCCCCGACGGACATCCGAAGCGTCCGCGACGCGCCGGACGGGTTGCTCACCCAGATCGAGTAGATCTCGGTCGGGGACGTCGCGGTGAACATCGCGGTGTCGGTCAGCGGGAGCAGCGCCGGACCGTAGATCCGCTTCTTGATCTTCGCCATCTCTCACCTCTGTTCGAAGTACACGGCGCCGTCGGCGATGGCCGCCCCGGTGGCCGCGGCCCTGTGGGCCAAGTGGATGCAGGAGTCGTTGTAGATCTTGATGGACTTGTCCTTCGACTCGAACTCGACGTTCACCACCGCAGGCGCCCCGCCGATCAGCCGCCTGGCCGCGATCAGGGAGACAGCACCAGTCAGCAGCGAGGTAGCGATCGTTACGTTCTGAACGCTTCGAACGCCAGTATCACCCGCCTGCAACGAGAACCAGCCCACCGTCCCGACGACGGCCGAGGCGGGGATGGTGTAGGTGCCGGTGCGGCCAGCGAGTCCGGCCGAGTTCGTGTAGGAGATCGTGCACACCGACGTGCCGGCGTTCGTGGTGACCGTCGTCACCAGGATTCCGATCCGGACGCCATCCCCGTTCGTCGAACCGTTCACGTCCCTCGCTGGCCAAGCGATCGAGTTCACGGTCTGGGCGGTGATGGTGGCCACCACAATGCCGGTCTGCAGCCAGAGGATGTCGAACAGGTACGGGGCCTGGATCAGGCTCAAGGTGATGGCCCAACCGGTCAGGTAGTTGAACCCGGCAGAGGGGTTGGGGATCAGCAGCCCGCCGTCGGCCCCGCCCCCCGCGCCAGACACCACCCTGCCAGCCATCCCAGGCGTGCCGGGCGCCCAGGCGGACGGGAAGTTCCCGTCCTTCGCGTACAGGTACCACTCGCCGACCGCCTCCGACGCGGACCCCGACTTGATGAACTCGGCCACGCCGCCGATGCGGGTGGCTGGGTCAGGCTGCTTGACCTCGAGCCCGACGCCGGCCCGATAGACGAGCTCCCCACCGGGCGGGATCGTGTACAGACTGGAAGCGTGGTAGTCCGTGCCACTCACCGTTTTGATGATCCGTACGGGGGCGGCGGCGGTGGTGGAGCGGTTCACCCATCGCCCCGTGCCCACCTTGCGGTAGGTGGCGGCCGCCGGCGCCGCTACTCCGGTAGTGATGGTGGCCGCAGAGACGGTGCCCTCCGACACACCGGGAGACAGCGTGGTCGAGGTCTTGTCGGTCCAGTCGAAGGTGTAGTCGACCTGGGCCGCCGTCGTGGTCTCGAACCGGAACGACTGGGTGGTTCCGTTCAGGATCAAGTGTCACCCCAGAAGATGGCCGCAGCCATCGCATCGTCGAGAGTTATCCCGCCGCCGCCCCCACCGCCCGGCGCTGCCCACGTGCCGTCAGCGCGGAGGAAGTTCGTGGTGCCGCCGCCGCTCTGCGGTACCACCCCCTGGTCGATCGCGGTGAACACGTCCAGCGCCACGGTGAGCTCGGTGAAGGTGACCTCCCTGGCGTCTCCGGATCCAACCGCCGTGCGGCCGACGACCACGTCCTGGGACACGTTCTGGAGCTTCGCGAACGTGACCGCGTCGTTCGTGATCTCGGCCGTGGCGACGGTGGTCCCGAGGGACCAAGCGGCGGGCCCGGTCTTGCGGGCCAGCCCGGTACCGGGCATGGCGGCGATTGCGTCCAGGTTGTCGGACCACGCCTGGAAGTCGGCGAGGTTGTAGACGATCGGAACGCCAGACGCATCCCAACCGGCGATACCATCGCTCGAGCCGGTGTGCTTACCAGCCCCAGCCCCGGCCCACGCGTTGTGGGTGGCGGTGGTATCCCTAGCGTCCGACAGGCGGCTGTCCGAGGCCTGGACAGCCTGCCCGGCAGTCGTGCCAAGGTCAGGGGACAGAACTACCCCGCCGATCACGGCCTCGGTGGCCTGGGCGAGGATCACCGTGAAGATGCCGCCCCCGATGTCGAAGGTAAGGCCTGGGTCCAGCAGCAACTGGTACGAGTACGGCAGCGCCACAGACTCGTTACCGATCGTCAGGTAGCCGGGGGTGTTCGGGGCAAGGCCAGGGATCAGGGGCCCAGGTGGGCCCTGCGGTCCCTCCGGCCCTTCCGGCCCCTCGGCGCCAGGCGGGCCCACCGGGCCCTGGATGCCCTGGCCCTGGATGCCCTGGATGCCCTGGATGCCAACCCCAGGGGGGCCCTGCGGCCCCTCCGGCCCTTCCGGCCCCTCGGCGCCAGGCGGGCCCACCGGGCCCTGGATGCCCTGCGACCCAGCGGCCCCGGCCGTCCCAGGCGGACCCGGGAGTCCGGGTTCACCGTCCTGGCCGTCCGCTCCCTGATCGCCAGGAGGACCTGGCGGGCCCATCGGACCGGCCGTCCCGTCCACCCCGGGCATCCCGACCGTCAGGTCGATGCCGCCGGACTTGGCGGTCCACCGCCCCCCGCCCCAGTGGAGGCTGCCTCCCGGGGGGAGCTGGATCCTGATCCTGTCGTACTCAGTCCCGAGGTTGTAGTCCGTGACAACCACAACCCAGTGCGCAATCGAGTCGCGGTTGAACACGTCGACGGTGTCCACCATCAGATGGCCTGCCGCAGGCCCGGTAGCGATGACGTCGCGGGTCGTGGTCGTCAGCGCCGCGGAGTGGGTCGCGCCCAGGCCGGTGGACCAGGTGATGCCGGCGTTGACCTGGACGGGCGCCGTGCTCGACGCCTCCAGGATCGACACCAGCAGCCTGTACTTGTCGGAGAGGATCACGGGACCAGCGTGTCAGCCACTCGGGCGGGCGGGACAACGCAGCGGACCTCGAGCCCCCAGTGGACCGAGGTCATCCAGCAGTGGTTACCGGTGTACCCGTGCCTCTCGTCGTTCTGCCCGTCCAGGGTGACCACCAGGTTGCAGCAGTCCGGGTTCCAGACCTTCGTGATGACGGCGGGGCGGACCACGGGGCTGCCGTCGACCTCGAAAGCGATCACAACCAGAACGCTCATCCCGATCTCGAACCGCATGTGGACCCCCTACATCGACAGAAGCTGGTACACCGTAACCGCCTGGAGCAGGAACATCAACACGAGCAGCAAGCCCCTGACCCAACCCCACTCCTGGGCCTTGGCGACCTCGAGCACCGCGGCGTCGAGGTCGGAGATCAGCGCGGAGTGACTCTGCACGACGTCGCGGAGCGCCGACATCTCGGTCGACAGCTTGGTGACGTCGGACCTGATGCCGTTCGTCGCGCCGGCGACCTTCATCAGCTCGCACCTGAACGACTCGATCGTGTCGTTCATGTCCACCAGCGCCGCGTTCTGGAACTCGACCGCGCGGGTGATGTGCGACCGGAGGGGGTCGTGCGTGATCTCGTAGTCCGTCCGCCCGCCGGCCTCGGACAGCTCCGTGGGGTCGTCCGGCCCCACGTGAGGCTTCGCGTCCGAATACCCGACCGTGGTCGCGTTGGTGCGCGACCTGGCCAGCGCCCTGTCTGACACCGACTGCTCCGCTGCCATCAGCGCGATGGTGGCCTTGGTCATGCGGTCTCCGGTGGCAGGCGGCGCAGCAGCTGCTCGACCCGCCGGTCGAGGCGCTCGACCTCGCCAGCCGCGCGGGTGGAGTTCCTGCCGGACGCGATCGACCTGAACGCCACGTGCGACACCCGGAGCGACTCCAGGCAGATCAGCACGTCGGTGAGTTCGGGCTCGGGGATGTGGCGGCGCGCCGCCGCGATCACGCGGTCGATCGCAGGACAGGTCCACCCAGGCAGTTCGACGCTCATCGTTCGCCTCCCCACACGCCGGTGAACCACGCGGCTACCGCGGTGGCGACCCCGACGATCACGGACCCGATCCCCCCGAGGACAGGCGCCATGCGCTCGCGCCACCATGCCCTGGCGGTGCGCTTCTCATCGAGCTCCGCGTCGAGGCGGCGCGTTTCCGCCTCGGCAGAGGCCTCGCGTCGAGCCTTCTCGATCTCCAGCGCCTCCCGCTCCCTGGCGTCCCTCCCCTCCTGGATCTCGACCAGTCGGCGGGTGAGGGCCACCAGCTCGTGGAGCTGCTTCGCGGTCTCGGCCCCCTGCTCCTCGAGGCGCAGGAGCCTGTCGGAGACGAGCGCGGCCTCGACCGGGCTGGCGCCAGGGGTCGTCACGCCTTCGGGCTCTTCGCCACGGCGAACTTCGCCACGGCGAGGGCGATGGCGTAGAACACGGCGCCGTCGACGGCCTCCGCCGCCTGCCCGACCACGCCCTTGATCAGGGTCTTGAAGTCGACGGTCGCGTCCAGGAAGTCCGCGATCTCCTTCGCGGCCGCCTCTTCGGTGAGGCCGGCCGCCAGCAGCGAGCGGGCGAGGTCGACGATCAGGTCGTAGGGAACGGCGGAGAGGATGGTGTTCTTGTTCATGGTCATGCTCCAGCGAGAGCGAGTGGGATCGCGTCCACCATCCTACCCCACCCAGCGGCGCTGGGCTGGTAGTGGACGACGTCGGCCCCGACAGGGTCGGGGGTAGTGAGGTACGGGTCGACGACCAGAAGCCTGGACTTGTGGCCGCCGATGCCGTTCACCGGCGAGGCCGCGCCCATCAGATCCTGGGCGTCGATGACGGTGGGCCAGTGCGTCGACAGCCCGACGCCCGTGTAGTCGTTCGACCTCATGAACAGGCGCATCAGGACCACGAAGCAGTCCGGGTAGTGGCCCCAGAAGGCCCGCAGGTACCTGTCCAAGTTCTCGGCGTACTTCGCCGCCCTGGAGGCCACCGGGTTGGTGGTTTCTTCCTCACCCTGGACGTACACCAGCAACTTCGGCGTGACGCCCAGCGTCCGGTAGTCGGCCACCAGCGCCGGGAGCCTGGTCTCGATCTGGGTGATCACGTTCTCGCCGCCGCCGGCCTGCTGGACGATGCGGGAGTTCGGGTAGGCGAGGTGGAGGTAAGGGATCGGGCCAACGGGGTCGGTGGCGGTCCGGTAGTTCCCGACGACCGGAGTGCCGACGCGGACCCACGCCGCCGTCCCAGGGATCGGCTGACCGGAGAACGTCGGATCGGCAGCGCCAGCGCCGCCAGCGCCCTCGAATGCGTTCGACTGCCCCTTCACGGCAATCTCCAGCGGAGTCGAGGTGGGGAACGAGATGGCCTGGAGAGCCTTCCGCGCGCGGATGAGCAGCAGCTCGCGCTTGGTGAGGAGGTAGTCCAGCCTCACCTTCTGGACCCCGGCCACCCCACCAGTCCCGGTCACCCAGCCGGCCCCGACGGAGATCGTGTCGAAGTTCCCGTTGGTGGCCGCGCCGCTGTTGACGATCGGCACGCTGGTGGTGGTGTTCGGCTCCCACGCAGCGTCACAGCCCTCGCAGGACACCCGCGCCTGGCCGTCGTCCGTGCCCGGGATCACCTTGAGAAGCGCCCCGACGGTCTTGTTGTTCCGGGCGGCAGCGGCCGTGAGGGTCCATCCGGCCCCGGTGTTCGTCCACACGACGCACTCGAGGCCGGTGGCGCCGGCGGTGTTGTACCGGAGGCCCCAGGCCACGCCTGGCGACGTTGGCGACAACGCCCCGAGGGTGGCCGCCACGAACACGTAGCGGTCGACGAAGTCGGCGACGGCGTCGACGTTCTGGGCCAGGTACCCAGCGAACAGATCGTCGAGGTCGAGTTCGGACGTGGCGCCGGCGGAGTCCTTCAGGGCCCACGAGTGGTACGCCCCGGTCCCGGGGGTCGCCGACACGTTCGCCGGGTTCTCCATCGAGAAGACGGCGTAGCCGTCGGAGTCCCAGGTCGGGGTCCCGAGGCACACGCTGCCGGTGTCCGTGAACGTCGAGCCGGTGTCACCAGGCTGGGTGCCGGAGATGGGCGAGCCACCACCGCCCGGGGCGGACCTCGGGTAGTTCGCCGGGCGGCGGCCCATCACTGCTCTCCGATGCAGGACAGCGTGCCGGCACCGGTCGGAACCGAGACCAGGATCTTGAACCCGGGCACCACGGCCTGGGGCCAGGCCTCGCCGGCCGCGACCGGCCAGCCACGGTTGGCGGGCAGCGCGTCTCCGTCGGACAGGGACGGGTCGACGACGACCTCGAACGCCGCCGAGCACCTGATCCAGACGATCTTCACGAGGTCGGAAGGCTCGATCAAGATCAGCGTCGCTGCCGCGACCGTCTGCTTCACATCGCCATTCCGGGGGACGGTGATCGGCATCAGAACTCCACTTCGGATAGGCACGGCCCGATCGAGATGACCGGGAGCCAGTAGGTGACGGACGCGCCGTCTCGCGGGTGCGGTGACTTGTCGTACACCTGCAAGTAGAGCCTGTCGAGGCCCCCCGAGTCCATGCGCTCGAGGAAGCCCCGCCTGTCGATGAGGACGGGCTCGGCGGCGGTGGCCCAGACGGTTGGCGGAGTGGACCCGGCCCGCGCCCCGGGGAGCCACCACGCCTGGACAGCAGCGCCGATCGGATCGGCCCCGCACGCCAGCGCGCCGGCGCCGGTGGCCGCCACAGCGATCGAGTAGTCCTCCTGGCCATCGCCGACCACCAGGACGCAGTCCCTGGCCCCGGAACCAGAGGCGGCGTAGGCAGTCGCGGTGACCGTGGTAGCCGCGCCGCCGCCGTTGATCGCGGCCGCGATGCCGTCGACCACGTCCTCCAGGTCCGCAGCCCCGGCGCCGCCCGCGTTGTAGGCGGACGCGATCCCGTTGATCGTCACCGTGTACGTAGCCACCAGGCTCAACGTGGTGACGGAGATCCTGGAAGTCCGCTTCGCGGCGTCCTCCCGGATCGACACGTGGGCGAGCGTCTTCACCGCCCCTTCGAGCCTGACCCCGGAGGTCGGGAGGCCAGGCGGGCTCCCGGACCCCAGCGAGGCCTGGGTCGACCACACGGGGGCCCGCCCAGCCATCAGGACGGCGGCCACAGTGGCGGTGGTGTAGATGTCCATCAGGTCCATCCGAGGTGGGGGTAGGTGTACTCGTACGAGACCTCGGCCCCGTAGATGGTCAGCGCCCCGGCCACTCCGGCGGCGACCGGGCGGAGGATGTAGTACTTGTCCAGCTCGAGGTCGAAGCTGAGCGCCAGGCTCAAGCTGAAGTCGCCGGAAGCGCCGACGCCAACGTTGTCGGCGGTCGCCACGACCACGGCGGCGCCGCCGACGGTGTGGTCGAACTCCAGCAGCTCGAAGGACACGCCGTAGGTGTTGGTGGTCCGGTTGCCGTTGATCTTGATCCCGGTGATCGTCACCGTCTGGTGAGGGATCGGGAGCTTGATCGGCCAGTCGAAGAAGCCGGTCCCGCTGCTGCAGGTCAGCGTCTGCTGGATCCTGCTGAACGTCCCCGGCGACGGGTGCTCGGCGTCCCTGTCCCCGGCAGTGAGCAGGATCTTGGACTGGACGGGGGCCAGGAACTGCAGAGCGGAACTGGACAGCGCGATGGACTTGACGATCGGCGGGTAGAAGATGGCGGTCGGGTCGGCGGGGTCACCGATGATGATCGTGTCGCGGCCGGCACCGGGCTCCGTGGAGCCGACCTTCAGGACGCCCCCGACCTCGAGGACGTGCCTCGCGATGACCGCATCACCCTCGTACGCCCCGAACTCCCGCAGGTCGGTGATGGTGCCAGGGGCGCCGGACGCTGCGTTTACCCGCACCTGCGCCACCCTGGCGTCGCCGGCGAGCATCGCGGGGGCGGCCGGTGAGGCCGCAGGAGTGCCGTCGATCACGTAGTACGCCGGAGACCCGGACACCACGCGGGCGACCACCAGGTCCAGCCTGGGCAGCGTCGCATGGGCGGCCGTGAGAGGCTTGTTCAGCACTCCAGGCACGTTGTACATCGCCCCAGCGATCTGGAACGTGCCGACCACGATGTTGATCGACAGGCCGGCGCCGGCCGTGACGTTCCCGCGCAGGCCGGACTCGTCGGCCATCAGCGCGCCCCTGACCCAGGTGGCAGCCAGGCGGCGCTCCATGTACCGGTTGAAGACTCCGGCCGCCCAGTGCAGCCAGTTCAGCCACTCCCCGATCACCCCCTCGCCACCGGGGACCCAGCCCACGTCCTTCTTGCCGCCGGACGGCTCCGCGACGTTCGAGGGCGACACCACCTCGAGCGCGGTCTCGCCCCAGCGGAGCGTCGGAACGGTGTGGCGCGAGTCGGCCTCAGGCACGCTTCCTCCCGTCGTAGATCAGGCGGCCAACCAGATCGCTGGATGGGGCTCCGATCGAGCCTATCATGCTGGGCCCCGGAGACGCCATAGACCCGACCATCAACTGGTTCTCCGACCTGATCTCCACCACGGCGCACCAGTACCCGATGGCGCGGAAGTCGCGCACCAGGCGAGCTGTGTGGGCCGCGACGTCCCCGGGCAACCAGTCGATCGACTCGACCACGAAGTAGGCCCCGTCGGACACCCGCTGGATGGTGACGGCGCCCGGTTCGACCGCGCGGGAGATGATGCTCCAGGTGGTGTGCTCACTGGGGTAGCTGGAGTTCACGATCCCGCGGAGTTCGATGAACAGCCTGAACTGCTCATGCGACAGGCCGCCCTGGAACTCGCCGATGATGTCGCCGAGCATCGCGAGCGTGCGGCCCTGCGCGGCCGGAAGCTGGGAGCCGACCAGGACCGCGAAGGCGGTGTTCTCCAGCAGCTGGGCGCCGAGCCCGAGCGCGGACATCAGCGCCTCGATGTTCGGCTTGCCCTTCCACTGCCACAGCAGGTAGTCGATGGACTCCTGGACGTGGTTGGGGTTGAACGGCGTCTGTTCCTGGCTCATGCTACCGTCCAGGTCCCGACGATGACGCGCTGCACCGCGGTGGGCACCAGGTTTCCGAGCCCGTTGATCGTCACGGAGAACCCGATCACGCCAGGCACCTTGGCCGCGAGCGCCGTCACCTGCAGCCCGTACAGGGGCGTCCCGATCTGGAGGGTTCCGATGTAGGCCTCCACCAGCCTCTTCAGCTCCGGGCCGGCGTCAGCCAGGTTGTACCCGCTGCCGACGGTGATGGTCGCAACGATGTCGGCCGAGATCTCCGTGGCGTAATCGAAGGAGATCGCGTGAGGCACACCGTCTGGGCCCTCGACGGTTCCGGTGACGTCCGAGCCGGACCACCGCGTACCAGGTGGCGTGTTCGTGTTCAGGATCGCGAACACCTGCTCGATCTCTTCCGTCACCAGCGAGGACGGCAGAATGATCGCGAGGGCCGAGTGGGCCTGCATGGCCATGCCCTCCACCACGGCCCCCTCGTTGTCGGGGTTGTCGATCACGGCTGCTGCCTCGATGAACGGCAGCGCGAGCAGCTTGCTCCGGATCGCGAGGTAGGAGACGCCGGCCCCGATCTGGAAGGCAAGCTGCCTCCTGATCCGGAGGGCGTCGTCCGACTCATCGTTCACGCCCGGCGTAGCGTCGGAGGCGTTCGTCACCGAGGCCCAACCCACGACCGGCGTGGCGATCGACGAGACAGCCCCTGGAGGCGCCAGGTATCGGCCGGACACGGAGGCCTCGAACATGGCGTCGACCGAGCCGCCCACCGGGATGGTGGTGTCGTCCATCAGGTCCCACAGGGTGTTCACCCCGTCCACCGTCGACAGGGCCTGCTTCCCTGCGGCGATGATGGTCCCGGCAGTCCCAGTGATCGTGCAGGTCACCCGGCCCTTGGTGGCCAGCTTGCGCTGCAGACCGTTCAGGGCGCAGAGGTTGGACAGGTTCACGCCCTGGGCGTTCGCCACGACCCAGGAGTCGTAGATGGCCTGCACGAGTTCGGACAGCTCCCCGAGCTTCTGGGCCATGATCATGGTGACGTTGGCCGCGAACAGGTCGCTGTCCCACTCGATCTCGACACCGAGCGCAGCCGCCAGGTCTGCCCGGATCGAGTCGAGGTAGTCAGCGGACCTTGGGGCGACGAAGCCTGCGTCGGAGAGCCCGATCTCGAAAGCCATCACCTGCCCCCATGAATGCGCTGCTGGCTGAAGAAGACGCCGAACGGCATCGAGTTGATGTTACCGCCCGGGGTTCCGAGGGCGACCACTGACGTGACGGTCCCGTCATCGAACTGGACGTCTCCGTTGCAGGTCACCCGCCCAGTCAGCGGGTCGTGAGACGCGGTCCACCCGCCAGTCGCGACCACGCCGGGGACGGACCTCATCTCGGCCTGGAGCCTGGACATGATCTGGGCGAGCGGGGGAGGCTTCGTGTCCATCCACTCGATGAGGGGCAGGCCGACGTTGTTCGGGTCCAGCAGGTACTCACCGGTCCCGCGCCGGAGTCGGACGGTGATCCGCTGCTTGATCAGCTCGCTGCCGCTGGTGAGCCTGCCCCTGATGGGGAGGTCGCCGGTGAGCGGGTCGATGTAGGCGTCGATCTGCATCAGATCGCCTTAACCGAGGTAGCCCCGGTGGGCGCGGCGGGAGGGAGCAGGCTGGACGGTACCAGCGTCGGCGTATTCCCCAGCATGTGGGTGTGGGCGTTGAACGCGTTCACGATCGCGGCCAGCGCGGCATCGACCTTCGACGACAGGGCGACGAAGTCGGCGGCGAGGCTCGAGCCCAGCCGGACGTCGCTGCTCTTGAGGACCGCAGCGCCGGTGGCCCACGCGTCTGGCGCCAGGGGCTGCGTGATGGGCCTGATGCTCGGGACCACAACCGAATCCGTGAAGTCGAACCTGCGGATGTCGACTGGCACGTTCTCCTGGGCGCCGGTGAGCTTCCACTCGTCCAGCGACCTGTCGCAGACGACCAGCAGGACCTGGTCACCGGGGACCAGGTCCCAGGTGAGACTGAACCCGCCACCCGACGGGAAGAGGACGGGGAGGTTCGACACCACCCCGATCGACATCGGGGACAGAACCCCAGACGCGTCGAGGTACCGCATCGAGATCGACGGCTTGACGGACGCGACCTGGCGAGCTGGATCGTACGTGAGCACCGTCGCAGGCATCGAGACGTTGACGCCGCCCCTGGCTGCGGCGATCGCGTCGGACACGACCTCGGCGAGCGATGGAGTCGCGGACATCACGGCACCCCAATCAGGCGGGCTTCTACTTCTACCTCGAACTCGTTGCCCCACGCATCCCCGTTCAGCGTGACGTCCTTCGCGATGTACGCCCCCTCGAGTGCGGCGGACTTGACGTAGACCGCGCGGCCGGGGCGGAGGGTCGCATCCATCAGGCCCTTGAACTTGCACCCGTCCTTCGTCGGGGTCGGGATCCCAATCAGGTTCCCAGTGTAGGACGAGAAGAGCGGAGCGACCTCCGGTGTCGAGGTGCCCTTCGGGACCACGTACAGGGTCCCATCTCGCACGTGCCAGTCGGCTCCGAACGGGAGGGACATGGCTGCGATCCGGTCCATGATGTCGGCCGCGCGCCCCACCAGCGTGCACCCGTGCGGGAGGGTGATGGCCTCGATCGATGGGTCGATGAACCCCCGTGACCACTGGGTGCTGGCCAGAACCAGTCCGATCAGCTGGCCGATCGTGGTGGGGGTGGCGAACGAGGCGTTGATCACGGCCTCCCGGAACGCGCGGCCGCCGTCCTCCGCGTCGATGCTCAAGATCCGATCCCCGTTGCCATCCGCCTCGAGCGTCAACCCCCCGTCCGTTGGGGTTCCCTCGAAAGCGAGCTTCTCACCTCCAACACCGTAACCAGCGAACACCCTGATGACGGCTCGTGGCACGAAGAGCATGGCCAGGCTGGTGGGCGCCAGGTTGTAGATCTTGATCGTGCACTTGTTCGGGGTCTTGTCCGACCTGTACTTGGCGTTGAAGCCGACACGAAGGCCTGACAGCCTGCGGCCAGGGGCGCCTTCGACCCCGAACTCCACAGACACCGACCTCCCGAACAGCTGTGAGATGCTCAATCGAGCTCCACCACGAGTCCGCTCAGCGCAGCAGCGGGCAACTCGTCCACCTGGAAGTAGAACAGCTGCGTCTCGTGCCTGGACGCCGGCTCGGTGCCAGTGACGGCGAGCAGCCCCGGTGGGCCGTTCGTGACCGCCCCCGCGAGCGGAGCGTACCCGGCAGACAGCCTGCGGCCGAGTGCGATCGATTCGCCCTGGGGCCCGTAGACGTCCAGGTACCAGGACGCAGTCCTGTCCTTCCAGGTCAGGCGGAGGGTGTACTGGACCCCATCCAGAACGATCTGGAACTTCTGGGCCGGAAGCTCAGTTACGATCGGGATCTTAAGGGGCAACGTACACCGTCGGGGCCAGGAACGACGTGATGTCGAAGATGATCGAGGTCTCGACTGGCGCCGCCGTCTGCGTGCCAAGGTCGGTCTCCAGGGGTGACCCGGTCTGCGCCGGCGGAGCCGGGATCCGGCTCGGGATCATCACCACCGAACCGGTGACGACCCGTACCTCGCGGAACCGAAGCTCGAACTGGCGGCCTCCGACGATCTCCTTCGAGTGGGGGTAGGCCTCGAGCATCATGCTGAGGTAGGTCGCGTCGCCGGGCACAGACAGTTCGAGGAGCTTGCCTGCGGCGCCGGAGAGGAAGGCCACCGCGCGCTCCACAGCGAACGGGAATGGGAGGGCCCCGTTACCGTCCTGGATCGCGTCGGAGACGAACCCGACGACCGTCAGGCGTAGAGGCCTGACCACGGCGTGGTCGCTCGCCGACACCCCGAACTCCACCGGGTGCTCGGTGACGGAGATCTCCGGGGAGTAGTCGACCCTGATGTGGGCGATGGAGAGCGACTCCCGCGTGTCCTTGACCGTGATCGTGATCACCGGACACCTCCCACGACAGACTTCGTACCACGGATCGCCGACTCGAGCAGTACCCGCGGCTCGGACGCGCCGGAGTTCGTGAAGTTGTTGGTCTGGTTGACGGTCGCGCTACCGGAGGCGGTGTCTCCCGGCCGGCCCACAACACCCGCCACACTTCCGCGTAGTGACCGGCCAGTAGCCGCGGCGTTGTTCTCGGACACGGCTGCTGACGTGAAGATCCTGGCTGTCCTGGCGTCGATCCTGGCCGCAGCCTGGTTGTTCATGTCGATCCACCACCCGTAGATCTTCTCGAACTTCTTGAAGATCGGCGACAGCGCGTCGTCGATCACCCACAAGAGGGGGGCGAACCCCTTCAGGCCTTCCATGAAGACGTCGAACCCGTAGGTGAATGCGGCCCACACGTCCTTCCCGACCGCCTTCAGCATCCTGAACAGCGCGCCCAGGACGGGCACTCGCTTGATGAGCGCATCCAGGTGGGTGCCGAACACGGACGCGCCGCCGGTCGCGTAGACGTAGAACTCGTCGATCGTGAGCAGCAGGGCGCCGAACGAGAGAATCAGCGACCCAACGAGAAGCAGCACGGTGCCGAAGGTCAGTCCGAGAGCGGCGCCGACCGCCGTCACCATCCAGTAGAAGGCCGTCCACGCCACCTTGATGCCCTTCGAGACCTCGAGGATCTTCTTGAAGTTCCCCGCGATGTACAGGGCAGTGAGCCCCGACAGGATGTCGATGATGAGGGGCGCCCACCCGCCCATCGCGATCGACGCCGCGCGAGCGAACTGGTACACGTCGCGCATGAAGACCATGAAGCTGTCGAAGCGGGCGACGGCCACGGCGCGGATGGACTTGAGCCACAAGGTGGTGGCTTCGGCCGCGCCGAGTAGGTCGTCGGTGAGCCTGACGCCGATCGAGTACCGGAGTCCGCTCGCGTAGGCCTTGAGCTGGCGCCAGTTCTTCGCGAGCTTGACGCCGGCGGCGAGCGCCTCGTCGGTCATGACCAGCCCGAGTTCGTTCGCCTCCTCCCGGAGGGCCCTGACCCCCTTGGACCCCTGCAGCATCGCAGGCCCCAGCACCCGCGCGGACTCTTCGCCCAGGAGCCTGGACATCGCGCCCATGGCCTTCGACCGGTCCGTCGTATTCGCGATGGCGTCCGACATGAACTCGAACAGCTCGCCGGGGCGCTTCCCCTTGAGCTGGTCGACCGAGACGCCGACCGAGGCGAACATGTCCACCATCTCCTTCTGCCCGAGCAGGGCGCGGGAGGTGGCCTCGTTCACCTGGAGGAACGAGTCGGCCAGGAGGCGCTCGTTGCCCCCGTGCCGCTGGACCATGTACAGGTACTCCTGGTACTCCTTCCTGGTGAGGTAGAGGCCGTTGGCCGCCAGCATCACGGCGTCGGCGTGCTTGGCCGTGGCGACGGTGGCCCATCCGAGCGACGCCGCGACAGACCCGACGCTGACCAGCATGGCGTCGAAGGCCGACGCGCCCATGTGGCCAGCGCGAACCATGTCCCGCCCCACGCGGTCGATCGCGCGCTCGTAGAGGCGGATCTGGGCCTTCGTCTGGGGGTTGACGCTGAAGCCCAGGCTGACGAGGATCTCGCGGAGTACGTTCACGCCCATCAGCCGCTCCTCTGCTGCGCGGCGTTCTGCCTCTCGCGCTCTGCGTCGATGATGTCCAGGACCCTGTGGGCGTCGATGTAATCTCGGAACGCCCAGGACGTCCTAACCAGCGTCGGAGACGTCCTGTAAGACTCGGAGGTCGCGACCCTGTGGATCATCGTGTCCATCCCCGAAGCCTCCGCAGCCCTCCTGAACTTCCTCGCCAGCGGGTCCCCGACTGTCGAGTCGGGCCCGCTGGACTTCAGCCAGAGCTGCCCAACGTAGGCAGCAGAGGGAAAAAACGGTTGATGCTGATCACCCGCCAGGTGGCGACCAGCGCCTCGAAGTAGTTCGCCTTGTAGGCGCCACCGAAGACGAAGTCGTCCGACAGTGGCTTCCCGTCGCGATGGGTGTTCTTCAGGATCCGGCGCACGAGGGCCGTGGCGTCGGACTTCGTCAGGACACGCTGAACATCCGCGCCAAGCGCCGCGATGTCGACGTCGGCCACCAGCGCGCGGATCTGGTCCACGACGGACCTGGATTCGTCCCCATCCGGCTCGAGCGCCTTCCCGATCTCGGAGACAGCGGACTCGGTCCGCATCACCGCACCGACGAGGCCGAGGATCGCCGGGGCCCCAGCGCCCATCAGGGCGAACATGATGTCCATGCCGTCGCCGGCGTTGTGCTCGACGACCAGGTACCTGTGGTCCTGCTTGAGCGCGTCCTGGAGGACGAACTCGTGGATGCCGGTGTTCGCTGCGGTGGGGATCATCTACTACCTCATGTCAGAGCAGGTTGGCGACGCCGAAGGTCCGGGTGGGGTCCTTCAGGTGCATCTTGATCTCGACCGTTCCGACGGTCTTGGCCTTCGACGGCTCGGGCCAGTTCATGAAGACGGCGGTTCCGATGGTCGAGTCGCCGTTCGACGGGTCGACGATCGCCACGAGTGCCGGGACGAGCAGGAAGCCTGGCAGGGCCGCCTGGGTCTGGATGAAGCCGGCCAGGAAGGCGTACGCCCTGGTGGTCTGGCTCAAGTGCAGGGTGCACATCAAGGCGTTGTCGTTGTTCTTCGAGTACAGCGCCTTCCCGTCGGCGGTCTTGGTGACCGTCCAGATGTCGGAGTCGTTCTCGAACGTGATCGCGTCGTCCTCCGACCACCCGTCGACAGGGACGCCGTTCACGGTGCAGATCACGGACTTCAGATCGTAGGCCATCGCTTACCTCATGCCGCCGCGAGCGGGGTGGTCTGCAGGAAGATGTTGAACTCGAAGTTCCTGGCGGAACCAGCCACCTGCGCCTCGACGTTGAACCGGAGACGCTCGGCGAGGACGTCGGCGTCCGTGATCGGGAGCGGGACCGACCGGTACTGGCCCTCGGGCCAGTGCTTGGCGTCCTTCCCGATGGTGAGCCACTTGTCGAGGACGCCCCGCACCACCGTCTGGCCGGTGACGTCGGTGAGGATCTTCTGGCCCCGCATGTCGGCGCTCAGCTTCAGGTACGCGGTGTCCTCGGCGACCCTGGCCGCGAACCAGTCGCCGGTGAGGATCTGCCCGATGGGGCGGCCCTTCATGTTCACTCCGGGGCTCACGTAGAACGGGGCCGAACTGAACGGGAGCGGGATGTTGACGTTGTTCGCGATGGCCCCGTCTCGCTGGGACGAGGTGACCGACGAGATGGCGTTCACGCCAGCCACCGGGCCCGTCCAGGCCGCGGAGATGGTGTCGGGGTTGAAGATCAGCCGGCTGGCGGCCCACGCCAGTTCGCCGGGCTGGGCGTCAGCGCTGTGGTAGAACCCGGCGGTCCGCTCATTCGCAGCCAGCGCCGAGATGCCAGCCGGGAGGCCGGCGTCGAGGATCGAGGCGTCGTCCGACTGGAAGAAGTAGAACTTCTTCCTGGCCTCGGCCAGGCCAGCCAGAGACACGATGTCGGCATCGACCCTGGAGTAGGAGGTGATGCCCCACCAGTCCTTGTCGTTGACCGCCTCGATCGCCGCGAGCGCGGTCGACCAGGTCTCGGCGAGCGAGACGTCGCGGTACCCGACGTAGATCTTCGCCATCGGCGGAGACTGAGAGA
This sequence comes from Hyphomicrobium sp., assembly GCA_013141015.1. Lineage (GTDB taxonomy): Bacteria > Pseudomonadota > Alphaproteobacteria > Rhizobiales > Hyphomicrobiaceae > Hyphomicrobium_B. Next base: position 30,847 of record JABFRT010000045.1, on the reverse strand, counting down.
AGGCCGCCAGCAGGAAGGCTTCCGTCGTGGCCGAGATGTACCCGGCGGTCCTGGCCGCCGAGACCTCGGTGGCGCTCGAGTAGGAGGTGAGCCTCGACCCGTTGAGGGAGTTCGTGTCCTGGTCCACGATGTGGAGCAGGCCGAACCCTGCGCGGGTGGGCGGGCTCGCGGCCATGAAGATGTTCGTGACGATCGTGTTGCTGTGGTCGACGCTCATGGGAGAACCTCGGTGTTCGTGACGACGAGATCGTCTGGCGACCCGCCCAAGTACGTATCCGTGTGCTCGACAACAGCCAGCGGAACACCAGCTTCACTGGTGACGGATTCGGTCTGGACGTAATCTACCCTGAAGTCTGCCTGGTAGCGAGCTTCGAACCTGTCGGAGACGGCGGACGACAGGTCGCGTACCGAGCCCTCGAGCCAGATGGCGACGCCTGCGGCGGTGTTCTGCTGCTTGATCGACGGGGCGTACAGCATCAGCGCGGCGCGGCGAAGCCACTCTTCGGCCCCTTCCCCGAAGGCGTTCACCGACACCATCGCGCGCTGGTCGGTCCTCGCGCGCCAGGTCGGCGTGACGACGCTGGTGTCCGTCCATGCTTCGACGTGCCGGAGCTCGGCGCCGGCGGTGGTGACCTTCACCGTTGCGTACGGCTTCGGAGGCCTCGGGCCGGTCTGGTCTGCGAAGATCACCCTCGCGTCCGGAGACGGGATCCCGCCGGCGACCCCGGAGGCCACCAACCAGTTCCTGACGGCGGTCGCGATCTCGGCCCTGGTCACCCGGCCTCCAGGACTTCGACGACGTACGCGCGGTCGTGGCCGATCAGCGGGTGCTCGTCGTCGACGTGCACGACCGTGTAGTCCCTCCCCCCGTACCTGACCACATCGGCCGGCTGCCCGAGGACGTGGTCGCCCGCCGACAGCGTTCCCTGCGCGCAGTAGATCTTCTTCCCGCGCTCGATCCGAGTGACGCCACCCTCGCGCAGCATCCTGCGATCGGACCCGCTCATCGGCTGTACGGACCCCATGAACGAGACCGTGGCCTCCGCGGCGCGGACCAACACGCCGGCGACGTAGGTGTCGGCAGCGCGCCGCACCCTGACCAGCGACTCCTCGCCAAGCAGAGCCATCAGTCCTCCTCCACCCTGTACCCGACAGCATCCCTCATCTCGCCCGTCTCGACAAGCGGATGGTCGAACCCCTTCATCTTTACGGTGTAGTCTGCGTTCGGCGGAGGCACGTGGGAGTCGATCTTGTCTCGGACGTCGTCCCTTACCCGCTCACCGATGTTCTTCATGTACTGCTTGAAGCGGTTGGAGAAGATCCGCGCCAGTGCAGCCTTCACCAGCATGAACCGGTACGTCCACCGGTTCTCGTCCACCGTAGAGCGCAGGAAGCTGCGTTCGGGGTTCTGCTCCGTCCCGAACTCGTTCCACAGGGCGCGCATCACCAGGGGCACGTCTCCGCCCTGGTAGACACGCATCGTCTCCCCGGAGGTCCTGTCCGCGTCGTACTCCAGCCCCGTGGCCTCGTCACCCACGCCGACGTACACGGTGGACCGCTTCATCGAGGCGACGCGCTTCTTGAAGCCCTTCCACCCCATGTCCCGGTCCCGGACCTTCACGTTGGCCTTCAGGCGGGCCATCAGATCGCCACGAACGGTAGCCTGGTGGACCTGCTGCGGAGCAGGCCGAGGTACCTCGCCCCATACGTCGTGGTCGACAGGTCGGCGGCCGCAGAACCCGACGAGCCTGACGACGACGACGCAGGGGCGGCGTACGTACGGGACAGGTCCCCATCCTTCTGGGAGATGAGGGGCCCCACGGCCCCGGCTCCGCCGGACGAGCCGGAGCCGGAGCCGGGGGTCTTCTCGATGGAGTGGGCTGCGTGCCACACCATCGCCTGGGCGAACACGGCCCCCCACTGGAGGGGGTCGTGCTGCTGGGCTGACAGGGTCAGGTAGAGCTCGACGGTCTGGTCTGGAACCAGGACGTGGCCCGGGATCAAGGCCCTGTACAGCTCGAGGCTGGTCACTTCTTCCCCGCGTCCTTCTCCGGAGCCGGAGCGGGAGCCGGGGTGAGGTCGTTGAACTTGTCGACGGAGATGTCCCCGGCGGCCGCCAGGACATCGAGGAACTTGTGGTTCAGCGGTCCGAGGCCCGCGAACGCCGCATCCGACATCCGGAGGACAGGCTGTGCCTGGCCCTCCCTGCGCATGTCGTCGCTGTCGCCGATGACGACGGTTGCGTCCCGGTTCATGCTGAACCTGGCCTTGGGCTCGGCCTTGGGGTTCGCGCTGACCAGCCGGATGATGCTTCGGCTGTGGTTGGTGATCTGGACCATCTGCGACTCCTGTTGAAGAAGGTGCCCCGGCGCGGATTTCAAGTCCAACGCCGGGGCTTCGGGGGTTCGATCAGACGCCGGCGCCGTTCGTGGCGTAGCCGATCAGGCAGTTCCCGGTCTCCCAGGAGGTGATGCCGCCGGTGCTCGCCATGATCACCGTCTGCTCCTCCATCGGGTTCGTCCGGAAGACCGGCAGGGCCGTCGGGCCCTGGATCAGCTGGAACGCGATCGCGTCGGGGGCGTTGCGGTAGCAGAAGATCACGTCACCGCCGGACCACGCGCCCGACATCTCCTGGGCGGGCACGAACCGGACGCGGCGGCCCTGGTCGGACAGCTGCATCTGCACGTACTTCCCGATCGACATGCTCGCGTCGAAGCCGCTCGACGACAGCATGCGGCTGAAGATGTAGGTGAACTGCCGCGGCGAGAGGACGACCACGTCCGGCGAGTAGGTGGTCTTGCTCTCGAGGTAGGGGGTGTTGAGGAAGTCGATCAGGGCGTACGCGAGGTCCTCGGGGGGCGTCGCGTCGCTGAACTCGAGCGGGAAGACCTGCTTCGCGATGTGCGGGTGCGTCAGCGCGCCGTACACGAGCGAGGCGGGGTGCCCGTAGAACACGAGGGAGTTCAGCTTCTCGTCGATCGCGCGGCCCGCGAGCCGCATGTCCTGCTCGAACTGGCGGAGGCCGGCCCAGTCGGTGGTGAGGGCCTCGATGAAGTTCGTGTCGATGCTGGTGACGACGTGCAGGACGCCGGCCGACTCCTCGACGTACGTGGTGCGAACGCGCGGGAAGGTGTTCCCACCGCGGTAGACCTCGGCCCCGCCGGACCCGAGCGCGCGCCGGATCGTGTGCTTCTTCGCACCGACCGGGATCGACGTGTCGATCGGGAACAGGGACAGACCGGAGAGCGGAGCGCGGGGCTCGTCGAGGACCCTGCTCCGAATCCACTCGAAGTCGCGGGGGTACGCACCGGCGGAACTCGTGGTGAGCGAGTCCTCGCGAGCGCACTCGGCTGCCCAGGACGCCATGACGGCCGAAGACAGGCCGCCCCTCTTCTTGACGGCCGCGAGGGTGCCCTCGTCGACCTCCTGCCGCCAGGAGACCAGGGCGTCGGGGATCTCCATGTAGGACTCCTCGGAGTCCCACCTGGCCTGGGACCCGACGGAGTTGAGGGCGGCGTTCAGGGATGCCTCGACACCACTGATGTCGAGGTCGGTCCGGAGTGCGAAGATGGAGCTGAGCGACATGGTGGCTCTCCGATCAGGTCAGGTTGAGGGCGGCGATGCCGTCGCTCGAGTAGAGGCCGTCCTGGCCCCAAGAAGCCCGGGCGCGCGAGAGGGCGACACGGGTGGCCCCGGAGGCCACGTAGCACTTTCCGGCGTTGGCGCCGGCGGCCATCTCGACGTAGACCGTCTCCCCTTCGGTGGGGGCTTCGGCCGCCGCCACGAACAGCGAGCCCTTGGTGGCGTAGATCACGCCGCCGTTCGCGGGGTACGAGGCCTCGGTCGCGTTCGAGCTGGTCGCCTCCTCGGTCGCGCTGTAGCGGCTGAAGCCGAGTAGCGCGCGGTGGAGCGAGGTCGAAGCGCTCGGGCCGTTGGTGTAGGCCACGGTGTAGGTGGGCGAGCCGCCCGCCGAGTTCCGCATCTCGACCGCGAACTCGAGGCCGGAGACCTCCGAGGTCAGCGTGAGGACGGTGGCGCTGTTCGACGCCAGGACGCTGTTCGCGGGGAGCTGGAGGTTCAGGTCGGTCACCAGGCCAGCCAGAGAGGTGACCAGGTCGGTGGCGGAGGTGAACTTCCCGGTCGCGACCGGGATTCGCTCGGTGCCGCGCACCTCGACGATCGTGGCCTCCATCACCGCGCCGGCGACGTAGCCGGACGGGGTCACCGTCACGACCTGGGCGGTGAAGTGCGAGGCGTCGGCCAGCGCGACCAGCTGGTCGGTGGCGCCGGAGACGCGCCCCTTGCTGATGACCGCGCGGCCGAAGGGCACCGCGTTCGCGGACGCCGCGGCGGTCACGGCCTCCACGGTGGTCAGCTCGGCGTCCACGTCGGACATCGTGAACGCGATGCCCGGCCAGAGGGCGGTGACGGTCACGACGGCTACCGCCGCGACGGCCGACACGTAGCCGCGGACAAGGGGCTCGGCGTTGATCGCGGCCGCGAGGCCCGCCGCGATCTCGGTGGTCGTCGCCGACGCGTCCGAGGTGTACGACACGTCGATGCCGTTGATGGTCTCCGTGTAGACCTTCGAGTTGGTGGCCGCGGTCACCGTGATGGTGCCGGACTGGACGGTCTGGGGCGACGCGTTGACGCCGCTGGCCTCGTCACGGAACTGGCTGGACCTGGCCCAGTCGCCCACGATGCCCTGGCGCATCGAGGACCGGACGTCGTTCCACCCGACGGAAACGGTATTCGGCATCACTCACCTCCGCCGGAGTCGGCGTCGTTCTTGGTCTTCTTGCCCTTCGCCTTGCTCTCGAGCGCGTCCACCGCGTCCGCCAGCAAGCTCAACTTGTCTTCGAGGTAGTCGATCCGTTCCTTCAGGACGGCGATGGCGTCGTTGAAGGCCGAGACGCCCTCGACGGCCGCGGCCGTCATCGCGTTGGCTGCGGCCTGGGCCTCGCGGCCCTCCCGTACAGCCTTCTGCCTGAAGCTCTCGACCCGGTGCCGACCCATCAGCCCTCCCGCAGCGCGGCGTTGGCCGCGCGGAGCGTCTTGACGTAGTTCGACTGCCGGCGGCCCTTCGGCTTGTCGGCGGCGTCGGCGCGGGAGCCGGCCAGCTTCTGGGCCTGGCGGTACGCGTCCCGGGGGTCCGAACTCCCGGCGGCGGTGACGATGCCGTCGATGTACGCGTCGGCGGCGTCGGCGTTGACGTCGGGGATGACCGTGCGGGCGACCGCCAGCTTCAGGTCGCGAAGCTTCACGTCCTTGAAGGGGACGCCGATCCGCTCGGCGATCTTCGAGACGCGCTCGAGGTCGGCAGCGTCGGTGCGAGCCTTCTCGGACTTCTCGTTGTCGGCGAGCTTGGCCTCGGCCGCGGCGAGCTTGGCCTCGGCCGCATCCGCGCGGGCCTTCTCGGCGTCCTTCTGCTCGATCAGCTTCTCCACGGAATCCGAGATCGCGTCGACGGCGTCGTCGTCGGAATCGAACCTCGTGGTGATCGCGAGCATGGCGATGAGGGAGATCAGGTTCTGGTTCATCTTCCCGTCCGTCCTGACGTAGAGCCCGCGGCCGCCCCTGGCGGATTCCACGAGCGCGACATGGTTGTAGTTGCGGTCCGTCTGGACCAAGTCGTACGTGCCGTACTTGTTGACCCCGGGGGTCGGGTCGACCGTCGGGAAGTACGCTGCGGAGAGCTGCGTGGTCTTCCCGTCCATCACCGACTTGATGGCGCCGTCGGACCGTACCACGAAGTCGGCCGCCACGCGTACATCGACCATGCGCACGTTGGTGCCGACGTCGCCGACCTGAAGCTTCTGCACGTGCTCGGGGGTCACCAGCTCCCGGTGCTTGTCGCGCTTCGGGTGCCGAAGGGTGACCACGCACCGCTTCAGCGACTCCATGCTCTTCTCGAGCGTACTCGCCGGGACGTACTCGCGGACGATCTTGCCGCCCCTGTTGTACGTGAGGATCCCCTCGGTGGCGACGAAGCCATCGAACTCGACGAAGCCGTCGGCGCGCAGCTTCGGGCTGCTCAACTCACCGCTGTAGTCCACGCGAACGAGTGTGTCCGGCGAGCCCGCTTCGGCCTCGTCCATCCGGATCTCGCACATGTGGGTGTTGGTCGGCATACCAGAATCGTATACTAGACCATCGGCTAGTTGTCCAGCCTCCAAGGGGTCAAGATGAGCTTCATGAAGCGGATCGTCGACGCTTTCTACGGTCAGAGCGCGAGTCCTGCGGAGCTTCCACCCATCGACGACGGCCCGTTCGCAGCGTTCGCGGCCCCGGCCCGGCGGGCGAACTTCGACTCGGTGCTGAACGCTGTCACCCAGGTCGGGTCCAGGACGCTGGACAAGGGCGCGTCGGCCGACGTGGACATCGCCAGGGATCCGCTCGACCACCAGCGGCTCAAGATCCTATACCGGTACAACGGGCTCGTCCGCAGGATCGTCGACCTGCTGCCGCTGAGGGCCACCCGGAAGGGCTGGAGGGTGAACGACGGGCAGAACTACGACGAACTCGACGTCTGGGGCCGGACCCGAGAAGCCATGCAGTGGGCGAGGGCTGGCGGCAACGCCGTCATCCTGCCCGTGTTCTCCGGCCGAGAGTCGGAGCCTGGTGACAGGACCTTCCTCGCCAACCCCATCGACTTCAAGCGAGTCGGCGACCCGATCGCACTCCACACGTTCGACTTCAGTGAGCTGAGTGTCAGGAAGTGGGACCGGGACATCACGTCCCCCTACTTCAGGCGGCCCGTGTTGTGGGACATCACCAGCGACGGATTCCAGGCGACCGTCCACGCGTCCAGGCTCGCGGTCTTCAGCGGCTCTAAGAACCCCCCGTCGTACACGAGGCGGTCCGCGTTGCCTGACGACAGCGTGATCCAGGTGATCTGGGACGAGATCATGCGTCTCACCCAGACAATGCAGGGCGGCGCCACGCTCGCGCAGGAACTCCGGGAGGCCGTCCTGAAGGTGTCCGGCATGGACATGATCGCGACCGGCGACGAGGCCAAGTTCCTGACGATGAAGCTGAACCTCGTCAACCGCGCGCGGTCGATTCTCGGCCTGATCGTGGTCGACAAGGAGGACGACTACGAGAACCGCTCGAACCCGCCGACCGGGTTCGAGGAGCTCTCGGGCGGAGCCAAGTCGATGCTGGCGGCCGTTTCGGGGTACTCGGAGATCGTCCTGTACGGAAACAGCCCCGGGGGCCTGTCTTCGGACGGAGAGAGCGGCCATGCGATGCACCGGCAGCAGATCGCTGACTACCAGGAGGAGAACCGGTGGCCGCTGATGACCCTCTACCGGCTCATGAACAGGGGGAAGAAGGTGGAAGAGATCGAATTCCACCCCCTCGACGAGCCTTCCGGCATGGAAAAGGCCGAAACCTGCAAGATCCACGCCGAAACTGACGAGATCCGGCTCCGCTCTGGGGTCCTGTCGCCCCGGGACGTCGCGAGGGGCCGCTTCTCGGACAAGTCCGAGGAGATCTACGTCGATCGGCTGTCGAAGATCTCGGACAAGCCAGTGAAACCAGGCGAAACCGCGGAGAAGTCCAATGCCGGGAAGGGAAACGAAGCTCGAAAAGGCAAAACGGGAGCTTCGGGAGGAGCTTAACTGGCGTATTTCCTGCGAGAACCTCGAATTCGAGTCCCCGAATCGAGATATCGCGAAGCGCCACCTCCTCGAGTTCGTTCGCCTGACCAAGCCCTCGTACACGGCCGGGTGGTTCCACCGCGAGCTGTGCCACGAGATGGAGGAGTACAGCCGCGCGATCACGGAGATGAAGGCTCCGCGGCTGCTCGTCACCGCCCCTCCACGGCACGGAAAGTCCGAGATCGTGTCCAGGAAGTTCCCAGTGTTCCACCTGGGGAACAACCCGGAGCACGAAGTCATCCTGGCCACCTACGGCCAGGAACTCGCGAACGAGATGTCTGGCGACGCACGACGCACCCGCGACGATGTCCTCGACCTGTTCCCGTTGCTGGCCCCGATGGAAGGCGGCAAGGACGGCGTCGAGTGGTGGGACATCGAGGGTGGCGGCAACCTGAAGGCCACCGGCGTCGGCGGACCCCTGACCGGCCGTGGTGCGCACCACCTCGGCATCGACGACCCGTTCAAGAACGAGGTCGAGGCCGACTCGGAGATCATCCGCGAGTCGAAGTGGGGGTGGTTCCGGACCGCCGCCTTCACCCGCCTGGCCCCGGGCGGAGGCATCATGGTGATGCACACCCGGTGGCACCTCGACGACATCCTGGGGCGCGCCCTCGAGCAGAAGAAGCGCGGGGAGGTCGACTGGAAGATCCTGAACTACCCGGCGATCGCCGAGGAGGACGAGCCGTTCCGGAAGATCGGCGAGGCCCTCGACCCCGCCAGGTACCCCCTCGAGGCCCTGCGGGAGATCCGCGCGGTGCTCGACGAGCGGTCGTGGAACGCGCTGTATCTCCAGCGACCGGTGTCGGCGACGGGCGGCACCTTCCAGCGCGACTGGTTGAAGTACCGGTTCGACTGGGACCCGCAGCGCCCCCCGCACCCCTACACCCAGACGATCGTGAGCGTCGACGCGACGTTCAAGAAGTCAAAGACGTCGGACATGGTCACCTTCCTCGCCATCGCGAGGCACGGGTGGTCGAACTACTACATCCTGGACCGCGTCAGCGCGCGGATGTCGTACGTCGAGACCCGCGAGAAGCTCAAGCTGTTCTGCAGGAAGCACAACCCGAACGCCGTCGTCATCGAGGAGAAGGCGAACGGCGCGGCGCTGATCGACGACTTGAGGCTCGTGATCCCGACGATCATTCCCTTCAACCCTGACAAGTACGGCGACAAGAAGTCGCGCGCCGAGCTGTCGACCCCGATCTGGCAGGCCGGGCAGGTGTCGACGCCCACTGGCGCCCCGTGGGTGTCGGAGTTCAATGAGAACATGGCCTCCTTCCCCCACGCGAAGCACGACGACGACGTCGACACCCAGAGCCAGGCCTTCATCTTCTGGCAGCCCCAGAACATCCGCGCGAGCGGAGCGAGCCGGCTGATGAACGCGCTCGAGTCGATCCTCAGCCAGATCGGTGGGGGGCGGTTCACCTAAAAGAGATAGCCCTGGGCCCGGGTAGGGATCACCAGCGGCGGCTGGTACTTGTTGGCGTTGGCCTTCCCGACCCGGAGGGCCACCTGGGGGTCAGGATGGATGCTGACCCTCCGGTGGCCTGTGGTCCCGTCCGGCAGGGTGAAGGCCTCGTGGCACACCCACCACCCGGCGGGCACCGGGCAGTCGTCCTGCTCGAGTTGGTGGACCGTGAACGGGCCCTGGGTGAACTCGACGCCCTTGAACGGCCAGCCGCCAAGTTCGATGTTGAAGACCTTGCCGACTACGGTCTGGTCGACCTCGATGTTCCCGATGTACGTTTCGACCCTGAACGTGGTGCCGGGGGCGGCATCGTCGGCCGCGCTCGGGGCGTTGGGCCGGGCCGGCTCCCAGTCGTTGGCGAACGCGTCATCGTTGTTCAGCTTGTACTCGGTGTACCCCAGGATCTCGCCCCTCCACTGGAGGAGGCCCTTGGTGTATTCGAGCCTTGGCAGGCCCCGGGGCCCAGGCTTCACGGTGTAGTCGAGCGTCACCAGGTACTCCTTCGGCCACCCCTTGCGCCGCATTGCTTCAGCCTTGTCGATGACCAGGCCGATCGCCTGCGCGAAGCTCATACTCCAGAATCCCTCGGTCTTGGTCTTGCTGCTCGTGTCGTCGGTCGTGGTCATCCGCGGCTCCTGGTGTGGTTTCTTTCCGATGCCTCGGTCAGTCGAGCCCATGGGTATCCTGGGGTTGGTTGTGTGGCTGGTTGTGGGGTTGGTTGTGGGGTTGACCCGGCCCGGTGAGGATGAGTTTGAACGGCCCGGTGAGAGCCTCCAGTAACTCAAGCATCTCGCCACGAAAGATGCCCGTCGAGAAGCTGGACTCCAGGCGCCTGGGCCTAACTGCGGCATCCGGGTCCCTTGGGGGCGGAGCGGGGCCCAGCGCGGCGTCCAGTTCTGGCGTCAGGGGGAACGTCCGGTCCGAGAAGCCTGGCACCTCCTCCCACGTCCGGAGCTTCGCGGTTCGCATGGCCCGGAGCGCTCGGTCTCGCTCCGCCTTCGTCGCTGCCCGGATGGGTTTCATGGGTCTCCTGGCGTGGTTTTGGTGGAGTAACTGTGTTGTGGGTTGTGGGCAATGGGTGGTGTGGTTTTTCCCCTCGAGATGGGACCCATTTGTCACGATTTGTCACGGGGAGTGGCGGCTACCCTAGGGGTTATTGAGTAGATGTGGGGAGCGAGAGCCCCCCCCCCCCCATTACCATCAACCCCAACCAACCAACCGGAGATGAAATGACAACCGCCCAGCCGCCACTCCTCCGGACCGCCGCCGCCGCTCGCACCACGAACGGCTGGGCCGCGCACCATCGCGCCGTCAAGCGCGCCGCAGCGCCCGAGAGCGACGCCACGCGGCGGGAGCGCACCCGGTCCGCAGCCGGCTGCACCCCGGGGCACCGGCCGCCGGTGGTCGCGGTCCCCGGGGACCAGCCCCCCACCCTCACCCGGCGCACCCTCCTCGGGTGGTGGCGCTCGGTTGATCGGTACCACGTAGCGGTCGGGGAGTCCTGGCTCGCTGCCCAGTACGGGTACGGGATCTAACCGGCCCTCACGGGTGAGCACCCCCTCGGGTGCCTACCAGTGAGCGCCGGTCGACCGACCCGCCTCACCACGCGTGGAACGTTCCACGTGGAACACCTTGCCACATCGGCAACAGGAGCTCCCTTGACCGCTCGAGATCTAGCTATGATCGTGGACGGGCCGGACCGGCCGGCCGTCCGGGCCGCCGCCGCCGAAACGCTCGCACACTGCAGCGCGGACCAGATCGCAGCGCTGCGGCACCCGATCCTCACGGACGCGCGCGCCTGCAGGGCTGTCGCGGCCGGGATCGCATCCGAGACCCACCGTACCCCGCGGGTTCCGATCCCGTGCGCGATCGGGTGGGATCCGGCCCCGGACTGCGGCCGGCGCGTCGCGCCGCACCCGGGTGCCGAGTGAACCCCCGCCTCTGGTGCGACGTCCAGACCCAACCCACCGGGTTCACCCTGATCGCGGGGCGCGGGTTCCCACCGGCCGGCGGCGCACGGCTGGTGTGGTGGTGGGCGGTTACCCCGGATGAGTGTCCCGCTACAGTGTCCCACGCGGACTTTGACGGGGCGGACGCAGCGGGTGCGGCCCGAGACTGGGCGGCCCGAGTCCTGTCGGCTCCGTCGGATGCGTTCGTCACCCTTCATACCAACGGTGGCGAACTTCGGTCCTCCCGGTTCTAGACCGTTCTCGTTCGGCCGGGTAGCCAGCCTACCCGGCCGAAAGCGAGCGATCAAGCTCGATAGGAGGTTACATATGACACTCGTACCTGCGTACGGCGCGGACTACAAGTCGGCCGCGATGGCGCTCGATGCCTTCACCGGTCACTGCGCTACAGACTGGCGAGACGCGCTCACGGGCCAGTACACCAGCGCTGCGGAGCTTCGGGATATGGGGATCGCTTCGGCGACCCTGCGCTACAACAAGCTCCGGAGCGTGATCATCGCCCCCACTACCCCGAAGCCGCCCAAGGCGCCGCGCGCCGAAGGGGCTGCACCCCGCCGCAAGCCGGGGGAGCTTCGGGTCGGAGACAGGATCAGCAACCCGTGGTTGCCGCGCAACGCGACCGTGACCGTCGTGGAGGACGGGGGGAGGTTTGTGGTGGTTGACATCCCGTCCGACCTCACGGAAGGCGGGTTTCGTAGGGTCGCTGCCTCCGGGTGCCGCCGGTTGCGGTAGCCGATACTCCCTCGGGCCGGTTTTCGCCGACCCGACAAAGTGTCGACTACCGTGGACACCGACCGACTACGTGATTACGTAGTCGGTGAACCCAAACAACCGAGGTGCACAGTGTGGCGTGTGTTGTACTTGGATCCCCAGATCGGGCGCTGGCTCGATCTGGAGCAAGTGTTCTCGCGGCGCACAAGCGCTGAGCGCGCCGCGGCGCGCGCGGTCGAGCAGGGCGTCGGGACCGACGTGCAGATCGTGACCGTGCACGGTCGGGAGGCTCGCCATGACCGCGCCGAGTGATCTGCACGCGTTGTTCTGCAAGATCCGGGCGCTTGGGAAGGTATACGAGAAAGCTCGGTCCCTAGGGGCCGTTCTCGGCGCCGGGAACGCGAAGACTGACTCTCCCGGTACCTACCGGCCCGTCGGGTCCACGTGCCCCGCCAGCTGCCCCTACCTGGGCGCAGGATGCTACGCCCAGCAACGGCGCACATACATGGCCGCGGTGCGTGCGAGCGCTGCCCACTACCCGGCCGTGGTCGGCGCTGTAGCCGCGGTCCGCGCTGGCCAGATCACCGGCCGGCTCGCACGGCTGCACGTCTCCGGGGACCTCGGCGCTACCCGCGCCGAGATCGACGCTTACTGCTCCGATCTGATCGCGGCGCTCACTCCGTTCGGCGGGTCGGTCGAGTCGCCGATCGCGTGGACGTACACCCACCACCACCCGCGCGACGTGGGCCCATGGCTCGATCGCCTCCGGGCGATCGGTGTGGCGATCCGGCGCAGCGACTACTCGGGCCGCTGGGGCGTGATCGTGCTCCCCAGCTTCGCGCCTGACGTGGTGGCGCGAGCACGGCGGGAGGCCTCGGCCCCCGTCGTCAAGTGCCGCGCGCAACTGCCGGGCGGGGCCACGTGCGCCACCTGCCGGATCTGCTGGGATCGGCCCGACCTGGTTGTGGCGTTCCGGCCGGACGGCGGCACGGACCGCCGGATCGGCGCGGTGCTCACGTGAGCCCCGCCCGACAGGTCATTCACTGGCTCCGCGGCCCTATGGACGAGCCGGAATGTGGCGCCGGGTGGCAAGCCCCGGAACGGCTCGACGCCTACATGCGCCGTGCGGCGCTTCTCTCGGCCCCGCACGGCCTCCGGGGCCGCCCGGCGGCCGAGTGGTGTCACCGGGTGGTGGCGGAGTGGCGGGGTAGACTGTTCACGTGCGTACACTGCAGGCGGGCCAGTGAGCGGTACCACCTGGCATGGGGTCGGCGCGAGGGGCGCTACCCCGCACCCGGATCGCTGCCGTAGCGGCTAGTTCGTTCTCGTTCGCGCTGGTGTGACGAGCACCAGCGCGAAAGCGAGCGATCAAGCTCTGTTTGGAGGTTACATGAACGCGACGTGGAACAAGATCAAGTCGGATCACCCGATCTGGTTTTCACCGGCTACGATGCGGTTTTTCCGCTCCCGGATCTGCTACTCCACCCTACAGCGTTCCGGCGACGGATGGTTGTTCGTGAGCAGTGAGCAGGGGCCGAACCAGCGCGGGCGCCGCTACACCGTGCGGCGGGTCGACGCCGACGGCGTGTCAACCGTCGGCGGGTTCCAAGCCTACGCATCGCGCGCCGCTGCGATCGTCGCGCAGCGGCGCGAGCTTGCGCTCGCGGGAGGTGCGAAGTGACAGAATGGCACGTTTTGGTTGATGCCGCGGCCACGCGGCTGGTCGAGGAGGCCTACTGGGCCCACGAGTGGCGGTCCACCGGTGACCCGGCGTTGCTGCCCTAGGGATACCGATTCCGGACCCGCTGTGGCCCCTGTGGGCTCTCGGGACGGTTTTCGGGTGGGGTAGGGGCCCCGAAGCGTCAGCGGGGCTTATACGAGGCGCTGGGTGGGTCAGTCGAGGTCTGGTCCGGGTTCCTCCCCCTGCTCGAGGGCGAGGAGACGCTCCCGGAGGGCGGAGGGCGTCAGCGTCGCAAGCGCGGTCGCGTCGAAAACCAGCGAGTGGACCTCCGCTCGCCGAATCGTGTCGATCAACGCCGACACTTCGGCGCTCGGATACTCGGCGGACATCACCAGCGCGAGCGCGTCCACGGACAAACCGGCATAATCACACGCCCTACGACGGGTCATCCCGAGGGCCAGCCCCTTCAAGAGCCTGTCGTAACGCTCCTTTCCGCCGATGTATTCCACCAGACCCTCCGCCCGGAGCCCTGAATGTGGCCCCGGAAGTGTGTAGGTTCTAACTTATCTTAACTGATCAAGATCTATTACATCCCCACCTATCCCCTCCTCCTCCCCTCCGCCTCCCCACTCTCCTCCCCACCACAGATCCCGTTCCTACCTACGCTTTCCCGTTTCCTCCCCACTGCTCCTACACCCTATCCACCCCACCCAACCCCCTCCCCCAGGGGGATCCCGATCCTCCACAGAGGTGCCACAGGGTTCCACACACCCGACACAGATTCTCCACTCCGATCCCCGATCCGGGGAGGGGGATCTACCGGGGTGTTGGTACCCAAAAAAGGCCAGTGGGGAGGAACGCGAAAACCCAGGTTCGAGGCCGAAAACAGGTGGGGAGGACAGTGGGGAGGAACCACAACACCCGCTGATGATCCGCCTGCAACGCCGGGAAGTGGTGGCCCAGCAGGAATCGTGCCAGGATACCAACCACAATCCTGCCACGCGGTAGCAGGCCAGCAACCGCCACAACACCAGGTACCATCCGGCATCCCCGAAACACGGGTGGACGGGGAAGGAGTGGCCAGATAGTGGAAGGCGGGCGGGGGGAGGAACCCCGCCGAACCCCAACCCCAACCCAGGAGGCGAAACGTGCACACATTCACGTCCGGCCCGATCACGGCCGAGATCACGCCCTACGACCACATCTCATCCTGCACCAGATCACGGTGGGTGATGGTCCGTGTCAGCATCAGGCCGGGCAGGGACGGGTACCCGTCCACGTGGACGTTCTTCGCCAACCTGTGGATCAGCGAAACCGCCAACCGCTACAACCGCTACTCATTCGGCTGCGCCAGTGGCCCGGCCGCGGAGTGGGACCACTACCACTACGCCGTGGCGAAGGCGCGCGCGCCGGGGGGGGAGGGTGGCGGGCGCCGCCCCTTGAAGCACTGGGCGGCCCTGACCGCCGAGGTGCTCCGACTGCTGCAGAACCAGGGGACCGAGTGATGGCGCACACATTCACGTCCGGCCCGCTGGTGGTAACCGTGGAAACCGAGCGTAAGAGCCCCAAGTATGCCTACGCTCACGTGGTGGTACGCGACAACGTTTGGGCCAGCCCGCACCGCTATTTCGCGTGCTTGGATCGCGGGTGGTACAGCTTCGGCTGTGCCGGCGGGCCGCCCGAGCAGTGGAACCACTACGCAGAGGCTCGGAAGCGGGCGCCGTACCCGTGGTCGCGGGTTCGCCGCCCACTCAAGTCCTGGGCGGCCGTGACCGCCCGAGTTCTGGAACTGCTCAAGGTGGAACTGCTCACGGAGGCCGAATGAACCGCAACCACATCACCACCCGCGAGCTCCTCCGCCAGGAGCGGGCGGTGTACCACGCGTACCACACCCTCGTCGCTCGGGGGTACAGCCTTAACCTCGAGCTGGAGGACCTCCCCGAGCCGGTGGTCACCTGGCCGGACCTCACGGTCCACCGAGTCACCGACGACGCAGGCGACGAGTGGCTCTACCTCGTCGGGTACACCGGCACCCACGAGGTGCACGACATCGTCCGCGTCGGCGACGTCGGTGTCGAGGTCGGCTAGCCCATTCCCAACCGCGGCGCGAGCCGCACAGGAGCCCCCCATGTCAGGTGCAGAGATCAGCCGCTTGGTACGCGTCTATCGCGAGGCCGCTTCGGATGAGGCGGCAGCGTGGGACGGCGCATGCGCAGGCGCGCGCATCGACGTCGGCCTCGCCGCCGCCATCCTGGACGGCCGAGAGTTTGCGGTGCTGCGGGAGGCTACCGCCGCAGCGTGGGCGGACCTCGTCCGGGCCTGCCCCGGTGGCGCGGCCGAGGCCCGAGTCAGGGTCGGTGCCACGTGACCTACGACACCTTCTGGTCGATCACCTTCGGCGACCGCAGCGCTGATGACGTGGTGTTCGATTTCGACCTGGCTGACGTCCGGGACGACGTCGACTCCGAGGGAGTCGTCGTGCTGGACGGGCTGGACGAGTGGCTGGGCCGCGCCACCACCGAGGCCGCGATCCAGTTCCTCCGCGACCGCGCCGCCCGGGCCGAGTACGAAGACGCTGCGCTGGACTACCACGCCCGCGTCCTCGCAGACCTCGCGGAGGTCCTGTCGGCTCCGTACCTCGAGCATGACCTCTAACACTCCAGTCGTGCAGCCCTTCGGGGCCCCACCGTCGAGTCGGTGGCCCGTGCATCCCGCACGGTGGGCGTGGAGGACGAGATGGACTACGACACCTTCTGGTCGATCACCTTCGGCGACCGCAGCGCTGATGACGTGGTGTTCGATTTCGACCTGGCTGACGTCCGGGACGACCTGGACGAGTGGCTGGGCGGTCTCACGGCCGAGGCGGCGCTCATGCTGGGCGCCTACCACCCCGACCGGGAGGCGTACGCCGCCGCCGCCGAGAAGTACCACGGTCGCGCGCTCGAGGCTATCGAGGCGGCGCTCGTGTGGCTGGCCACGGCCGGAGATGCGACGTGAAGCCCACCAGCCTCGTACACCTCGCGCGGCTCACCGCCGCGCTCCAGGACTGCTTCAGCCGCCGCACCTGCCGGCCGATGGCCAGCTTGCCCGACGACCTCGACCTCGAACGAGTCGTCGCGCGGTGGGCCGAACGTCTCCACCAACGCGAAAGCACGGTGATGGTGTTCTGGTCCTCTTCCCCCCACCAGGGGGGCCTGTACGCCGTGCAGGTGGTGCCGTCCCCCCGCGACCCGTTCGTGATCCGGTATGCGTCGACCGAGCGCCTCCGTGAGGCGGGTATCCAGTTCCCGTTCTAGTAGTCGACACAACCACTCCACAAAGTTACCCCTACTCGGGAGGAGGCCAAGTGACCAAGAACCTCAAGCGAGCCGACCCCGAGCGCCGCAACACCCGGGGCGTCTCCGGGCTCCTCCGGGAGCACGACCGCATCGGGAAGCTTCGCGCCCGCGAGGACGCAGATCGCCGCGCTCGCGCGGAGTGCCAGGCCCAGTGGTCGGAATGAAGCGCCTCCGCACCCACATCCGAAAGGTGCCTGGCGAGTCGGTCGACCAGGTGATCGCCCGCGCGAGGCAGTACCTCGACGACCCCATCGCGCCTGGCGACTGGTGGACGCCCCTCGAATCCGAGGACGTCGCCAAGCTCAAGCTGGCCCGAGGCCTGGTGGGGCACTGGCGCCGGCACCCGGAGCGCAAGCCCCTCCGAGACACCAAGCACTTCGATGGCGACGGGTTGATCCTCGTCATCGAGAAGGAGGCGTGATGCCCATCACCTTCGGGTCCCTGTTCGCCGGCATCGGGTCCTTCGACCTGGCGGCCGAGCGTTGCGGGTGGTCGCCCGCGTGGCAGGTGGAGCTCGACCCGTTCTGCACGCGGGTGCTCGAGCGCCACTGGCCGGCCGTGCCCAAGCACGGAGACATCCGCACCTTCGACCCCCGCGCCTTCGCGCCGGTCGACGTCATCCTGGCCGGGTTCCCGTGCCAGGACCTGATCCAGGCCAACCCGGCCGGGCTCGGGCTCCAGGGGCCCCGCTCGGGCCTGTGGTTCGAGGCTCTCCGCGTGATCAAGGCCGTCCGGCCTCAGGGGGTGGTGATTGAGAACGTTTCTCGACTCGTACGGCGGGGCCTGGACGTTGTTGTCTCCGGGCTCACCGACCTCGGTTACGAGGTGGCTGCCACCCGCATCCACGCCTCCGACGTCGGAGCCCCCCACAAGCGAGAGCGAGTACTCGTTGTGGCCCACGCTGGTGGCGGGGGACGCGAACTCGGCGGGTCCGGGCTCACCGACCTCGGTTACGAGGTGGCTGCCACCCGCATCCACGCCTCCGACGTCGGAGCCCCCACAAGCGAGCGAGTACTCGTTGTGGCCCACGCTGGTGGCGGGGGACGCCGAACTCGGCGGGTCCGGGCTCACCGACCTCGGTTACGAGGTGGCTGCCACCCGCATCCACGCCTCCGACGTCGGAGCCCCCCACAAGCGAGAGCGAGTACTCGTTGTGGCCCACGCTGGTGGCGGGGGACGCGAACTCGGCGGGTCCGGGCTCACCGACCTCGGTTACGAGGTGGCTGCCACCCGCATCCACGCCTCCGACGTCGGAGCCCCCACAAGCGAGAGCGAGTACTCGTTGTGGCCCACGCTGGTGGCGGGGACGCGAACTCGGCGGGTCCGGGCTCACCGACCTCGGTTACGAGGTGGCTGCCACCCGCATCCACGCCTCCGACGTCGGAGCCCCCCACAAGCGAGAGCGAGTACTCGTTGTGGCCCACGCTGGTGGCGGGGGACGCGAACTCGGCGGGGTCCCGGCGCCTGCCTGGCTCGGGGGCCCACGCTGGGACGTCGCTCACCGACGCACTTCGGGAGACGTTGGGGTTGTCGGGGCGCCGAACGCGGATGCGGAGCGGCCTGGTGCCGAACCCGGAGTGGCTGGAGTTGTTCATGGGATTGCCGATCGGGTGGACTGGCCCGCCCCCGGTTCGCCTACCCCCACCACTACGAGCCCGCGCGGATGATCGTCTCCCCGCCCAGGGGATCCGGGCGGCCGCAGCGCGTAAAGGCGCTTGGGAACACGGTAGTCCCGCAAGTTGCTTACGTTGCTTGCGCTCTACTACACGAGTGGATACTACACGGTGGGACGACAGAGCGCGGGTAGCTCAGTGGATAGAGCAGCGGCTTCCTAAGCCGTTGGTCGCCGGTTCGATTCCGGCTCCGCGCATCAACAAGCAGGAGGCAGCGTGACCGCAGACAACGAACAGTGGGTGGACCCGTACGACACCTGGCTCGACGAGGTGGCCGCCGAGTACGCCAACCGCGAGGACGACCCGGGGCCCCGGCGCGACACCAAGAGCGTCGACCTGTTCCAGTCCGTCCTGGACTGGGCGCGGGAGTTGGAGTTGAACATCAGCGCCATCTACCTCCAGTCAGGCGATGTGGTTTTGAACGACATCCAGTCGTTCGTCGCCGCGTCTGGCGGCGAGTGCAAGGTCGAGAAGCTGGACGGCATCAACTGCCATCGGTGGGAGGCCAGGACCACAATCCCCGGCGTAACGGCCGTCTACCACGACTTCGGAAAGGGGGCGCGGAGTTGAGAGACGTGCTTCTGGACGGGTACGAGCGGATGCTCAAGCAGCTGCTCGAGCACGCGACCCAGGCCGAGGCCCGGGCCGCGAAGACAAGGCTCGAGGCCGACCTGGAACTCATCCAGTCGGCGCTCGAAGACCTCAAGTAACAGGAGAAAAGATGAGCAAGGAACTCGAAACCCACGCCGCGTGGTCGCAGATCCTCAAGGACGTCGAGGCCGGGATGTCTGTCCCGGAGTTGGCGGCGAAGCACGGCATCACCAAGTCCACCGCCCGCGCCTTCCACAGGCACATCCTGCACCCCAACATCCGGAGCCAGCCGTTCTCGCTGCGCATGCCCCCCGCCCTCGCCGAGGCCATCCACATCAGCATGGACTCGCTCGGCGAGTCGTTCTCGACCTGGATGATCCGCGCGGCCGAGATCCGGCTCGACGCCATGGCGGCGGACGGGCAGAAGCCAGAATGACACCCACCCAAGCACGCAGCATCGTAGCCGCGGCGCGGGGGACGGGGTCTCGCCCAGACCTCTCCGGCACCGACCTCCGCGCTGCCGACCTCCGCGCTGCCGACCTCCGCGGAGCAGACCTCCGCGGAGCAGACCTCTCCGGCGCCGACCTCCGCAGCGCCTACCTCTCCGGCGCCGACCTCCCGGCACCGCCTACCTCTCCGGCACCGACCTCTCCGGCACCGACCTCCGCGGAGCAGACCTCTCCGGCGCCGGCCTCCGCGGAGCAGACCTCTCCGGCACCGACCTCCGCGCTGCCGACCTCCGCGCAGACCTCCGCGCTGCCGACCTCCGCGGAGCAGACCTCCGGCGCCACCTGGGTGACGGGCGAGGCAGTAGGGCGGCACCTCGCGGGGACCGACCACGGATATCAGTGGGTTGCCGTGGAACTTCCCTCCGGCTGGAGGCTGCGCTACGGGTGCGAGGAGCACCCACTCGAGGGGTGGCCGCACCACTCCGCGGCGTTGAGGCACCACCCAGGCGACGTTCGCAAGTGGGAATCCGCCACTCGGGCGGTGGCGGAGATCGTGAACAACCAAGCAACCCGAGGTGAGAGTTGAGCTTCCAGCACGAGATCTACAGCCCAGGCGTCAAGGTCCTCGACCACGGGTTCATCCGGCTGGTGGACACGATGGGCAACGACGATGCGATCGTCGACGCCGCGCGGGTGTCCTTCGGTTCGACGGCCGCCATGCACTCGAAGGCGCAGAACCGCGGCCTGATCCGGTACATGATGCGGCACCGCCACACCACCCCGTTCGAGATGTGCGAGATCAAGATCCACGTGAAGCTGCCGATCCTCGTGGCTCGGCAGTGGATCCGCCACCGCACGGCGAACGTGAACGAGTATAGCGGGCGCTACCGGGAGATCTTGAACGAGTTCTACGTCCCCGAGCCCGAGCAGATCTGCTACCAGTCGGACAGCAACCGGCAGGGCCGCGGAGACGCGTTCGAGAACGACATGGCGGTCGAGCTGGCGGACAAGATCCGCGCAGCCAACCACGAGTCCTTGTCGGAGTACCACTACCTGCTGGACCAGGGCATGGCCCTCGAGACGGCGCGCGGCGTGACCTCGGTGAGCCAGTACACCGAGTGGTACTGGAAGTGCGACCTGCACAACGTG
Source organism: Hyphomicrobium sp. (assembly GCA_013141015.1). GTDB lineage: Bacteria > Pseudomonadota > Alphaproteobacteria > Rhizobiales > Hyphomicrobiaceae > Hyphomicrobium_B. The sequence goes on along the minus strand of JABFRT010000045.1, from coordinate 10,159 downwards.
CTGGGCTTCCTGTCCCAGCGGATGGACGGGCACGCGCAGTACGAGATCCGCGTGTACGCGAACCACCTCGCCGAGATCGTGAAGGCGTGGGTGCCGGTCGCGTGGGAGGCCTTCGAGGACTACCGCCTCGGCGCCCACACCTTCAGCCGCCAGGAGATGGAGATCCTCCGCGCGCTGGTGGAGTCGGCCCCGGGGTACACCGGCACCGTCGACGCCCGCAGCCAGCTCACCGAGCGTGAGTGGAAGGCCTTCCTCCAGGCCCTCGGGAGGCGGGGATGACCGGCGAGTACTACTGGGGGGCCGACTTCGGGAAGCAGGAGATGTCGGTGGTGTTGGTGCACCCTCCCGAGCCATGGGAGGGGACCCCGGCCCGTCAGCTTCTGCTGCCCCCGGACCCCCAGCTGCTCGCCGACGGCGTGCACCTGCAGAACCCGCCCCCGACGAACTCGCCAGGGCCCTCTTTCTGCTGATCATCAACAACCTGGTAGGAGGCCAGCGATGACCACCCGACACGGGAGATCGTCTTGATGGCGATGGTGCTGGCGTCGTTCAACTTCATGATGCCGTACGTGGCTGAAGTCATCAGAGGCAAACCATGAACCGGTACCTCGTGTACACCACCGACTCTCTCGCGGCCATCAACCCCAACATCGTGGATGTTCGCCACTTCATCAGCGCCGAGTCTGCGTCCGACGCGGCTGTGAAGTGGGCCAACAAGCACTACATGGTCGACTTCGTACTAACGCACGTGATCGTTCATGAGCACAGGGTCGTGTCGGGCGAGTCGGTCCTGGCGCCTGGCGTCAAGTACGAGATCAAGATCACAGCCAGTGAGGTGGCCGAGTGATCTACTACGACACGCCGCGGCCCGTTAGATTCATGGGCCTGACGAGGCTATCCGCCCACATGGGGTCCGACCTTGTCGGCGAGGGCGGTACTCGCGAACTGGACGAGTTCGCAGCCAAGATCGGTCTCAAGGCCAAATGGCGCCAGAACTCCGGAACGCCAACCGAGCACTACGATCTGTTCGACGCGGCGCTCGACAGGGCCCGCAAGCACGGAGCCATGTGTATCTCGCCGCGCGAGTTCGTCGCCCGCGTCGTTAAGCCCAAGCGGGCGCTGGCCGACATCACCCGACACAAGCTCAACGACTACGAGAGGCACTTGTTGGACCCATTCATCAAGAAGTTCTTCCACCACACCAGCCTCGGCAAGAGGCTCGACCTGCTTAACCCAAGCCCCAAGGACATGAACCTGGGGGAAATCGCGCTCTCGATGAGCAACCAGTGCAGGTACAACGGGTGTGTGTCTCGGTTCTACTCCGTGGCTGAGCACTCGGTGCTGATGTCGTGGTGGGCCAAGGACGAGGGCTACGACGAGACCACCCGCATCGCGATGATGATGCACGACGCCCACGAGGCGTACACCGGAGACATCACGAAGTCTGTGCAGGATGTCCTGTTCATGGGCAACCCCCATGCCCGTGCGGACTTCGAGGCCCTTAAGGACAGGATCGACGCGGCGATCAAGGAACTCATTGGCTTCAGGTACGACACCAAGTCGGTGGTGGTCGTAGAGGCCGATCAGAGGATCCTGCTCGACGAGCGCCGCGTGCTTCTCGCACCTGGCGACCCTCCGATCGTGTGGGGCGTCGACGAGGAGGGCTACGCGCCACTCGGCGTCAAGATCAGGAACTGGAACCCAGAGGAAGCGTTCTCACACTTCACCACCGAGCTTATGCTGCTCGGCGTCATCAAGGAGACCCCATGACCCGCACCGAGATCATCGACTACCTGCTCACCCCCCAGCCGCCGACGGTCCGGACCGATGCGTCCGAGCCCGTGATCGGAATGCTGCTGGACGAACTGCGCCTGGATGAGGGGATACCTCCGGAGGTTGGCGAGATAGCCGCCCACGTGGCGACCAGCCGCCGCCAACTCGGGAGGGAGAAGTACGGCATCGACCTGTACACCCACTCCGGACGCGACTTCCGCTCCGACCTGTTCCAGGAACTCTCCGACGCCGTGAACTACTCGTTCGGCGCCGGGCTGGAGCACCCGGAGTACGCCAAAGAGTTCGCGGAGATCGCCGGCATCCAGATGGTGCTGATGGACCGAGTGGTGCAGCTCGTAGAGAAGATGGGGGTGAAGTCTTGACCCCCGAGCAGATCGCGCAGCGGGTTCGGCTCATCGCCGCGCCACAGCTCGAGCAGATCGAGCGCAGCATCGAGAAGGGCATGTCGATGCCGGATGGGTCCGTGGTACTCACCCTCTTCGTCAAGCTCGACCGTGAGGAGATGGGTGAGACCGACAGCGTCCTGCTGACGATGGATACGAACGACGGGCTGGCTCAGACGATCATGTCGATGCTCGCCATTCTGGCGCCACCGCCGGCGTCGAAGGCCACAGACGTTGAGATCTGAGGTCGAGGCCTGGATCGACCTGGCCTCGAGGATGGGCTGGGGGAAGGAGCGGCCTCTCACGTCCCCGTGGATGGGCCGAAAGTCGCACACCGATGGCTGCATCTGCCTAGATTGTGAGGGGAGGATCCGTGATCTACCTTCCGTGCCCGAGGTGCCTCGACGACTCGACCCTGTCGGCCGACCGGCGCTACGCCCCCCGCAAGTGCCAGGCCTGCGGGTGGTGGGCGGCCGTTGCGATCGTCGGCACGATCCCCACGGCCGTGTCAGGCAAGCCAGGAAGGAACCGCAGGTTCTCCGGGATGAGGGGAAGATCTGTCGACAGAAAGTGGAGATGGCGCTACGTGCCTGGTGAGGAGGACTGATGATCCCGATCGAGAAGAGGCTGGCCTTCGCCGAGGGCCTGGACAAGGCGATGGCACAGGCCGGGTACCTGGGGCACGGCCGGCTGGAGCGACTGCGGCGCAAGCTGCAGTCGATGGGTCTGAAGGTCAGCAAGTCGCTGATCTCGTACTGGGCGGCCGGCGTGAGGGCGCCGACCGCGCCCGACGCCGCGACCGTGCTGAAGGCGCTGGAGGTCCCCGAGTTCGAGGCCCTCCGCCTCCTGAAGCTGATCCACCCCTACGTGCGGTCCATGGACGACGTTCGTGCGGGGGGCGCATGGGCGTGAGCAACCAGATCTGGCGCCGCGCACCCTACGCAGACGGGCGAGACAGCAGCACGCTGCACGGCTCGTACGATACGCCTGGCCAAGCAGTGGACGCCCTGTACGGGATCGGCACCGGGTCTCCGGATGACGTCGTATACGAGGTGTGGGCCAACATCACGGACCCCGAACCGATCGCGTCGTCCGAGCGCTTCAAGATCTCGATCACCGGTGCGTACGTACGAATGGTCCACGAGAAGCTCAACGTCGCGCTCGACGCCAGGTGGCGCAGCGAGTCGGCCGTGCTGGCCAAGGTCTCCGAGACGGTGGGCTCGAAGAGCCTGGGCATCGCCCAGAAGCAGATCCGGAAGATGATCAAGTTCGGGGAGCTCGAGGTGGAGCACCGCCGCAAGGGAAAGGTGCTCATGATCCGGAGGGCAGAGTGAGCAGCGTCGAACCGAACCTGGGCAGGGCGTGGGAGCGGCAGATCGAGGTGTGGAACCACACCTACCGCTCCGACCCGAAGGACGTCCGCGCCGTGGTCTTCCGCGTCCCGCCCCCGATCCGGATGATCGGATCCCCGGTTGGGGGGCGGTTCACCGCCGCGTTCGAGACGTTCGGGCCGCCGGACTACTCCGGCGTGACGGCAGACTACGCGGTCTGCTTCGACGCGAAGGCAACGACGCTGCAGCGCTGGAGCTTCGACCTACTCGACCTCCACCAGGCCCGTGACCTCGAGGGCTGGTCCCGCATGCCGCGGACGAAGGCCTTCATCGCGCTGAAGATCCGCGACAGCTCGTGGGTCGTCGACTGGTCTGGCTTCGGACCGATCTGGTGGAGGTGGAACGACGAACGCAGGTTGAAGCGCTCGGAGGCGTGGGCTGCGTCGCTGACTCCCGCCCGCATCCGCGAGTTCGGCTTCACAGTCGCCCGCCCCATGTCCACCCCCGGCGACTGGCTGAGCGCGCTGTGATCCCACGCGACTACCAGATTCGTGCCGCCGAGGCGTGTGCCGCGGCGTGGTCCTCTCCGTCCGGCGGCCGGCACCCGTTGCTGGTGATGGCGACCGGGACAGGGAAGACGAAGACGGCGCTGTTTGCCGCGCAGGGGACCCGGGGCCGCGTGCTCTGGCTCGCGCATCGGAAGGAGCTGGTGCACCAGGCGCGGAACAGCTTGTGGTACGACCGCGCCCAGTCCGGCGTGGTGATGGCCAACGAGAACGGCTGCGACAAGCGGATCGTGTTCGGGTCGTTCCGAACGCTGTCCCAGCCGAAGCGGATGGAAGAGTACCTCAAGCATGGGGTACCTGATCTGGTGGTCGTGGACGAGGCCCACCACTCGGTGGCGGCCGAGAACATGAAGGTGCTGCAGCCCCTCATCGCCGCTGGCGCCAGGCTGCTCGGCCTCACGGCCACGCCAGACCGCGACGACGACCTATCGCTCGAGGATCTGTGGGTGCCGGTCTTCTCGTTCGGCTTCGTGGAGGCGATCGAGTCAGGGTTCCTGATGGCCCCGTACGTGGCCGTCGAGCGGATCCCCGGCTTCGACGAAACCCAGGTGGGCGGGCGACGGGACTACAACGTCGACGAACTCGGCGAGAAGCTCCTCGCGGCCCACGTGGTCGAGCACACCGTCGGCATCATGGGCCGGACGCTGACGGCTCACCGGATGCCGCGGAAGGACGACTCCACCCAGATGTCGGCGGATGGCCGACACGCGCTGGTGTTCACTGCCACCGTCGAGCAGGCCCAGCTGACCGCGAAGGCGCTCTGCGACGTCGGGTGGCGGGCCAAGGTGGTCTGCCACAAGACGCCGAAGCGTGAGCGGGACGACATCCTGGTGGCCTTCCAGAAGGGCCACATCAACGCCGTTTGCAACCCGGCGGCCTACACGGAGGGCGTGGACCTTCCCGAGTGCGACCTGGTGGTGGTCGCCCGCCCCACGAAGTCCCGCACCCTGTACGTCCAGATGATCGGCCGCGGCGCCCGGATCAACGCAGGTAAGCGTGACACAATGGTGATCGACCTGGCCGGCGCGAGCGAGATGCACTCCCTGATTAGCGCTCCGGCCCTGATCGGAGGCTCCCGCTGCAAGACCTTCCCAGGAGGCGTCCACCAGTTCGTGGAGGTTGACGGTAAGGCCAAGTGCGAGTGCGGCGCGCGGCTGCCCTGCTACGCAAGCCTCGAGGCCGGCGCCGGCGGACTCCACACCTGGGTCGACGACTCCACCACCGGCCGGCGGACCTGCAAGCACTGCTCAAAGCCTCAGTGCAAGGACTCTCCGTCGTGGAAGCACGAGTACACACCGATCGCTGGACACCGGCGCCAGTGCATGTGGTGCGACGTGATCGTGCCGAACCCGCTTGCGAGCCTGCAGTCCGGGGAGCGCCAGGTCGTGGAGCCACCCGAACCTGCAGCGTGGGCGCTGCTGCACACGCTCCGGGATCCGGTCGAGGCGATCAACCTCGACGAGCACGGCATCATCTACCTGGTGGGTGGGCAGAAGAGGGCCACGCCCGTGTGGCTCCCGCGCCGCGCGAAGAACCCCCGCCCCCTCACCGATGGGCCGGTCGAGCGGTGGCACGCCGAGGAGATCTGCGCGGATCTGATCCGCAAGGCCAGGAAGGCGTGGGACCCATGGAAACGTGAGGTTCTGGCAGGTGGATCGGGAGGAGACATCAACCGAGCGATGGACTTCCGACGTTACGCGGCGGTCCGAGCAGCGGAGACGGGGGTTAGCGAATGGCGCCGGTGAGCTTCTGGACCGTACGCCGGACCCCGCCGTACGCGTACCCTCCCAGCGAGGCATGCCTGAAGGCCGACCTGCTGCCCACCAGGTGGGAGGCCAGGCCGATCTCGGACGGTCTCGGCGGAGTCTGGCCGGTGGATACCTGGTTCCAGGCGGTGACGTCGACCGGTAACGACGACTGGCCGAGGTTCTCGAAGTCCGTACTGATGGAGGACGACGTCGCCGACCAGTTCCAGCTGGGGTGGATCGTCCTCGACCTCGACCGGCCGGACCACCACAACTCTCCGTGGGAGACCAGGGCGGCGGCGGCCGAGGCCGTCCGAGCCACGGTCGACATGCTGGACGCATCCGTGTACGCCACCCGCGGCGGCCTGCGCGCCGTCTGGGAGCTCAAGCACAAGCCCCAGCTCAAGCACGCCCAGTCGTGGATCGACGACTTCCACGCGACCATGATCCCGGTCGGCCTGCCGGTGTCCCTCGACCGCGGGGTGAAGGACTGGACGCGGGGGTTCCGGGTTCCGCACTGCCCACGGCACGACGGGAAGACGGCCCCGTGGGCGCTCGGGGACGCGCCGAGCGACCTCACCAGGGTGTACGACGGTCACCAGCTGGACTGGCGGCCGCGCCTCGAGCGGGTGGAGGAGCAGTTCCGCGCCAGGAAGGTGGTGTGGCCGCCCCGCGACCGCCACGTGGGGCAGGAGCGGCGCGAGATCCGGCAGATTCGGGGAGTCGTGAACTGGTGGTGCCGCAGGATCACCGGCTCCGAAAGCCGACACGCGGTGATCCTTGCTGCCGGTCGACACGTGGGAGGGCTCTGCGCCTATTACGGCGTAAATCCTGAAGAATTCGTAGAATCACTGGCAGCCGCGTCGACGTCAGGCAACGCCGCCAAGACCGCCCGAACCGCGGTAGACTATGGGGCGCACCAGCCGGTTGCGTTCGTCGGCGGCGACGCAGACACACAGCAGTCGCGGCTCGAGCGAGCCTACTCGAGGGTCAAGTGAGCGACGATCTCGTGATCCAGTCCGGGAGCCCCGCCGTCCGCGGCCGGCAGCTGATCGATGATGCCCGGAAGGCCCTCGACGAGGTCCGCTGCACCCCAGAGACGATCTCGACGCTGGTCGACCCCGGGGTCGCGCTGGTCCGCCAGCTCGGCGACGCCGACTTCGAGCAGTTCCTGGTCCGGGTCCACTCCGACCCGAAGCTCCGCCGCGCTGCTGAAGTGCTCGAGCGGGCGCTCAACCGTATGACCAAGGCGGCCGAGTCGCACCTCCGCCTGGTCGACGACCTGGAGCCCGGCGAGGCCAGGTGTCTCCGGGATGCCCTGTGCGCCCCGGAAGAGTGGCCAGGGTACCCCATCCCGCCTGGGTGGGAGGTGAACGACAACGGGATCTACAAGATCGAGCCGGCGCCAGGCGGCTCGACCACCCTCGTGCTGGTGTCGAACGAACCAGTGATGCCCATCGCGATCACCGTCGACCGCGCGAGCGGGCGAGAGTCCATCGTGCTCGGGTACCGGCGCCACGGGCGGTGGCGCGAGGTCAGGATCCCCCGGGAGCACACCGGTGACCCGCGCGCCCTGCTGGCGTACCGCGCCGAGGGGCTGTCGGTGAACTCGATCACCGCGAAGAACTGGGTGATGTTCCTCGACTCTGTCGAGGTCTGCTCCGGCCACCGGATCCCGACCACCGAGCACACCGATCGGGTGGGGTGGCACGGCGACATCTACGTCACCGGGCCAGGGTCAGGGATCGAGATCAGCGATCCGACCGGAGCCAAGTCGGGGTGGACGCAGTCCGGTACCTGGGAGGGGTGGCTGTCGGCGATCAACCACGCCTCCAGGAGCCCGATCCCGTGGATCATCCTCTACGCCGCCTGCGCGGCACCCGCGCTTCGATGGATTCGGCCAGGCCACAACCCGGTCATCGACCTGTCGGGGCCCCGAGGCCGAGGCAAGTCCACCTGGCTCCGGATGGCCGGGTCCGGGTGGGGCCGCAGCGACGACGGTGCCGGGTCTACCATCTACGGGTGGGACACGACGTACACCCACCTCGAGCGCCTCGCGGCGGCCACGAACGACGCCCCGCTCCTGCTCGACGAGAGCATGCGGGTGCGATCGAACTTCAGCGTCGGGCAGGCGATCTACACCCTCGCCCAGGGCCACGGGGGAGGCCGAGGCTCGATCGCCGGTGTCCAGCGTACCGGTGAGTGGACGAACGTGATCATCTCGACCGGCGAGGCCCCCCTCGTGGAGCACACCGAAGCGGGAGGAGCTCGCGCGCGCGTGATCTCGCTCGTCGAGGACCGGCCTGTGACGACCGCGAACCGAGAGCAGGGGTTCAGGATCGAAGCAGGCATCCTGGCGAACCACGGGCATCTGGCCCCCCGCCTCGCCGAGCGCGCCCACTTCATCGCGTCCGACCTCCGCGCCAGGTACGAGACTAGGCTGACCCACTGGTCCACCTACGTGGTCGCCGACACGCGGCTGCTGTCGACCGCGGCGCTGATCGACGTCGGGTCCTGGCTCGCCGCCGAGGTAGGCATCCCGGAACCGAAGGCCGACTGGCGCACCGCCCTGATCGACGCGATCTCTTCCAGCGTGACCGAGGCCGACCAGGGGCAGCGGGCTCTCGACCTCGTTCGGGATCTCTTCGCCTCGTCCTCGGCGAAGTTCGTGGGGCGCCGGCCAGGCGCGGCCGAGCCATCCGGCGGCTGGCTGGGCCTGTGGCCCGACGATGTCCGCCGCGCGAAGACTACCGAGGACAAGCGCTGCATCGGCGTCTACCCGTCGAGGCTGGACGAGATCCTGCGCGCTGCCGGCCACGACCCATACCCGGTCCTCGCCCAGTGGATCGAGGCGGGGATCGTCGTCCGCGACGCGAAGCGCCGGACAAAGGACATGTGGAACCCAGCATCTGGGAGGAAGGAGCGCGTTTTTGCGTTCCTGATGTCGAAAGTTCTGTTGGATAGTTGACGGGTTCTCCACCACGAGTGATGGTGGAATCATCGAGAAAACAGTCGTCGGACGGAGGCATGATGTCGGAACTCGCGAAGGCCCTCGTGGCCGTGATGGACAAGGCCAGGTACGTCCGGGAGACGGCGAAGAACAAGCACTTCGGGTACAACTACGCCTCGGATGAGGACATCCTGGCCGCCCTGCGGCCCGCGATGATCGCGAACGGGCTCGCGATGTTCCCGACCGACTGCGAGCGGCAGACGGTCCCCCACAGCCCGACGGCGAAGGGCGCCGCCCAGTGGCGCACCGACATCATCATGACCTACCGGCTGCTCCACGTGAGCGGCGAGACGATGACGGTGAAGGTCCCTGGATGCGGAATCGATCCCGAGGACAAGGGCGCCTACAAGGCGCTCACCGGCGCGATGAAGTACGCACTCCGCAACACGTTCCTGATCCCGACCGGAAACGACCGGGAGCGGTTCGAGGAGGCCGAAGTCGTCGTCGAGGACGAGGTCGTCGAGGACGAGGTCGAGACCGATGCAGATGACGAGGTCGAGGCCGACGAGACCCCGGCTGGCGCAGCGGCGTTCGAGGCGCTGGCTCGTCAGTCCGGCCTCGACCCGACACCGTGAGGTGGGTACCACGCCGCGATCCTGGGAAAGGACCCCACGAAGGGCGATGCGCCGAGCGACTATCCCCTACCGAAGCTCGTGAAGACGATCGAGTGGTACGTGTCGGCCGCGGAGCGCGTCGACGCGGAAATCGGGAAGCTGCGCGACAGCTTCCGCGCGGCCTTCTTCGCCGAAGTGGGGCGCCCTGCACCCACCCCAGCAAGGCGGACCTACCGGACGACGGCGAGCGCACCGCGATGCTGACCAGCATCGAGACGTCTCGCAGGCTTTGTGCTCGTCGTGGTACGGCACCGCCTCCCTGAAGGACATCGGAACCCGAGCGATGCTGAAGTCCGAGCGAAACCTTCGCTGGTTGCGCGGCGTCCAGATCGACGAGTTCGAGGCGGCCGTGGTGGCGGAGCTGGAGAGCATCCGCGCCGAGGCCTCTGCGCTCCTCGAAGAAGGTGAGCCCGGAGACGCCCGCGACGGTGACAGTTGAGCGGGCTGTTCCCCAACGTGCCTCCGGCGCCAGGAAAGGCCCGGAGGAGGAAGGGCCCTCGAAAAAGTGACCTCGAGTTGACGACAGGGAGTCCAGAGCCGAGCGCTAGCGTGCCAGCGCCTCGAGGTCCACGAAGGTTGGACGAGGGAGGAGCTGAGGGAAGCCAGGGTGTGGGTAGGCCGCACCGCGAAGGACCTGGCAGACAGGCTCCACTGGAGGCAGAGCGGAGTGTTCCGGTGCGAGAGCAGGAGGCGGTCCACCCAGCGTGCGGGTGGGT